>JBBIQB010000061.1:838-4827 GCA_037442545.1 Bellilinea sp.
CACTTTTATTGGTCGTGGGCAGCGGACACAGTAAGATAGGAGTGTAGCCCGCAGAGCAGGGCTGCCCGATATTATGATGATATGGAACGGTAAGGAGTGATATGGTGGCTTCTACCCTTGTGGCTGCCCCGGATTTAAAAGTGCGCAAAATGTTGGGGCGAACCTACCTGGATGAACACCGAATCGAAGAGGCGGTGCGCCTGTTCAACGCCATTTTGCAGGATTACCCCGACGACGTGGATTCACTGGTGGCGCTGGGCAACCTGTACCTGACAGGCGGCGATGGCGGCAGCGCCCGGCGGCTGTACGAACGCGCCTTGTGGCTGGATCCGCATAATCCGGTGCTGCGCCAGCAGATCGAACTGGCGTGGAGCCAATCCTGGGAGACAACCGGCGAACCGCTGCCCACCGACCCGGCAGCCGTTGGACGCTTGCTCCAGCGCCTGACCGGCAGGACGAACGGGATCAGCGAGGAGGAATTGAACCGCGCCGCCGGCGTATTGATCGGCATTTTACATTCCGAAAACCCGGCAAAGGAGATTGCCGAGCGGCTGGACGAAATCGACGAAATTTTGCCCGCCCTGCTGGAAATCAACATCCGCCAGGCGCGCGCCGATGGCAAGGTGGAAATCGAAGCCGGGCTGCGCAGCCTGCAAGCCAGCATTCAGGCGCAGGTCGAACACCGCCAAAACGGGCAGAGCGCGGCGGTGGAGATTGCCCAGCCCTTTACCGGGCGCGGGTGGAATGTTGTTTTGCTCAACGGGCAGCCCTTTGGGCGCTCCAACCGCGTTGGTCTGCTCGAATGCGCCTTGCGCCAGGGCGGCTGCGCCGTCTTTTCCAGGCTGGATGACTGCCTGGCGGAAGGCATCCAGCCGGATGTGATCATCGCCGCCAACCCGCACCTGCAGCCGGAAGCGCTGGAAGGCATTGCCCGCCTGACCAGCCGCGGCGTGCCGCTGATTGTTGACCTGGAAACCGATTTCGAACTGCTGCCGGTCAACGATCCCTTGTATCCCCAGTTTGGACTGGGCACGCCGGCGCGCGGCAAAGCCTATGCCGCCGCGCTGTTGATGGCGGACCTGATCAGCGTGCCCTCTCCGCTGCACGCCCAATCGCTGCACAGCGCGGGGCGCCCGGCGGAATTCATCCCCGACGGCTGGTCGCGCACCAACTTCATCTGGCTGCACGAAAGCCCGCCGCGCGATACGATCAACCTCGGCTGGGTCGCCAATCCCAGCCAGAGCCAGGACCTGGCGACCATCCGCCGCGCGGTGGTGCGGGTGATGCGCGAATTTCAGCAAACCCGCCTGGTGATCATTGGCGATTTCGAAGCCTACCGCTTGTTCGACATCATCCCCGAAAACCGGCGCATGTACCTGCCGTTGACCGGCGCGGAGGAGTACCCTTTCCTGCTCGACCAGGTGGATATTTTCATGGCACCACTGCACAACCACCCCTACAACGATTCGATCTCCGACGGGGTACTCATCGAAGCCGGCATCAAGGGTATTCCCTGGGTGGGCAGCCCGGCAGCGCCCTTCCGCCGCTGGAGCGCAGGCGGCCTGCTGGCGGCGAACGTGGACGAATGGCATGTGCAGCTGCGCGAGATGGTGCTCGACCGCGAACAGCGCCAGGCGCTGGGGATGCTCGGACGGCAGATGGCGCTCACCCGCGAAATGAACGAGGTATCGTATTTATGGCTGCGCGCCATTCAAAGCGTGGTGGGCAAGCGCATTGGCGCGCAGGAACTGTGACGAGGAACGAGGAGAGGCGGCGATCTTGAATATTGTTTTTGTCCATTCCACCCTACCCGAAGACCGCTGCCGCGTTCACATCCGCTGCCACAACCCGGCAGCCGCCTTGCAGGATTGCGGCATGCATAAAGCCGCGCTGCTCCCCCTGGAATACTTTATGCATAACACCCCTCAGGCGCAGGAACTCTGCCAGGCTGCCGATGTTATTGTCCTGCACCGCTACCTGTATGAAGCCAGTCTGGCTTCGATCGCGCGCTGGCACGCCCGCGGCAAGCGCATTCTGGTGGATGTGGATGCCGCCATCGAGTTCATCGAACCCGACCGGGCGGGCTTCGATTTCTGGAAGCGCGGTATCCTGCCGGAAAGCCTGCAAAACGGCCGTCAGCCTATCTCTCCACCGCCGCTCGACCAGTTGAAGTGGCTGATGAAAATGGTGGATGCAGTTCTGGTGCCCACCCCCAGCCTGGCGCACGACCTGTTCGCCTACGGACGGGTGTCGATCGTGCCGGATTTTCTCAATATAAACGAATACCTGGTGGTGCGTCCGGCGCGGGATGAAGTCCGCATCCGGGTTGGCATAAATTATAGCGGCATGACGCCCTCCAGCCTGCGGGCAAGCGGGGTGTTGGAAGGGCTGCAGCAGGCAGCCGAACGCTGCGACCGCCTGCACCTGCTGCTGGCGGGGGACGCAGAAATACCCGGCGATCCTTTTCCGCAGCTGCCGGAGTGGCGAAAGACGATCATCGCGCCTGTGCCGCATGTTGCTTTGCCTGGCGTGCTGGCTGGGGTGGACATTGGGCTGGCAGCGGCGGCGGGTGATTTTGAGCGCCGCCAGAGTCCGCTGCGCGTGCTGGAATACATGGCAATGAAAATCCCGTGGATTGCCAGCAACCTGCACTGTTACCAGTCAATGGTTTCGTACGGCATCCTGGTGGATAACAGCCCGGACGCCTGGGCGGAAGCTATCCTGGCGCTGGCGAGCCGCATTGATACCGCCCAACGCCGCGCGAGCGGCGCCGCCTACCTGCACGCGCTCAGCCAGGACGCGGCGGAAAACCTGGATAAGATTGTGCGGGTATTGCAGCCCGTCGCCGAGGAGGTGGTTTAATGGCAGCACAGGGGACATACCCAAAAGATGCGCAGTGGGCGGGCTCGTCCGCCAGCCGTATGCGCCTGCCGGTGATGATCCCCATCCCGGCGGGGGAATTTCTGATGGGCACCAGCGACGAGGACATCAAACGCCTGCAAATCAAGGAATCCGACTGGGCGTACGAATGGTTCGACAATGACCTGTTCGACGCGGAACAACCCCAGCACATGCTTACGCTGGACGCCTTCGAGATTGCCCAATATACCGTCACCAACCTGGAATATCATCTGTTCATTCAGGATTCCGGCCACCGCCTGCCCAAAGGTTGGAGCGGTTTTCGTTACCCACTAGAGGAGGCGCTGCATCCAATTGTTGGCATTTCCAGGCTGGATGCGATGGCATACATCGAGTGGCTTAACCGGCTGAGTGGGAACGCGTTTCGCCTGCCCAGCGAAGCCGAATGGGAGCGCGCAGCCCGCGGTGAGGACGGGCGCATCTACCCGTGGGGTAACATCTTCGACCCATGGCGCTGCAACACGTCCGAGAGCGCCAAAAAGTCAGCCACCCCGGTCGGATGCTACTCGCCCGGCGGGGACAGTCCGTGCGGCGCAGCCGATATGGTTGGCAATGTTTGGGAGTGGACGAGCAGTCTTTACATGCCGTATCCTTACCGGGCGGATGACGGCCGCGAGGAGCAGCGTAGCGACGGGCGCTACGTTATCCGCGGCGGGGCGTGGTACTACACGCGCAAACTGGCGCGTTGCTCCGCCCGCGAAGGCATGGCAGCCACCCACCTCTCGCCGCTGATCGGCTTTCGCCTGGCGCGCAGCCTGTCCTGAAATCAGCCGCGCTCAATCTCCGGCAGGCTGATGCTGATCTTTACTCCCTGTCCGGGGTGGCTTTCGATGCGGATATCCCCCTGGTGTTCCTTGATCACCCGCTGGGTGACCGCCAGCCCCAACCCTGTGCCGCGTCCGGCGGCTTTGGTGGTGAAGAAAGGCTCGAAAATGCGGTTGAGATACTCCACCGGGATGCCTTTGCCGTTGTCCTCGAAGGTCACCAGGAACTGGCGATCGGTGTAGCGGGTGGTGATGGCGATGCGCCCGTTGTCCTTATCGATGGCGTCCATGCTGTTGACCAGCAGG
>JBBIQB010000061.1:4839-17295 GCA_037442545.1 Bellilinea sp.
CTTTGCAGGTGGATCTTGCTGGCGCTGATTTCGGGCATGTCTTGCTGCAGATGCAGTTCGATGGTAATCGAGCGGCGCACCAGATCGTGATTGACCAGCGAAAGCGCGCTGCGGATGCTTTCGTTAAGTGAAAGGTTTTCGAACTCGTACTTGTTTTCCTTGCGCGAAATGCCCAGCAAGCCGCTGACCACATTGGCAGCCCGCAGGCCGGCGGTTTCGATCAGGTGCAGGGTTTCCATGAAATCCGGCGAATCGCTGATCAGTTCGCGCCGCAAGATCTGCGTATTGGCGATGATCGCCGCCAGCGGGTTGTTGATCTCATGGGCAATACCGGCAGCCAGCTGCCCGACCGCGGCTAATTTTTCGGACTGGATCAGGTTGGCTTCCAAGCTGCGTTTTTCGGTCACGTCCTGCTCGAATAGGATTGCCTGGTGAGGCAGGTTGGTTTTTTCCTGGATCGGGTAACTGGTTACTTCCCAATCGATGAAGCGCTCGCCCTCCAGCCACTCGTGGATCCAGCGTGTGGTGGTCACCGCCTGGTTAAAGGTTTCCATCACCCGGCAGCCGGGGCAGATCTCGCTGCGGTTGAACAGCACTTCGAAACATTTGCGCCCCACCAAAGTGCGCGGCTCGCTGTTGGCGCGCAGACTGCGCGGCAGGTTGATTGCCATGATGCGGTAGGTGCGGTCGATGATATAGATGGATGAAGGAATACTGTCGAACAGCGCACGCAACGTATCGCGCGACTTGGTGATTTCCCACAGGTGGGCTTCCATTTCTGCGTTGGTGACTTTCAGGCGTGTTTGCTGCTGGTCGGCAACCAGCGCGTTTGCCAGTGCATTTACCAGCAAGCCCAGGCTGGAATGCACCAGGCGGTTTTTTAGGTCACGGCGCGGGTTGATCAGTTGCAGCACACCCAGCAGGGCGTCCCCGGCAATCAACGGCGCGCAGATCAGGCTTTCGACCAGCACATCGGGCAGGGTATCGATATCCGAATGCAGGCTGATTTTGCCGTTGGGTTTGCCGTGCAGCATCTGCCGGTTTTGCAGCGCCTGGTGGGTCAGGCTGTTTTCCAATTGCAGACTGATTTGCCCGCTCCAGCCGCCGCCAAACCCCAGGCGCTTCTTGATCGCCAGCAGAGGGTGGCTGCTGTCCAGCAGGATCAGCGCGGCGTCCTCTGCCAATACAAGATTGCGCGCCATCATCGATACCTGGGCGGCGGTATGATGAATATCCTGCTGCCGTTGCTGGCGGATCTGATCGAGGAAGTCGTGCACCTGCAATACCAGGCGGTAATCATCATCCTGCGCCGAGTTGGGTTGGGTCGCGATCAGACGCGCAAATGGGCGGATCAGCGCCTGCCAGTAGGCGATGTCCACTTTGTCGTCCTCGTTGCGGGGTAAAATCAACACACCTGGGGTGAGATCGTGGTGGCGCAACGGGAACACCGCGCCGATGTCGGGGCTGCCGGTTTCCAGAATGGGTTGACCGGTTTGGGCAGCTTTGTGGGTCAGGAAAGCCAGCATCCCGTTTTGATTGCGCAGTTGGTTTTCCCAGTAATCGGGAACATGCACCCCCAGCCACAGTTCGTATGGCGCAAACAGCCATGCCGCACCTTGGCTGCGCCCGGCGGTTTTTAACAATATCTTGAGCGCGAGGATCAGCCGTTTTTCAAATGTGACGTCTTCGCACATGGCATCGTACATTTCTTCGATGCCCTGCCATTCCCGCGGGGTTAAAACCGATAAATCCTGTGCTTGCATGGTGGTCCGGGTTGGTGTTTAGCCTTCTTCCTGGGCGGCAATCGTGTAGCCGTATCCGGGTACGGTCTGGATGAAAGCCGGGTTTTTGGGGTCGACTTCGATGCGCTCGCGTAAGTTCTTGATGTGCACGCGCACCAGGTCGGGGCTGCCGGCATCGCTGGGATAATCCCACACCTCGTCCAACAGGCGGTTGGGTGAAAAGATCTCGCCTGGGTGGGTCATCAGGTGATAGAGTAAATCGTACTGCACCGGCGTAAGGCGGAACGTGCCGGTTTGCGGGCTGTGGAATTCGAACGAGCGCGTATTGAGCGTGTACGCCCCCATGCAGATGATTCGCTCGGTTTTTTTCCTACCGCTGGCGGTTTCCGCGGCAGCCGGGGAGACGGGAGCAGGAGCGCTCTCCTGTTTCATGCGCTGGGTGCGGCGCAAAATGGCCTTGATGCGCAGCAACAACTCGTCCACATTGAACGGTTTGCCCAGGTAATCGTCCGCCCCGGCAGCCAGACCGGTGATTTTATCATCGTCCTTGGTTTTAGCGGTCAGGAATAGGATGGGCACCTCGCTCAACAGCGAGTCTTTGCGCATTTCCTTGCAAACGGTGTAGCCGTCCATGCCGGGCATGATCACGTCCAGAATGATCAGGTCGGGCACGTCCCGCCGGGCAGCCTGCAAGCCGTCCACGCCGCTGCTGGCGAGCATCACGCGGTAGTCGCCGCCGCGCAGGCAGCGTTCGATGGTACGCGCGACAATGTCATCGTCCTCAATGATCAGAATCTTCTTGCTGTCCATTTCCTTCCGCTCCTGTTGGTAAGCAAATTCGGAATGTGGTCTTTCCTGCTTCGCTGGTCACCTGGATGCTTCCATCGTGCTGGCGGACAATTTCCCGGCACAGGCTCAGTTCAATTCCATTGCCGCGCCCAATTCCGCGCGGAATCAACTGGGGCTCGAAAATGGTTTCCAGCTGGTCGGGGGGTATGCGTTCGCCGTCGTCCGAGATGACCACTTCCACACTTCCCCCTTCCGCAAGATGCGATTGGATCCAGATATTCTTGGGTGAAATGTCCTCATCGGTGGAGTGTTCAGCGAGGAGAAGGTTTACCCATAAATCCACCAGCCGCTGTTCATACCCTTCTACCATTGGTGAGGGCTCACTGAGATCGATTTGCAGGTTGATCTGCGCCGAGTGTAGATGGGAGCCTGCCAACAGGATTGCCCTGTTGATAGTAGCATTAATCGAAATGAATTGTTTTGCGTTTGTAGCAGGTTGCGAGAACTTCATCAGCAGATCGATCACTTCTTGCATCCGCCAGCCGGCGGCTTGTATCGCGCGCAGCGATTCTTCGGTTTCTTCGGGGGTAAACGCGCCGCGCAGCAGGAGTTGAGCGTCAGCGATGATGGTGGTCAGCGGGTTGCTGATCTGGTGGGCAACGCTGGATGCCAGCTGCCCGATGGCTGCCATGCGCGCGGTCTGGGTGACGTACAATTGGGAAGCGCTTAATTGATCTTCCATCCCCTTGCGGGTGGTGATGTCTTCGCATACCCCGATGATCTCGACCGGATTGCCGACCCCATTGTAGGAAAATACCGTTTCGACAGTACGCAGCCAGCGCCATTCCCCCGAAGGCAGCTGCAGGCGGTATTCGCTAATAACGGGCGCTGCCGGCGGTTGGCGCAGCATTTGCTGGTAATGGCTGGTGACTTGTTCCACGTCTTGCGGGTGAATGCGCGAGAAAAAATCATCCGAAAGGGTTTCCTGGATTTCCGCCATGCGCAGCCCAAGCATCTCCTCTGCCTTGGGGCTAATGTAGCGGAACCGGCGTTCCCTCAGATTGAGGATATAGATGATGTGCGGGATGGTCTCCAGAATCCGGCGGACGAAATGCTGGCTGCGGGCGAGCGATTCCTGTTCCATCTTGAATAGGGTAATGTCGCGCACCACGTCCATGCTGCCGAGCGGCTTGCGCTCGTTTTGCCCGTCGTACATACGGCTGATTTGTGAACTGATCCACACCGCGCCGCGGGTGGGGTGATTGAAACGCCGGTCGCCGAGCAGGGTAACGCTCTCCTCGCTTGCGCCGCGCCGCGGCGGCTGTTCGAAAAGGGAGAAATACGCCTCGAAGACCGGTTTTCCGATCATCGTTTCGGCAGGGATGTCAAATAAGCGTTCGGCTGCCTGGTTCCAATAGGTAATGGTGTTATCCATCCCCCAGACGATGATCGCATCGCGCACGTTGTTGAGCAGCATTGCCTGGTATTGAACCTTGTGCTGGGCGTCGATAATGGCTTGCTCGATGGCGCGGCGCTGGAAGGCTTTTTCGACCAGCGCGGGTAGCAAGGAAAAATCCAGATCGGTTTTTACCAGGTAATCCAGCGCGCCAGCCTGGATGGCGCGCGCGGCGATGGTTTCGCTGCCCTCGCCGGTCATCATGATGGTGGGCATCAAGCGGTGCTGCGGGCGGGCTGCCAGTGCTTCGAGCATTTCCAGCCCATTGGTTCCGGGTAATTTGTAATCCAGGAACAGCGCGTCGAAGGTTTGCTCTTGCAGCAGCGTCCACAGGTCGTCGGGGTGGGAGACGTACACCACCTGGCACTGGCAGGTGCGGGTTATAAATTCCTGCAGCATGCTGCCCAGTGCCTGGTCATCATCCAAAATCAAAACCCGATAGGGTGTCTTAAGAGCTTCCATAGTGCCTGAAAATTCGCTGCTACCGTTGGAATTGGAAATCTGTCCATCCAGTTAATGCCGGGTTTTCATCCTTCCGCCAGGGAAGGTGATTGATTAATTATACCGTTGCATTCCCGCGAATATGCGCCAATTGGGTGATCAATTAATAGTGTAAGGTGATGTCCGGCAGCCAGGAATTTTTTAGATTTTCTTTACAGCGCTTTCACGGCGCGTTTATGTATTCGCAAATCCGGTTATGTTAGAGTCTTGCGTGGGAGAAAACACTACCCAATCTTTTGTTAAATCGTGGAAAGGGCTATCTGGTGATTCAACTGACCCGCCTGAACGGAAGTCACTTTTACCTTAACCCGGAACTGATCCAGAGCGTGGAAAAAACACCCGACTCGGTGATTACCCTGGTCAACGAAAAGAAGCTGGTGGTCAAGGAATCTCCCGAACAGATCTGCGAGCGGTACATTGAATATCGCCAGCGCATCCACAACCCTCTTAACGCCTTTTTCGCACAGCAGCTATAAAGCGAGGTACGGATTATGGATCTGGCAACAATCATTGGTTTGATTGGCGCAATTGTGGTGGTCATCGTGGTGATGATCATGGATGGCGGTACCCCGGCGGAATTGTTTGCCCACCCGTCAGCTATCCTGATTACCGCGGTGGGCGCCATCCTGGCAACAACCATTACCACATCCATGCAGGTCGTCATCAAACTGCCCACGCTGGTTATCAAAGCGGTGTTGGGCTCAAAGACCAACGAGCATGAATTGATCGAGTTATTGGTTAAAATGGCAGACCGCGCCCGGCGCGACGGTTTACTGGCGCTGGAGGAGGACAGCAAGAAGATCACCGACAAATTCCTGCAAAAAGGGATCATGATGGTGGTGGACGGCGTCGATCCAGCCCAGGTGCGCTCGATCATGGAAATCAACATTCAGCAAATGCAAACCCGCCACCGCGCGGGATATAGTTTTTTCTCCGCCGCGGGCGGGTTCGCGCCGACTTTCGGCATCATCGGTACGGTTATGGGGCTGATCGCGGTGCTGCAATCGCTGGATGACCCCAACAAACTGGCGAAATCCATCGCCGGCGCGTTCCTCGCCACCCTGTGGGGCTTGTTGAGCGCCAACCTGATGTTTCTGCCGATTGGCGCGAAATTGAAGACGAAGAGCGATGAAGAAGCCCACATGCGCTACATGCTGCTGGAAGGCATTCTCGCCATTCAGGCGGGGGAAAACCCGCGCATCGTGCGCGAAAAATTGAACGCCTATCTGCCGCCTTCGGCGGTCAAGGGTGAGGACGATAAAGCGGCTGCCAAACCTGCCAAAAAAGCGGCGGCAGCCAAAGAAGCAGGAGCGTAAGTCATGGCACACGGCGGTGGCGGCGGCGAAGGCGGTGAAAGCAGTGAACGCTGGCTGGTCAGTTATGCGGACTTCATTACCCTGTTGATGGTCTTGTTCGTTGTTTTGTACTCAATGGGTCAGATCGACGTCGAAAAATACAAGCGGCTGGCAGACAGTATGCGCGCGGCGTTTTCCCTGGGCGGCGCGGCGCGGGTGGTCGATGTACAGATCAATCAAAGCGGCGGAACCGTCGAGAACGGGCAGCCCAAGCCCATCGTTGTGCCGGGCATTCCCGAAGCCCCGCCCAAGTCCGAGGAGGTCGCCGGGCAGCTGACCCAGATGCTCTCCTCGTCGCCCTTCGGTAACGAGGTCAGCGTGCAGACCAATATCGAAGGCGTGTTGATTTCGCTGAGTGAAAAACTGGTTTTCGAGCCGGGCAGGGCGGAACTATCCCCCTCGGCAGTGTCGGTGCTGAAAACCATCGTGGAGATGGTGCGCCCGATCGACAATGCCATTCGTCTGGTCGGACACACCGATAACTCGCTGCCTGTCAATTCCATCTACAACAATAACTGGGAGTTATCCCTGGCGCGGGCGATGGCAGTGGGCAACTTTCTCATCCAAAACGGCATTGCCCCGCAGCGGCTGATCATTACTGGGCGGGCGGAATTCGACCCGGTTTTTCCCAATGATACCCCTGCCCACCGCGCCTTGAACAGCCGGGTGGACATCATCATTGTCTATCCGGTCGAAAGCAACATTATTGGGAGCGAAGACCTCAACGTTGCCCCGCAGCCCTGATATGTGGAGTGTAGTCAATGAGTAAAGTTATGAGTATATTGAACATTGCAACCAAAGTGATGACCTTCGTGGTGGTGACGGTCATCGCCTTGATCTCGCTGGCGACGGCGTACATCATGTTCGCGCCGGACGACTTTCCCAAGCCCTTCCACCTGGTGTACGATTATTCGCGCTCGGCGCTGCCCGCCGCGATGACTTCGCCCACCATCGAGCCAACCCCCACCCCGCACGTCTATCAACCTGGCGAGGGTGTCATGATCAACATGTCCACCAAGATCATCAATCTGGCAGACCCCAGCGGGCGCAAATACATTCGCCTGACGGTGGTGCTGGAATTTGCCCCGCAAGATACCGCCAGCGCCGAGGGCGACAGCTACAGCAAGGATAAAAAAGCGGACGAAAAGTCGGGGGGAGGCGACCCATTCCAAGCCAAAATTCAGGCGCGCATGCCGATGATGGACGATGTGGTCATTACCCTGCTTTCGACCAAGACCTTCGAGGACTTGTATACCGCCGAAGGCAAAGAGCGGTTGCGCCTGGAATTGATCCAGGTAATCAGCCAGCGAATGCCGGAGTTTAAACTGCTCTCGGTCTACTTCACCGAATTTGTGGTGCAATAAGCCATGTTATCCCAATCCGAAATCGATGCCTTGCTGAATGGCGCGATCGAAATTGACCAGAAAGACGGTCAGGAGAGCGTCAATCTCGCCGAACTGATCAATCAGGGCGGTGAACAGCGCGCACGCAGTGAAGACAGCGATAATCGAAAGGTCACCACCTATAATTTTTGGTCGCCGGACCGCTTCTCCAAGGAGCAGATGCGCGCGGTGGAACTGGTGCACGAGGACCTAACCGAACGCTTGACTACATCGCTGCCAACCTTTCTGCGCACCAACCTGCGCCCGCGCCTGGTGCATACCGAACAGGGGCGCTTTCACGATTTCCTCAAAGATTTTCCGCCCAACTCGCTTTTTCACATGATCAACCTGGCGCCGCTGCCCAGCCAGGTGGTGATCACCATGAGTCCCAACATCAGTTACCTGATCCTTGAACAGCGCCTGGGCGGCAAGATCGAGGGGCGCTACCAGGACCGCCAGCTGACCGAGATCGACCAGTCGCTGCTGCGCGGGTTGGTCGAACACATGCTCGGCGACATCAAAGCCGCCTGGAGCAAGGTGGTCTCGGTCGAGCCGACCCTGGAAGATTCGACCACCAACCAGCACTGGGTGCAGATGATCATGGGCAACGGACGGGTGATGTTGTTGACCTTTGAATTGAATATTCAGGGCACCACCGGCACGATGAGCCTGTTCATTCCCTTCAACACGCTCAAGCCGATTGCCAATGTGCTCAACCCGCACATTTGGATTTCAGGGCGCAAAGAGCAGCAGCAGGACTACGCCACCCGCGAGAAAGTGCTGCAAAATATGCAGCGGGTGATGCTGCCGATCAACGTGATGCTGGGCAGCGCCGAACTGCATTTGCGCGAGATCCTGCAGTTGAGTGCCGGCGACGTGATCCAGCTGGATACTTCCATCCGCGAACCGCTGGTGGTACAGGTGGCGCGCAAGAAACGCTACCTGGGTCGGGTGGGGCGCAGCGGTCGCTATATTGCCATTCAAATCAGCGGTGTTATCCGCCAGCCGGTAGATGAACTTGTGAGGTAAACCATGAATAACCAGTCCAGTGAAGTAACCTTCGAAACCGCTGCCACAGCCGTGCGCCCTGCCGCCGGCGCGGTCAAGTCCCCTGTCAAAGAGAGCAACAATATCAACCTGTTCATGGATGTGATGCTCAAAGTGACGGTTGAACTGGGTCGCTCGCGCATGTCGCTGCAGCAGGTGCTGGAATTGCAAAACGGCTCGGTTGTCGAGCTCGACCGCCTGGCAGGCGACCCGGTGGACGTATTCGTCAATGATCTGCTGATCGCGCGCGGCGAAGTGGTGGTGGTGGACGATAAGTTTGGCGTGCGTATTACCGAGGTCATCTCGCCCGAAAATCGAAAGAGCGCCGCCTGATGGAAAACCTGCTCGACCGCCTGGTGAACGCATATCGCAGCGCCAGCCGCAAGCAAAAGATCCGGGCTGGCTTGCTGGGATTCAGCCTGCTGGCGTGCCTGGCACTGGCAATTGCCGGCGGCAGCCCGCCGCCCAATGGCGCAGCCGCGGACTCGTCCCCTTTGTATTTTATCGGCGTCCTTGTCAAACTGGCTGGCGTGCTGCTATTGATCGTTGGCGGCGGCGTGCTGGCAATGCGCTGGGCGCGCAATTCGCGCCACCTTAAGCGCGGCGGGCAAATGAGTCTGGTCGAATCGGTGCGGCTTTCGCCCAAACAGGCATTGCACCTGGTGCGCATTGGCGGGCAGCAATTTCTGGTCGGGGCAACCGATCAGGGCATTGCCCTGATTTCCGAAGTCGAGCTTCCGCCTGCGGACGAGATGGAGCCGGCGATCCCGGTTGGGGCGGATTTTAACCACCTGCTGCAGGGGCTGGTCAATGTCAACCGGACGTTCAAATCGTGAGGCTGCCATGAATGTGAAGAGTGCCTTTGCCGCCCTCTCGCCCCGCCGCCGGGTTTCGCTGGCACTGCTCGGATTGGCAGTCTTCTCGTTTCTGCTGGCGGGCTGCGCCGGCGACCCCAATTTGACCGCCCCGGGTGTTACCCTGACGGTCGATCCGCAGGGCGAGCCCAAGCAGGTCGCTAGCGGGGTGCAGCTGCTGGTGCTGCTGACGGTGCTTTCGTTGGCGCCTGCCATTCTCATTCTGGCAACCTCCTTCACCCGCATTGTCATTGTCCTGTCTATGCTGCGCAGTGCCATTGGCTCGCCGACGGTGCCACCCAACCAGGTAGTGATTGGGCTGTCGCTGCTGCTGACCTTTTTCATCATGGCGCCGGTATACACCGAAATCGACCAGACTGCCATCCAGCCGTATTTGCAGGAGCAGATCGATCAGGAAACTGCGTTTAAGTTGGCGGCGGAACCGCTGCGCAACTTCATGTTCACCCATACCCGCGAAAAGGATATTCAACTCTTCCTGGACCTGAGCGGGCAAGCCCGTCCGCAAACGCTGGAAGATATTCCAACCGTGTCGCTCTTCCCCGCTTTCGTCATCTCCGAATTGCGCACCGCCTTTATCATGGGCTTCGTCATCTTCATTCCTTTTCTGGTCATCGATCTGGTCGTTTCGAGCGTGCTGCTTTCGATGGGCATGATCATGCTGCCGCCCTCGCTGGTGGCGCTGCCCTTCAAATTGCTCCTTTTCATCATGGTGGACGGCTGGTACCTGGTGGTGCGCAGCCTGGCATTGAGTTTCTTGCAGTGAGGTGAATGCCGCATGAACGAAGCCTATGTGTTGACCCTGGCGCAAAATGCCATCATCATGGCGTTGATTCTGGGGGGACCGATTATGCTGGTCAGCCTGTTGATCGGCAGTCTGATCAGTCTGATCCAGGCTGCCACCCAGATCAATGAACCGACCTTGTCTTTCGTTCCGAAAATGATCGGGATTATCCTGGTAATACTGGTACTGGGTTCGTGGATGCTGCAACAAATCGTCGTGTTTACCGCGAATCTGATCAACAGTCTGCCGGGTTTGGTCGGCTGACCCGGAAGGAAGCGCCCATGCTATCGCAACGCGTCAATGCCATTCTAAAATCCATCAATCATCTGCGCCCGATCCCCTCCAATGTCACCCGGATTTTAAAGGAATTGGAGAATCCGCATACCAGCCTGGGCATGGTGGCTGAATACATTGGACTCGATCAGGCGCTGGCTGCGCTGGTGCTGCAAATGGCAAATTCGGTTACCCTGGGGTACGAGCGCTCGTGCACCTCGATCAACGACGCGGTGGTGCGCATCGGGCTTAAGCGACTCAAATCGCTGCTGCTGGCTTCGGTGGCGGTTGGTCCACTCAACCAGCGCTTGAGCGGTTACCGCCTGGGCGCGGGCGAACTGTGGCATCACTCGATCAGCACCGCGGTGGCTGCCGAATGGCTGGCGCGGGCGTTGAATTACGCCATCCCCGAAGAGGCGTACGTTTCCGGGCTGCTGCACGACATTGGCAAGCTGTTGCTCGACCAGTACGTGCTCACGGATTACTCCAACATTGCCATGTACGTGCATAAATATAAACTTCCCCTGTGGCAGGTGGAAGATAAACTGATCGGCGTTGATCACGCCAAGGTAGGCGGGTTGATTGCCCAGCGCTGGGGCTTTCCGACCGTGCTGGTGGACGCCATCCGCTGTCATCATTATCCATCCCTGGCGCACGCCGACCCGGTGCTGCCCGCCATCGTCAATTTAGCCAATTATTTGGTTATCCAGGTCAAGGGCAGCGAGCAAGGCTTGTTCTGCGATGTGATTCACCCGGATATTTACGCCATTCTGGGCATCGAAAATGCGCACATCGAGCGCTTCCAGTTGCGCATACAGGATGTGCTGGGCGCGTCGGTTTGCTGAGCAGCGGCGAGGAGCGGCGGACATGGCGGATACCCTTTTGCTCTTGATCCCGGACGCGCTGCAGCGCGACCTGGCATCCCTGGCGCTGCAGCGCGCGGGTTTCACCGTCTTGGTATGCCCGGCGGCGGAGCAGCTGCCTGCCATGCTGGCGGAGCATTGCCCGGACGGATTGCTGGTTGACCTGTTTCTGCCTGGGGTGAATGGCTTGCAGTTGCTGGAACAACTGCGCGCCGGCGACCGGCTTGGGACTGTGCGCCTGTTTGTCGTTTCGGCGTTTGCCTTCCCGGAGGTCGTGCTGCGGGCGCGCGAATTGGGGGTCTTGGATTTCTTTGTTAAACCCATCCAGGCAGACCTGCTGGTGGAGCGCATCCGGCGCGCCATGTTGCGCGAATAAGCCCCAATTTTTACGCCATATTTAGCCAGGCTTCACTCACCCTTTACAGAAATCTGGCTCGCAATCCGGTATCCTGTGGATAAGTTCTGCCGTGGGAGAGAACCGTTGTGATTATTTCTGTGGAGCAGGCTCAACTATTTTTTCTTGCCCTTACGCGCATCCTGGCGATGATGATTGCCGTCCCGGTGCTGGGCGGGCAGCTGGTGCCGATTCAAGTGCGCCTGAGCCTGGGTTTGATCCTGACGGCAGTGCTTCTCCCCTGGCAGCCGCTGCCGCCCGAAGCCGCCGCGATGGGCGGGCTGGAGTACGCCATCGCTATTGGGCGCGAGCTGTTGATCGGCACGCTGGCGGGTTTCGCTGCTGTGTTGACCTTTGCCGTGCTGCAAATCGCCGGGGAAGCCATGGGGCTGAGCAGCGGGTTTATCTCCGGGCAGTTGTTCAACCCAACCCTCAGCCAAAGTGGTTCCGCCCTCGACCAGTTCTTCAGCACCATTGCTTTGGTTTACTTCCTGGTGATCGATGGCCACCACCTGTTTTTGGCGGGAGTGCAAAAGACCTTCAGCGTACTGCCGTTGATGGCGCCGCTGCCGCTCGACCGGATGGACGCGCTGATCTCCACCACAGCGCAATTGATTCTGGCTGGGATGCATCTGGCGCTGCCGGTGCTGGCGGCGCTCTTCCTGACTGACCTGACCCTGGGTTTGCTGGCGCGCATTGCCCCCCAGGTGCAGGTTTACTTTCTCGGTTTGCCCGTGAAGGTCGCTGTTTCGCTGGTCGCGGTGGGATTTGTTTTCGTGACTGGTCTGCCAGTGATCGGCAACCTGTACCACGCCATTGCCCCGCGCATGCTCACCCTGATTGGACCGTAGCCCAATGAGCAACAAGACCGAAGCCCCAACCCCGCGCCGCCTCGAAGATGCGCGCAAAGAAGGACAGGTAGCCCGCAGCCAGGAACTGAACACGGCGGCGATCCTGCTTGCCAGCGCGCTGCTGCTCAACGGACCGGGCAAGGAGAT
>JBBIQB010000062.1:0-17231 GCA_037442545.1 Bellilinea sp.
GAAAATCAGCGCGCCGCTGGCATTGATCGGCGCGGTGGTCGCGGAATGGACCGGCGCGTCAGGCGGGCTGGGGCGCGCCATGTGGCTGGCGTACACCAACCTCAACCTGCCGTTTCTGTTTGCCGCCATCTTCATCCTGGCAGCGACGGGAATGCTGCTCTACCGCCTGACCGTCGCGCTGGAAGGCAAGATCATCTTCTGGCAGAACCATACCGAACACTAAAGGTTGCCGATGAAAACCCTACCCATCCTGCTGCTTGTTATCCTATGGCTGGCTGGCTGCGTCCCGCCAGCCACGTCCGCGCCGATTCCGCTGGTCTTCATGGCGGGCTACAAGCCGCAAGCCAGTTTGCCGTTCGTCGGCGCGTATGTCGCCGCGCAGAAAGGCTTTTTTGCCCGAGAAGGTTTGGAGGTCACGATCGAGCATTCCGCCGGGCAGGGCGAACACCTGCAGCTGCTGACAGCCGGCAAGGTTCACGTCACCACCCAGGATGCCGCCGTGCTGCTGCAACGCCGCGCCGATCCGGGTCTGCCGCTGGTCTCCATCGCGCTGATCGGCCAGCGCGGGCAGCAGGCATACGCCGCGCTGGCTGATGCCGACATGTACACGCCGAAGGATTGGGAGGAGCGCCAGGTGGGCTACAAAGGCAGCCCGCCGCCCGACCTGTTCGCCCTGTTGCAGGCAGCCGGGGCCGACCCCGGAAAGGTCGCGCTGGTCAACGTCGGCTTCGACCCACGCATCCTCACCCAAGGCAAGGTGGACGTGTACCCGGTCTTCAAGTCCAACGAGCCGTACCTGATCCAGTCGTGGGGCTTCGACCTGGTTTTATGGGACGCCGCCGACTACGGCATCCCTACCCTCGGTCTGACCTATGTGACCAGCGAAACCATCCTGGCAGAGCAGCCGGAGGCACTGCGCCGCTTTCTCAGAGCGGCGTTGGACGGCATCCGCTACGCCCAAGAAAATCCAGACGAAGCCGTGCAGATTGTGATGAAATACGCCGGCGCGCAAGCCGACCCGGATCACATGCGCTTTATGCTGTTGAGCGAACTGGCGGACGCGCACAGCGCGTATACCGACCAGCACGGTCTGGGCTGGCAGAGCGAAGAGCAATGGCAAGCCCTGGCGGACATGCTGCAGCAAGCCGGTGTATTGGCGGAAGTCGATGTAAATGGCAGCTTTACCACCCGTCTGCTGGAAGAAACTCCTTAACCTTAACGACACCCCGCCATAACAAGCGGGTAAATTGTGGTAAACTATCCCGTGTTGGCGGAGCACTCAGCCTGCATCCTGTCGTCTGAATCCTGCCTCAAAGGTGCGCTCGAAATTGTCCGAACGGCAACCGCATCTTTGAGGATTTTTCTTAAGTCGGGAGATACCATTGCGCTGGGTTCGAGACTACACCCCCCAACCGCTTGAAAAAGGTTTATACCGCAACGCCCTGATCGTCACCTTCGCCGGGAATCTCATCCTGGCGGTGGTCAAGAGCCTGGCGGCGTATTTCAGCGGCTCGGTTGCCATTTTTTCGGACGCCGCCAATTCGATCTCGGATGTGCTCTACTCGCTGCTGATGGTGCTGGGACTGTACGTTGCCCAACGCCCACCGGACCTGTCGCATCCTCAGGGACACAGCCGCTTCGAGCCGCTGGTTGGCTTGATGGTCTCCCTCTCGATGGCGTTTGCCGGTTACTCGGCGCTGCGCGCCTCGTTCATCCGCTTTCAGGAAGGCGGGCTGGCGGTCGAGCCGGGTTTACCGACCCTGGTATTGCTGTTCAGCGCGGCCGCCAAGGTGGGAATGTTTCTGTACATTCGCGGCATCGCCCGCCGCCTGACCAGCCCGACCCTCAACACCACCGCCAAGGACAACCTGAGCGATGTGCTGGCATCCTCCGCCGCCTTCGTCGGCGCCTTCGGTTCAACTTTGATTCACCCGCTGATGGATCCGATCGCCGGTTTTGCTGTCGCCTTGTGGATTTTCCGCGCGGCGTTCGCCGCCGCCCGCGAAAACCTGAACTTCCTCACCGGCGCGGGCGCCTCCGAGGAACTGCGCCAGCAAATCATCAATGAAGCCTGCTCCGTGCCCGGCGTGCTGCGCGTCCACCACCTGATGACCGAATACACCGGTCCGCGCTTGGTGGCTGATCTGCATGTCAACGTGGATGGCAGGACCACTCTGACCGAATCGCACCGCATCACCGACGAGATCATTTCCCGCCTGGAAGCCATCCCCGAGGTCGACCGCGCCTATGTCCATCTCGAACCCGACGACTGGGAAGATTAAGAGAGGTCTATCCCGATGCGAATGAGCTTGTTGTTCTCCCAAACCCTGCGGGAAGCCCCAGCCGAAGCACAATCCGAGGGCTACGCCCACCTGGTGCGCGCCGGTTACGTCCGCCAGATGGCAACCGGTATTTTCAGCATTCTGCCACTGGGTAAACGCGTCCAACAAAAAATCGAAGCCATTCTGCGCGACGAAATGAACGCCATCGGCGGACAGGAATTATCCATGCCAGTGGTGCTGCCGGCAGAAATCTGGAAGGAAACCGGGCGCTGGTACTCGGTCGGCTCCGAAATGGCTCGCCTGAAAGACCGCAACCAGCGCGATCTGGTGCTCGCTATGACCCACGAAGAGGCAGTCGGCGACCTGGTGCGGCGCGAAATTCGCTCCCACCGCCAGCTGCCACGACTGATCTATCACATTCAGACCAAATTCCGCGATGATCCGCGCCCGCGCGCCGGGTTGATCCGCGTGCGTGAATTTACAATGAAGGATTCCTACTCCCTGGATGCCGGCTGGGAAGGACTCGAACGACAATACCGCGCCCATTACCAGGCGTACTTCAATATCTTTCGTCGCTGCGGCTTGCCGGTCATCGCCGTCGCCTCGGACACCGGCATGATGGGCGGCAAATTGTCGCACGAATTCATGTTTCTGCATCCCATCGGTGAAGACACCCTGCTGCTGTGCGCTTCATGCGGCTACGCCGCCAACCGTCAGGTTGCCCGCTTTGGCAAACAGCCCGAACCGGCGCAACCCTTGATGGAGTTGGAAAAAGTGCATACTCCGCAGACCAAAACCATCCAAGACCTGGCGCACTTTTTGAGGATTGCCGAACACCAGACCGCCAAAGCGGTCTTCATCACCGCCAGGCTGGTCGACAACGGCGAAGAGTACGAGCGACTGGTGATGGCCATCCTGCGCGGCGATACGGAACTTAACGAAACCAAGCTGGCAAACGCGCTCAAAGCCCGCGATCTGCGCCCCGCCCGCGAGGACGAGATCCTTGCCAGCGGCGCCGTGCCGGGTTTTGCCTCGCCGGTGGATTTGAGCGGCGTGCTGGTGGTGGTCGATGAGTTGATTCCGCATTCGACCAACCTGGTAGCGGGCGCCAACGAAGCGGATTATCACCTGCGCAATGTCAATTACGGGCGCGACTACACCGCCAACCTGGTGGCTGACCTGACCGCCGCCCGCGCCGGGGATGCCTGTCCGCAATGCGCCGCGCCGTTGCGCGCCGAGCGCGGGGTGGAAGTTGGCAACATTTTTCAATTGGGCAGCTGGTACTCCCAAGCCATGGGCTGCACCTTCCAGGACGAGGACGGGCAGGTCAGGCCGGTGATCATGGGGTCGTACGGGATTGGCGTTGGGCGGCTGATCGGCTGCCTTGCCGAAGCCTACCACGACGAGCAAGGCTTGAAACTGCCGGTCAGCGTTGCCCCGTTCCAGGTTCATCTGGTGGCGTTGGGCGGCAAACACAGCAGCCAGCCGCTCGATTATGCCGAACGCCTGTACAATGACCTGCAAGCCGCCGGGCTGGAGGTGCTGTTCGACGACCGCGCCGAAAGTCCGGGGGTCAAATTCAACGACGCCGACCTGATCGGGCTGCCCGTGCGCATCACCGTCTCATCGCGCACGCTTGAAAACGGCAGCGTCGAGTTCAAATTGCGCGAACAAACCGATCGAACGCCCCTGCCGCTCGATCAAGCCGTCGTGCATGCCTCAAGCGAGATCAACCGGCTGCTGGCGGAACTGTATAACAGGATAAAATTTGACCCTGCTTTAGCAGGTTTCTTGGATTTTTAAGCGTCGAATTCGTCCGATGCCGGGCATGGCTGAGTAGTTACGATAATTTCTAAAATCAACCTGCGTTTCGACAATCAATCGGATTAGAAACACGAACGCAAAGAAACCGAACCTCAAACAAACAGGACATGCTCCTGCAAAAAGCGCTCGATCTGCCGATACAGGTCTTCGATCACTTCCGGCGCGCGGAAGCCGTGCCCCTCGCCCGGATAGAGTTGGAAGAGGTGCGGCGCGCCGCTTTTGCGCAGCTGCGCCACCAGCGCCTCGGACTGCGCCGGCGGCACGGCTTTGTCGTCACTGCCGTGAAAGATGGCCAGCGCATCGTGGATCTGCTGTGCCTGATACAGCGGCGAGCGCTTGCGGTACACCCCGGCCTGCTGCGGAAAAGGAGCGATCAGGCGGTCGGTGTAGTGACGTTCGAAGCGGTGGGTTTCCCGCGCCAGCGCCACCAGGTCTGCCACCGGGTAGAGCGCGATCCCGGCTTTGAACACGCCCGGGTAGCGGATCAGGCAATTGAGCACAGTAAAGCCGCCCGCGCTGCCGCCGATAACCGCCATGCGGTCGCCGTCCACCCACCCCTGGCGGGCGAGATGGCGCGCGCCGTTGACCGTGTCGTTTACATCCAGCTCCCCCCAGCCACCGTTCAAGGCATTTTGGTAAATCCGGCCATACCCGCTGCTGCCGCGGTGATTGACCTCCAGCCAGGCATAGCCGCGGCTGGTGAAGTAATGCGCTTCGCGCGGGAAGTCGAGCACCGCCTGCGATGTCGGTCCGCCGTGCACGTGGACGAGCAGCGGCGGCTTGCCTGCGCTCTCGAAGCGTGGATTTTGTGGCGGATAAAACCAGCCGTAGGCGGGGCTGCCGTTGGGCGAGGTCCATTCCACCGCCCGCGGCTGGGCAAACCAGCCTTCGGGCATCATCCAGGCGTCGGTATACGCCAGGGCGCGCCAGTCGCTCCCATCCCAACGCAGCACGCGCTCAGCGTGCCGCGGCGAAGACGCCAGCAAGGCTGCCGCGCCGCCAGCAGGCGAAATGCTCAACTGGCGCAGCCAGGTGTACGCTCCGGTTGGAATTTGCCGCTGGTTTCCGCTTTCGATATCGATCTCCCACAAACTGGCAATCCCGGCGGCGTTGCGAATGACCAGAATACGCCGGCTGTCGGGCAGCCAGGCTGCGCTGCGCTGCCCTTGCACCCAGGCGGGCGTGCTCAGGTGATAACCGGCTCCGCGCAGCAACACCCGCTGCACGCCGCTGCGCAGATCGACCAGCACCAGGTCGTCCCATTCACCCCGCAGGCTTGCGGGGTCGTTCCGCGCCGCCAGGTAACTCAACCAGCGCCCGTCGGGCGAAAATAGCGGCTGAGTATACGTTCCCTGCCCGTCCGCCCCCGCCAGTACGCGGTGCTCGACCACGCGCGGCGGGTCGCCGCTCAGGCTGGCAAGCACCAGCCGGGTTGCCTCCCAGGGCATGTCGGGAAAGTCCCACTCCACCCAAGCAAGCCGGTCGCCTGCCGGGTTCCAGGCGGGCTGCATGTAAAAATCGGCGCCGTGCGCCAGGCGCTGCATCCACTCCCCGCCGCCCGCGTATGCCAGCGCCAGGGCAGAACGGTCACCGTCCTCGTGAACAAAAGCCACCCACCGGCCATCCGGTGATGGGATTGGCGCACCGAACGCCCCCCAGGCAGGCGTGATTGCGCGCACCTCGCCGCTGGACAGGTCATAGCGCATCAACGCCTTGCCCTGGTTGACGAAGTATATCGCCCCCGCGGCCGCGGCAAATTCACCTCCACCGTAGCCCACTCCACCCCGGGCGGAATGCTCGAAGAGCAGGTCGCGGCGCGCGTCACCCTGCGGCTGATAGACCAGCGCGCCCTGTCTGCCGCGGCTTTCCAGCCAGATCAATCCGCTGCCATCCGCGGTGAATTGGACATCTTCCAGACGCGTGCGCTGCGCCATGCGCAGCGGGGTGATCGGGCTGTCCCACAGCCCAAAGGGGTGGTTTTGCCTAGCATCGCTCATGGTCAACATCCTTGTTAGTGTGGTTCGTTTCCAAAGCGGGCGTCTCACAGACGCAGACTCTCGATCTCCGTCTAAATAATTTTACCGGAAATCCCACACCGACCATGCAAAATGAGTATTCGCAAGGGGTTTCATTTCATGCCTATTGTTCATTTCCACACATCATTCTAATGATATGATAGATCATATCCTTGCCAATTCCGGCTTCGAAGTCTGTTACCAAAACCATAACCGAATCTTAATGTCCCTCAACCTGACTCGCGGTTCTCTCGAATTTCCCGTCTTTCTCCCAGATGCCACCCTGGGCGTGGTTCGCACGGTGGATGCACGCGACCTGGCTGCCTGCGGCATCCGCGCGGTGATGATGAACGCCTTTCACCTGATGCAGCGTCCCGGTTCAACCACCATTCAAGCCCTGGGCGGGCTGCACCGCATGAGCGCCTGGGACAAGCCCATTTTTACCGACTCGGGCGGCTTTCAGGCATACTCGCTGATTCGCCAAAACTCCAAATTCGGCAAAATGGACGAGCGCGGGATCACCTTCCAGCCAGAAGGCAGCCAGCGCAAGTTTTTGCTCACGCCGGAAAAGAGCATCCAGCTGCAGGTCAACTACGGAGCGGACGTAGTCATCTGCCTGGATGACTGCACCCATGTGGACGCCCCGCGCAGCGAACAGGAACTCTCCGTCCAGCGCACGCTTGCCTGGGCAACCCGCGCCCGGCGCGAGTACGACCGCCTGGTGGAACAAAAGAAACTGACCACCGGTCAGAAACCATTGATCTTCGCTGTTATTCAGGGCGGCGGCGAACTCGACCTGCGCCGCCGCTGCGCCGAAGCGCTGCTGGAAATGGGCTTCGACGGCTTTGGCTTCGGCGGCTGGCCGCTGGACGGGCAGGGCAACCTGCTGGCGGAAGTACTCGAATTTACCCGCCGCCTGGTGCCAGAACAGTTCACCCTGCATGCGTTGGGAATCGGTCACCCGCACAATGTGCTCAATGGCTACCGCCTGGGATACGGCATCTTCGATTGCGCTATGCCCACCCGCGACGCGCGTCATGGACGCCTGTACACCTTCACCCAGCCGCCCGGCGTGGACGGCGGCTTGAACGGCGACTGGCTCAAGTACCTGTACATCAACGATGAACGGCATGTCAAAGCCGCCCGTCCTATTTCAACCTGGTGCGACTGCCCAACCTGCCAGCAGTACAGTCTGGGATACCTGCATCACCTGTTCAAGATCAACGACGCGCTTTACCTGCGCCTGGCGACTCTGCACAACCTGCGCTTTATGACCCACTTGACCGAACGCATTCGCATGCTACCGCATGGCTGACCCGCTCGATGTTCAATCCCTGTTGGATGCCGTGCGAGCCAATCCGCGCTATGCCGCCATCGCGCCGGACTTGATTCGCGCGCTGATCGAAAAGCAGCGCGCCACTAGCCGCAACCCACGCGAGATCGTCAAAGCCGTGCGCAACAAACTGCATCAAGTGGGCGGCGCCTATCAGGACAAGCCAATCGACTACCCGCAGTGGACTGCCCAACTTGCCTCCCTGCCGGACGACCTGCACCACCCCGCCGTGCTCGATTTTTGCCGCGCGATGATGGCGCTGCACACCTCCACCCGCGAACGCCTGCCGTACTTCGAGCGCTTTTACGCGGAGTTGCTCGCCCAGTTCGCCCGGCTGGATTCGCTGCTCGACCTGGCTTGCGGGCTGAACCCGCTGGCACTGCCATGGATGAACCTGCCCGCCAATGTCCGCGTCGAGGTGTGCGACATCTACACCGACCAGATCACCTTTTTGCAGGCGTTTTTCGATCACTTCGGCTGCAACGCCCGCGCGCAGGTGTGCGACCTGAGCACCCGCCTCCCCGATCAACCGGTGCAGCTCGCCTTGCTGCTCAAGACCATCCCCTGCCTGGAACAGCTCGACAAAAGCCTCGGTCGCCGGCTGCTGGCGGGACTGCCGGCGCAACACGTGCTGGTCACCTTCCCGGCTCACAGCCTGGGTGGATGGGACAAAGGCATGCGCCGCAATTACGAGAGCCGCTTTCACGAATTGATTCGGGATTTACCCTGGCAGGTTCGCCGCTTCGATTTTCCCGGCGAACTGGTCTTCCTGCTATCCCGCGCCTAATTCCATCTCCAGACCGAGCTGTAATCTGCATCCCGGCAGGCAAGGCATGGCTTTCAACGCTGTGACTATTCGGAAGAGGGTGCAAAGCGACCATATACACAGTTTTTTGTCCGCCCTCAGTCGGAAGGCACAAAGTTGAGCAACTTTGCGCTGCAAATCGGGATAAAATTAGCCGCATTCGAGCATGCCACCCAAAAAGTGCGAGATGAACCCGTACCCACCCACAAACGATGAATAAACCGCTCAACGTTTCAGAAGAGCTTATACAAACCTGGATGGATGAACTGCGCGCCCTCCGCAAATACCGCGCGGTCGAGCTGCCCGAAGCGCTGCTGCGCGACCTGATTACCCGCGAACTCGTCCGCCAGCGCAGCCCGCGCGAGGTACACAATGCGGTGCGCGAAAAACTGCACAACATTGTCGCCCCCTACCTGGGCGATCCCGATTACGCCGCCGCCCGCGAACGTCTGCACGCCGCCTTTGCCAGCCCCAACCCGCTGGCAGTGCCGTATTTTTGCCGCGCCATGCTGGATAGTCACGCTTCGACCCGCGAGCGCATCCCGCTGTTGGAGGAATTTTATGCCCGCATCTGGGAAGTGACCGGCGTTCCGCAGGTCGTTCTGGATGTAGCCTGCGGAATGCACCCCTTTGCCCTGCCGTGGATGAGCCTGCCAGCCAGCACGGCATACCATGCCTACGATATTCACCGCGCGCGGGTGGAACTGATCGGCGAATTCCTGGCTGCCAGCGGCCGCCTGCCGCTGGCGTACCAGCAGGATATTCTGGTGCAACCGCCTGCCATCCAGGCGGACATGGCGTTTTTCTTCAAGGAAGCTCACCGCTTCGAGCAGCGCCGCCGCGGCGCTTGCCTGTCGTTCTGGCAGAGTCTGCGGGTGCGCTGGCTGCTGGTTTCCCTGCCGGTCAACAGCCTGAGCGGCGCGCGTAACCTGGAGGAGCGCCAGCGCCACCTGGTGAGCAGCCTGCTAGCGGATCAGCCCTGGCAGGTGCATGAAATCCGTTTTGACAGCGAATTGGTCTTTTGCATCCAAAAAACATGACCCGCAAAAAGAAGTCCATTCCGCCCGCCAACCCCGCCTTGCAGGCGCAATCTGCCGCGCTGGAGCGTTTGCGACCATTGCTCGCGGAGCCGGATTACGCGGCACTGCTGGACGAACTGACACAGCCGCTGCAACCCGCCTTGCGGATCAACCCGCTCAAAGCCCAGCCGGGGCAGGTCGAGGACTGGGCGCAGCGCTATGGCTGGCGGCTGAATCGAGTCCCCTTTTGTTCTGCCGGCTGGCAGGTGAACGAACAGCGCGTGCCCATCAGTCAGACGCTGGAGCACCGCCTGGGACATTACTACATCCAGGACGCCGCCTCGATGCTGCCGGCAGAATTGTTCGACCTGAACGATACTCCCCGCCCGCTGATCCTCGATCTGGCGGCATCCCCCGGCGGCAAGACCACCCACCTGATCAGCCGCGTGCTGGACCAGGGTCTGGTGCTGGCAAACGATGCGGCTGCCGAGCGTATAACCGCGTTGCGGCTGGTGCTGCAAAATTGGGGCGCGTTAAACAGCGCCGTGACGCGCTTCCCGGCCGAAAAATTTGGGCGCTGGTTGCCAGCCATATTCGACCGGGTACTGCTGGATGCTCCGTGCAGTATGCAATCGCTGCGCTCGACCGATTCTCACCCCATGCGCCCGATCTCCGCCCGCGAGCAAAGCGGGCTTGCCCGCCGCCAGACCGCCATGTTGATCTCTGCGCTGGCAGCCGTCAAGCCAGGCGGGCAGGTGGTCTATTCCACCTGCACCCTTGCCCCCGAAGAGGACGAAGCCGTGCTGGACGCCGTGCTGCACCGCCATCCCAACTCGGTGCGTATTGACTCGGTCACCGAACGGCTGCCCACCTCCGCCCCGGCGTTGGAGTCCGCTTTCGGTCAGGTTTTCCACCCCCAGGTCAGCCGCGCGGTGCGTCTATGGCCGCACCGCTTCGGCACCTCCGGATTCTTCGCCGCCCGCCTGACCCGCACGGGCGAGATCGCGCTGCCAGCCGAGCCGCCGCCCGCCCGCCCGCTGCAGGCAGTCGGGCAGCAGCCGCTCGGCGAACGAGAACAGCGCGAATGGCTGGATTTCTTCTCCACCCATTATGACTTTGACCTGCAAGCGGTTTTAGAAAGCCACCACCTGGCGCTGCTGCGCAGCCCGAACGGGATGTATGCCGTTTCGCTGACCTTCCTGGAACGCTTTGCCCACTTACCCTGCCAGATGCTCGGGCTTAAGCTGGTCGAGCCAGCCCCGCACGGCTGGCAGCCCGCCCACGATTGGGTCAGCCGCTTTGCGCCTCAGTTTCATGCCGGCCGATTGACGCTGGAGCAGGCGCAGGCAGACGCCTGGCTCAAAGGTCAGGAGGTGGACTGCCCCGCGCTGCCCGGCGGCGCGCCGCCGGTGTGGTTAGTGTTCGATGAACGCGCCCGCTTTATCGGGCGCGGGCGCGCCGCCGCCGGACGCTTGAAAAACCTGCTCCCGCGCCGCCTGGTTTGATTTAATTCACCGGTAGCAGCGTCTTTTGATCCACATCCAGCAAATAGACCTGTTGGAATGCGTCCAGGACGACGATTTTGCCGTCCTCGCGCCATTCGCTGCTCAGGTATTGACCCGGAAGCGCGTCCATCACGAAACGCACCTGCCCGCTATTCAGATCGACCAGCACAAAGGAGGTTTTGGCAGTATCCGGCGGGATAATGCTACGAATCAACGTGAACAACACTTGGTCGGTGTCGCTCGACCAGACCAAACCACCAATTTGCCAATCCTGTTCGCCAGTCATGTCCAGCAGGTCGGTATAGGCAAATTCGCGCTGGGAATCCGTGTGGGTATTGCGCACCAGCAGCCTGCCGCCCTGAATCAGCACATAGCCGGAATCGTCCGGTGCCGCCCGCAGCGCGCCGCACTCGCGGCTGAGCGCGCTGACCGCCCCGCTATCCAATGCAACCCGGAACAAGCCGCAGTCGAACCCGATGATGGTCGGGCTGCCGTCCGGGATGCCATGCTCGCTGTAATAGAGCGCCTTCCCGTCCCGGCTCCAGTGAAATAGTCCCGGCAGGGTGTAGCCCAGCCCAAAGGGACGTTCCTCCTCGAAGACGCGCCAGCGCTGGCTGCCGTCTTTGCGAAAGACGCTCAAGCGCACCGTGTAGCGGTCGCCGCTAATCGCCCCATCGGCTGCCACCGGGAAAACCGCCTCCACCTGAACCGTCCAATTGCCGTCCGGCGAAGTAAAGAACCACTCGTCGTGGCTTTTTGGACTGGGGGTTGCGCTTGGAAGCAGCATTGCGCCGGGTTCATCCCCGCCTTGCGGCGGCAGGGTGTTGACGACCTGGATTTCCACCGGCGGCGTTGGCGAAACCGCCGGCGACTGGATGAGCGCGCTTGGCGCGGGGGCATTCGTTGGCGTACAGCCCGCCGCCAGGATCAAGACAACCAACCCTAGCATCGTTGGAAAAACGCCCGTCTTCATCTTAGACCTCCGTCTCGAACTGCGCCAGCAGCAGCGCCGCCGCGACGATGGCAGCCGTCTCGGTGCGCAGAATGCGCCGCCCCAGGCTGACCGGCTGCCAGCCCGCCGCCAGCGCCTGGCTGAGCTCTTCGTCGTCCCAGCCGCCTTCGGCGCCGATCAGCAGCGCGGCGCGTGAGCCGGCCGGGATCGTTCCGGCGGCTTTCCACAGGCGGCGGCTGGTTTCCCCCTCCCATGCCAGCCAGCCGCAATCATACGAACGGCATTGCCGGATAAAAACATCGAACGGCTGAACCGGCAATAAGGCGGGGACAATACCCCGCCCCGATTGCTCGGCGGCTTCCTGCAGAATACGCCGCCAGCGTGGATATTTTTCCTCCATCTGCCCGCCGTTTTGCACCAGGCTGCGGCGGGTGATCAGCGGTACAAACGCCGACGCACCGGCTTCGGTTGCTTTTTGCAGCACCCACTCGAATTTTTCGCGCTGGGTCAAGCCCAGCCCCAGGGTCAGGTGGAGGGATGGCTCGCGCCGGTTGCGGTAAACCCGCAGCACTTCGCCGCGCGTATCCGCCGGGCTGACGGTGGTGAGCGCCACCACTGCCTCATTGCCGCTGCCATCCAGCGCAATCACCTGCTCACCCGGTTGCAGGCGCAGCACCCGCGCCATCTGCCGGGCGCATTCAGCCGGAAAAGCAATCCTCCCGGCAGCGAAGGATTCGGGCGGGATGAAAAAACGGTGCATGGCGTAATTGTAACCGATAGTATAATTGGCGCGGTATGGATACATGGGTGAAGGATGTCTGCTCAACGGCGGGGATTCGACTGACTGCGCGCCAGATCAAGGCTTTCCAGCGCTATGAAGACGAACTCATCCAGTGGAACAGCCGTGTTAATCTGACCGCCATCCGCGACCGCGAGGGGATTCGCAGCAAGCACTTCCTGGATTCACTTACCTGCTGCCTGGCGTGGCGCGAGCGCCCGCCCGAAAAACTGATCGACATTGGCAGCGGAGCCGGTTTCCCCGGCATCCCGCTCAAAATCATCTATCCGCGCCTCAAGGTGACGCTGGTCGAGTCGGTCGGCAAGAAACTGGAATTCTGCCGCCACATCGTCCAAACGCTGGGGCTGGAGGAGGTAACCTTGCTTCAGGCGCGGGCGGAGGAAATCGGTTTGCAGCGCGAACACCGCCAGCAGTACGACTGGGCAGTGGCGCGCGCAGTTGCCAACCTGCCGGTGCTGAGCGAGTACCTGCTGCCGCTGGTTGCGCTGGGCGGCAAAATGCTGGCACAGAAAGGCGAAAGCGCCCACGCCGAAGTGGTGGCTGCCGAAAAAGCCATCCGCGTACTGGGCGGGCAGTTGCAGCAGATTATTCCGGTGCTGATTCCCGGCATCGCCGAAGAGCGTTACCTGGTGGTTATCGACAAAATTGCCTCTACCCCGCCCGGCTACCCACGACGGGTGGGTTTGCCAGCCCGGCGACCGATACAATAGCCGCCGTCAGGCGGGTTGGTCAACCTGCTGAATGCAGCCAGCTTGCACCTGCCATACCGTGCACTGGCGCACAAAAGCATCCTGAAACAAATTAAGGTCAGTGGTGGTCAGCAACGCCTGGTCGCTCTCGCCCAGCGAATCCAGCAAATCGCTGCGCCGCTGGATATCCAGTTCTGCCAGGGTTTCATCCAGCAGCAGCACCGGCCACTCGCCGATCTTCTCACGCATCCAGGCAACCTCCGCCAGTTTCAACGCCATCAGCGTCGTGCGCACCTGACCGCGCGAGCCAAAATCCCCCAGATCGATCGCGTTGGCGGTGAAGCGCAGTTCATCGCGGTGCGGACCAAGCGTGGTCACCCCGCGCGCAATCTCCTCGCCGCGCGCCGCCTGCAGGCGGCGTAAAAAACCTTCGCGGATGTGTTCCTCACTGAAGCCCGAACGATCGACCACCGTATCCATTGGCAGGCTGTATTGCGGCTGGCTTCCCGCAGCCGGATCGAAGGAGGGGCGGTAAATCAATTGCAGCACCTCCCTGCCGTCGGTCAGGCGTTCGTGGATGCTGGCTGCCAGCCGTTCGATTTCGCGGATTGCCTGGATGCGCGCGCGGATGATGAACGCCCCGCGCTGCGCCAGCAGCGTGTCCCAATACAGCAGCTGCTGCGGGTCGCCACCGCGCTCGCCCAGTTGTTTGAGCAGCGCATTGCGCTGCGTGACGACCTGGGCGTATTCGCTCAACGCCTGCCCGTAACCGGCGATGATTTGCGACAGGGTCAGGTTGAGGTAACGGCGGCGTTCGTCCGGTCCGCCTTCGACGATGCGGGTCATTTGCGGCAGAAACAGCACCGCGTTAAAATTGCCCAGCGCCTCCGCCATGCTGCGTTTGACCCCATCCAGGAGGATCTCCTTGCGCAGGCGCGAACCGTTGCCCCCCACCGCATCCTGGATCAGGCGTACCTCCAGGCGGTGTTCCCGTCCGGCGCGCTGGTAATTCGCCACCAGCCGCGCCACTGCCAGTTCTTTTTCGCCCGCCAGGAAGTTGATCAGCTGGCGGTCGTGCGCGGCGTGCGATGAGGTAAACGTCGCCAGAAAATAAATCGCCTCCAGCAGGCTGGTTTTTCCCTGGGCATTGTCACCCACCAGCAAAAGAATCCGCCGGGGAACATCCATGTCCAGGCGGCTGAAGGAACGAAAGTGGGTCAGGGAAAGATGGGTCAGGTACATGAAAATGCGCAGCAGCGCAACGGATTAATCCAGCAGGGTGGCTTCCTCTTCCGGGGTGGGTTTCCATATCCGGATGGCACGGTCGGTGAACAAAATGCCCTCGATATGATCGATCTCGTGCTGGAAGATGCGCGCCAGCCAGCCTTTGGCTTTGATGCGCACCGGCTGACCGCGCCGGTTTTGCCCGCGCACGACCACCTGGGCGTAGCGTTCCACCTCGCCGACCAGTCCCGGGATGGACAAACAACCCTCGATACCGCTCTCCATTTCTTCGGATGCTTTGACAATCTCCGGGTTAGCCACCACGAATAATTTTTTGGGGGATTGCTCGTCCTCGTCGTTTTCGGAGTACTCGACCACGATCAAGCGCTCCGCAATGCCCACCTGCGGGGCTGCCAGACCCACGCCCGGCGCCTGACGCATGGTTTCGATCATATCGTCGATCAATTGCTGTACATCTTTATCGAACGTGGCTAACTTGCGCGCTTTGCGCCGTAAGACCGCGTCCGGAACGGTAACGATTTCACGGACTGCCATTTTTATACCTTGTCAATTCAATAAATCCAAGCATCTTGATTTTACTACGAATTACCCCCCCAAACGGGTCGGATTGCTCCCGCCGTTCTTGTTCTGTACAATGCGGTGGTACTCCTCGATCCAGTCCGCCAGTTGGTCGTTGATCGAAGCCTCCGCGCGTTCCTCCTCGCGCTGTTTGAATTCCATGAAACGCTGGAACAATTCGCGCTGCACTTCCGAAGGCGACATGATGTTGTTGAAGGTCAGGGTCGAATCACCCACGCGCACATACACCGTACCGAAATTGAGAATCAACCCGATCAGTCCCAGCCGTTCGAAATCGATGCTGAGAATGTTTTTCAACGGCGCGGTACGCTTTTGCTCGGTGCCAAGTGGCTTTTTATACACGTCAATGATGGCGTCGCGGGTGATGATGTAGCGGTCGTTGCGCCAGTCCACATAGTTATACGCCAGCCAGACCAGAGTAATTGGTAGAAACAGACTCCCGAAAACCAGCGCGACAACCGGCGGCAACGGCAGGGTACCCCATAAAATTAAAATGATCAGGGTCATTACCCCCAACGAGAGCACAAGCGGCAGAAGCACTTTTTTAAGCAAAACAAACCAATGCGTACGGTATATGATTTGACCGTTAGTTTCCACCCGCAGCATGAACAGGTCCGAGAGGAAGCGGGTCAATTTGCCCGATTTGATTGTGCTTTTAACCTCCCCCGCCGGGGTTGGGATGGGTTCGTCGTCGTTCAATTGCAGCCGCCGACGAATGATCTGATCGATGGACTCGATGCGCGCCTGTTTACGGCTGGCTTTTGCCCGCTCGCGCATTTCGTTAATCAGGTTGATGATCAAATATGGCTGTGCCAGGCGGGCAAGCACGATTTCCCCCGTGTAGGTGCGCACAATAATATCGCCGTAGCCCAAGATACGTCCAACCTGACTGGTACGCACGTCATCCGCCAGAACGGCGTCCAGCGGTACCTCCTGGCGGCTGTCATAGATGAGCAGGACTTTGCGTAAAAACGCCACCCGCCGGTTGGTGACCACCGAATAATCGTTCATGAAATCCACCACCACCCAGAGCAGCCAGAGCAGGTTGACAGCGATCACCAGCAGCAGCAATCCCATGCCCAGCGCCGATCCACGAAAGACGACCACATCCAGGTAGGAAGCGATCACAATCGTCACCAGCGCCAGCAAAACCGGCAGGATCAATCGCAGAATGAGAAAAAGCGGATGATGCCGCCCGATGAAGTGCACCACCTCGCGGGGACCGCGCCAGGGCATGGATAGGTTCATGGCAAGATGATAACTGGCAGCCACCATGCCGAAGACCGCATCCACCCTGGGGTACTCCTTTTTCAGCTCGTCGATGATTTCACCGCCCAGGCGCAGCAGAATCACATTGGTCGCGGCGGTGGCTGTGGCTTTGCGTGGCGTGGGCGAATCCGCCAGGGCTTCTTCGCCAAAGTAGTCCTGCTCGGTCAGGATAACCTTATCCTCAACGTTTCCCCGCCGGCGCACCAGTTCCACCCTGCCGCTGAGGATGAAATAGAAACTCTCCACCGGCGCATCCTGCTCAAAAATGACCTGTCCCTGCGGGTAGAGGAACGCCTCGACCTGTTCGGCAAGCTTTTCGATCTGCCCGTCGCTCAGGCTGACGAAAAGATGTGAACCACGTAACATGTCCAACACATCGCTGCGGTTGACCTGCATGGTTAAAAGTATATCCGAGATTTTCCGACCGGATTCGCGAAAAAAATCACCCAGTTTTCATAACCAACCTATTGCATTAACAATCAACATCTGGTATTATACCAATTGAATAGTATAAAACAAGCCTGGAGACTACACATGCAAGCCGAACTTGACCCGTTACTGCTTCGCTGGGAGGAAAATTACAAAAAAGGACTGCTCTCCTTCTGGCTGCTGCTCCTGTTGCAAGAGCGGCCCTCCTACCCCTTCGAAATCAACAATCTGATCACCCAGCTCAGCCAGGGCAGCCTATCTGTGGACGACAACAGCATCTACCGCGCGCTCAATCGCTTCGAGGATCTGGGGATCGTTTCCAGCCACATCCACTCGAATCCGCACGGTCCAGACCGGCGCTATTACTCGCTCACTGCCGATGGGCAACGTTTGCTCCAGCAATTCATCCTGCGCAACATTCAGGTTTTGCGCTCGGCGGATGTAACTCAGCGTATCGACGCCATCCTCGCATCCAATCCCTCACCC
>JBBIQB010000063.1:0-17127 GCA_037442545.1 Bellilinea sp.
CACGAATCGTTTTTATACCGGTAAGGGGGATGACGGCACAACTGGCTTGTTGGGCGAGGGGCGGGTCTCCAAAACCGATGCGCGCATGGAAGCGCTGGGCGCGCTGGATGAAACCAGCGCTGCGCTCGGTCTGGCGCGCAGCCTGAGCGAAGATGGGTTGATTTCCGGGCTGGTCATGCGCATCCAGCGCGAACTGTACCAGTTGATGGCGGAGGTGGCTGCCACGCCCGAAAATGCCGAACGCTTTCGTGGAATCGGCGCGGAGAACGTTGCCTGGATCGAAAAGCAAGCCGACCGGTTGAGCGCCCAGGTGGATTTGCCGCGCGAGTTTATCGTGCCCGGTGATACCCCCCTGGCAGCTGCCTTCAGCCTGGCGCGGACGGTCTGCCGGCGCGCCGAGCGGCGGGTGGTGGCGCTGCGCGATGCCGGCGGATTGCCCAATCCGCACCTGTTGAGTTACCTCAATCGTTTATCGTCGTTCTGTTTTGTGCTCGAGCTGCACGCCGTTCAGGCAGGCGGCAAGGGCACTCCAACCTTTTCCAGGAATAAGGAAAAATGATCGGGACACTAATCAATGTAGCCACCATCCTGATCGGCGGTATGCTCGGATTGGCGATGGGATCACGACTGCCGGAGCGGCTGCGCCAGACCGTCATGGCTGGGCTGGGTTTGTTCACGTTTGCGTATGGGATGAAAATGTTCTTTTCCACCCAGAACGCGCTGGTAGTGCTGGGCAGCCTGCTGATTGGAGCGTTGTTGGGGGAATGGTGGCGGGTGGAAGACGGCTTGAAGAATCTGGGACGCTGGCTGGAAACCCGCCTGATGCGCCGCACGGACGCCGGTGAAGATAACCGCTTCGTGCGCGGTTTTCTGACGGCTTCGCTGGTCTTTTGCGTTGGCCCCATGGCAATTCTGGGTTCGATTCAGGACGGCTTGACTGGCAATTTTCAAACCCTGGCTGTCAAGTCCATTCTGGATGGTTTTGGCGCGCTGGCGTTTGCCTCCTCGTTGGGGGTAGGGGTATTGTTTTCCGCGCTGGTGTTGTTGGGTTACCAGGGCTCCATCACCCTGCTGGCTGGCGAATTGCATGCGCTGGTATCGCCTGAAATGATGCAAGAAATGAACGCCACCGGAGGGGTAATCCTGCTGGCGATTGCCATCAGCAGTCTGCTGGAAATTAAACCCATCCGCGCCGGCAATTTCCTGCCGGCGCTGGTGATTGCACCTGTGTTGGTGGTGTTGATGCAGTGGATGGGCGTGTATTGACCGCTATTGTTCCAGTTTCGCCAGTTCCTGTTCGATGGTATCGAACAATTCCGACTGACCAACTATCTGACCGTTCACATTGAAGGCGGGGGTACCGGTCGCGCCGACGCTGCGGGCATAGTTGGCGTCATCGAGAACCCGTTGGCGGTATTTTCGACTGTTGAAGCAGTCGTCGAACTGCGCCGTATCCAGATCGAGTTCCCGGGCAATTGTGCGCAGGACGCCATCGGTCAATTCGGTATCAAAATTGGCGAAGACGAAATCGTGGTATTCCCAGAATTTACCCTGGTCAAGCGCGCAATAAGCGGCTTCGGCAGCTTTGAAGGATTCCGGACTGATGAAACTGAGCGGGATATACTTGAAGTATACTTTTCCAGCGGCGACGTATTCTTCCACCAACCGTTTTTCCGATCGTTCCCAGAAATCGCGGCAATGGATGCATTTGAAATCGGAATATTCTTCCACCTTGACCGGCGCGTTCGGGTCGCCCATTGCATTTCCATCGACCATCGGGCGTTCGTAGAGCTCGGGTTTGGCGATATTCTCCGGGCTGACCGGCAGATTTTGAATGATGAGCAGCGCGGCGACGGCTACCGCCACGACCGCGATGATCGAAATGATGATCACCCGGCTGCGCGATTCCTGCTTGCGGCGCTGTTCTCGAAATGCGACTTTCCGGCTGGATTCTTTCCCTTTGGCTGACATTCTTCCTCCATGGCAAGATCGATTGTTTAATGTTGAACGAATTTTGCCATAAATGGTGTAAATTGTCTAGAAGCAGATTTAAACTGGATTGTACTTCCACACCGAGTAATCTTCGCCGGTGCGGTGAAACCCGGCTTTTTGGTACAGGGCGAGCGAAGCCAGGTTGTTGTCCTGGGTGTTAACCGTCAACTGCCAGACGAAATCCTGCTTGCAGCGTTCCATCAGATCCGCCACCAGCGCCAGTCCGATCCGCCGGCGGGCGAGGTGAGGAGCCACGGCAAGCCGGGCAAGATGCGCCGAAAACATGTTCCTGGTGGAAATTTGAAAACCGCCCACCCTGCCATCGACCTCGGCAACCGTGGCATACATGGCGCGCTGGTAGGAGATTTCGACCTGGTGCAGCGAATTTTGCCAGATTGGCTCAAAGGCGAGCCGGTCGATTTCAGCCACCGCCGGCAGGTCGTCCAGTTCCATTGGGCGGATGTAATAATCCGCGCGGCATTCGGGCGCGGGTGAAGTGGAGCCTATATCATGGATCAAGGTCACAATTGCCTGGTGGTAGTCAAAACCGGCGTGTTTGAGGATTTCCATGAACCAATCTTTCAATCCCAAGGCGGTAATCACCGGTGATCCGGCGGTGTGCAATTGGTCGAGGCAGGCGGAGAACAAACCATGCCACTCCTGTTGCGCATCCAGCGGGCGGCGGCAGAAGAACAGGCGCACCCAGGCGATCCCGCGCGGATCTTCAATCACCGCCAATGCGGCGCGTATTCCAGCCGCATCTTGGCTAATGAGAAACGGCTGGCGTCCGAGCCAATCCAGCGGCGGCGACCAGTCGAGATGATGATAGCTGTATTCCGCCCCATCCAACAGGCGGGCGAGACCGGAATGGTCGTTGGTTTCAGCCGGACGAACTTTCAGGGAAGCAGGCATACCACTAATTGAATCGGCTTTGGCGGTTGCGCCGGTCAGCTGCCGCCGGTCATGCGGCGGATGACCTTCATCAGGCTGCGCAAGATGCGGTCGACCAACCCCGGCTTGGATTTGGATTCGAGGGAGGCGTCTATGCTTGCCAGCGCTTCGATTTGCTTGCCCTTGCGCATCTGAAGGGTCGAAATGCGCTTGAGGACGTACGAGCGCATTTCATCTTCTCCGATTTGCTGGAAGAGCGCCGAGGATTGTTTGAAGTGCTCCAGGGCTTCATCCAGCCGGTGGAGTTCTTCCAGGGCGGTGGCAATGTTGGCGAGCGCCATTGCCTGGCGTTTGAAATCGCCGGCTTCGGCGAACACGGCGTCGCTTCCCAAAGCGGCATCCAGGGCTGCTTTGGCTTTGCCGGCTTTAAGCAGCGCGACGCTGAGATTATTTTTCATCTCGGCAGTCGCCAAGGCATCGCCGTCCAGGGCGCTGTTCTCGCTGGCTTGTGAAAAGAGTTGAGCGGCGGTCTGGTAGTCTTCTGCCTGATAGGCTTCCCACGCCTTTGCTGCGATGGGATCGCTTGCATTCTGGCTCATCGGTTCACTCCTGCTTAATAGGTGATTTCCAACAGTCCTTCGGCTACGTTGCGCAGTTTTTCAACCGATAAGTCGCTCAGGCGCATGGCAAGTTTTAAGTAGGGCAGGTTGACCGGCTTGCAAATAAAATCACGCACATCCTGGGGCAAGTCCATGAACTGCTGGATGGCAATTTTCTCGGCGCGCCATTGCCCGATGGCGCCGCGCTGATCGAGCAGCTCCTCCATGCGCACCTGCAAATGGTCGACCAGGATTTCCAGCTCCGGCAGCGGGATGGGTTTTGCGCCCATTTCGTATTGTTCGATGTCGCTGCGCGGGATGGTGGTTTTGGTTTCCAATTCCGCAAGGCTGATATTGAGGTTCTGGCGAGCCATGCGCAGCCGCGCGCCGATGATCTTGTGCCGCAGGGCAACGTATTGCTGGGATTGTTCGACCGGCTGCGGGCTGGACTGTCCAAGCAGGGTTTGCGCGCTCCAGAAATGATCCAGCGCAATGTCTAGATAATAGGCAAAGGCTTCCAGCTGGGGCAGGGAGGGGGCAGCCTGACCGGCTTCCATCTGCTCGTAGAGCGCCGGGGGAATGCCCATCGCTTTGGCGCACAGATCGATGCTGCGGTTGTGGGATATGCGGGCGTCGTAGAGCAGTAAGCCCAGTTTGCGGGTTCTCAGTTGGGTTGCCTGTTGCACGGTTTTCATGAATCACCTCATTGGAGGAGAAGGAAGGTCACCAGTCTCCTCATTATAGCATTCTCGCGCCAAACCTCAGCGCCTGCGACCCAACATATTGCTCAGATCGGCGCCAAACACCTCGGGACCTAGCTTGAATCCGGCGGCTTCCAGGCGGGGCGAGAACAGCGGGCGGATACCGGTGGGTTTCAACTCGCCAATCACGCTGCCTGACGGATCGATCCCTGTTTGCTGGAATTTGAAGATGTCGGTCATCACCACCGTTTCGCCTTCCATGCCGGCAATTTCGGTGATGGAGGTGATTTTCCGGTCGCCGTCTTTCAGGCGGGTCTGTTGGATGATCATATCCACCGCGGAGGCAATTTGCTCGCGGATCACTTTGATGGGCAGTTCCATGCCTGCCATCAGGCACATGGTTTCCATGCGGGATATAGCATCGCGCGGGGTGTTGGCGTGCAGCGTGGTCAGCGAGCCGTCGTGACCGGTGTTCATTGCTTGAAGCATGTCCAGTGCCTCGCCGCCGCGCACTTCGCCAACCACAATCCGGTCGGGGCGCATCCGCAGGGCGTTGCGCACCAGGTCGCGCACGGTGACAATGCCTTTGCCCTCGGAATTGGGCGGTTTGGTCTCCATGCGCACGACGTGTTCCTGCTGCAATTTCAATTCGGCGGCATCCTCGATGGTGACAATGCGTTCCTCTTCGGAGATGAAACCGGAGAGGATATTGAGCAGGGTGGTTTTCCCCGACCCGGTGCCGCCGGAGATGACAATATTCAGGCGGGCAATCACGCAGGCGCGGATGAACTCCGCCATGTTGGGCGTTAGCGAACCGTACTGGATCAGGTCTTGGATGGACAATTTCTCTTTCTGGAATTTGCGAATGGTAATGGTGGGACCGTCAATTGCCACCGGCGGGATAACCGCGTTGACCCGCGAGCCGTCCGGCAGGCGCGCATCGACGGTTGGGCTGTCGGCGTCGATGCGCCGCCCCAACGGCAAAATGATCTTTTCGATGACGCGCAACACCGCGGCGTCGTTTTCGAAGGCAATGTTGGTCTTGATGATCTTTCCCTTGCGCTCAATGTAAATCTTTTGCGCGCCGTTGACCATCACCTCGCTGATGTCGGCATCCTCCAGCAGGGGTTGGAGAATGCCGAAGCCGAGGATTTCATCCAGGATTTCGCGGAACAACTGGTCGCGCAGTGTGACCGGCAGGGACAGTTTCAGCCCGGCGTATGCCTGCTGGAGCAGCTGGCTGACAACCTTGCGGCGCTCCTCCCCCAGGCGGGGGTTGCTTTCCAATTCCCGCGAGATCAGGTTGATCAGATGGGTTTTGAGTTTGTTAAGTTCAGCGGCGTGTTGGGAGGATAAAGCCGGGTTCATGGCTCACTTTGCTCCTCGGCTTTGAGGTCTTTTGCCGGCAGCACCCAATTGATGCTGGCAACATGCACCGCAACAAAATTGGACTCAAGGAGTAATTTTTTGCCTTCGAAATCGTAAATTTTTGCCCGGGTGACCGCCAGGAATGATTCGCAGCGATCCAGTTCGTCTTTAAGACGGTCTTCGGGGCGAACATGCACCCGCCCGTGAATGCAGGACGAATTGGTCTGGATGATGACATCCACCGGTTCTTTTGTCACCACTTGGGTAAAAATTTTTCCCTTTTCCTCGAAATTGGTAAACATTGCGGCTCTCTCCTCCGGCATTAATTGCGCGCTTCGTGGTCCGGGGTGGGCATCAGGTAGCCTAATCCGGAACGGGTGACGATGTGCTGGGGTGTGTGCGGGTCATCTTCCAGTTTCTGGCGCAGGCGGGCAATGCTGACCCACAGGATTTCCTTGTCCTCGCGATAGGATTCGCCCCACACCGCGGTGAGCAGCTCTTCGGCGGTTAATATCCTGCCGGCGTGCTGGGCAAACTGAATCAACAGGCGATATTCGGTGGCGGAGAGGTAAACCTGGCGGTCGTCCTTCCAGACTTCGGCGCGGGCAAAATCAATGCGCAGGTTGCGGTGGGTAAAGTAGCGGTTTTGGATGCCATGTTCGGGTGATTTGGCGCGGCGCAGGACTGCCCGCACCCGCGCGACTAGTTCGGTGGCGGAAAACGGTTTGAGCACGTAATCATCCGCGCCCACGTTTAGCCCTTTAACCCGGTCCTGTTCTTCCCCGCGCGCGGTGAGCATGATAATGGGTACGTCCGAAAATTGGCGAATGCGCTCGCAGGTGGTAAAGCCATCCAGGCGCGGCATGGCGACATCCAGGATAATCAGGTCCGGCTGGCGGGAGGTGACCATTTCCAAGGCTTCTTCTCCGTCGCGGGCAGCCGAAACCTCGTACCCCTCGGTTTCCAGGTTTACCCGCAACAGGTGGCGGTACAGTTGTTCATCGTCAACGACCAGGATGCGGCTTGGCATGGGTTCCTCCTTTGGACTTCTTGGGGTGGGGGCTCCTATCAGGCACTTTCGGGCAGGAAAATGTGAAAGGTGGTCCCTGCTCCAATCTTGGACGAAATCGAGATCTCGCCGTGATGCGCCTGAATGATCTGGCGGCAAATAAACAATCCCAGACCCGAACCGTGAATGGTAGTACTTTGATCGGGGATGCGGAAAAAGCGGTCGAAAATGCGTTCCAGGTATTTTTCGGCGATTCCGGGACCTTCGTCGCGGATATCCACATTGGCGCCGTTTTTAACCGGCTTGATTGTAATATAAACTGGTGAGTTGGGCGCGTATTTTTCGGCGTTGGTGATCAGGTTCTCGAAAACCTGAATCAGGCGGCGGGGGTCGGCTTGTATTGGCTTGACCGGCTGCTGGATGTCGGTGATGATCTGCAATCCGGGGTGATGAAGATTGACGCGGGTGAGCAGGTCGTTGACCAGTGATTCCAGGCGCACCTGCTGGAAATTCATCACAATCTGACCGGATTGCAGTTTGGCTGAATCGAGCAGGTTGGCGATTAAATCCTGCAGCCGGTCGGTTTCGTTGTCAATGATGGATAGAAATTCGTGTTTGGTTTTATCGTCCCACCGGGCGTCGGTGCGCAGCAGGGTGGTGGTATAGCCTTTGATGAATCCGAGCGGGGTGCGCAATTCATGCGAAACGGTGGAGATGAAATCTTCCTGTACCTGGAACACGCGGTATTGAAATTCGAGGTGATCGCGTTCGCGTTTCAATTTTTCCTGCTGCAATTGCAGCGAGAGCATCCGGCTGATGTGGTGGGCAAATTTGATCTGATCCGAGGAGTACGGCGGGCTGCCAAAGCGGATGAACACCAGCGCGCCATACACATCGGCGGGCGTCGAAAGTGGCAGGGCGAGCGTGTACGGGCGGTGCAGGCGGTTTTGAAGCAGGACTTCGTCCGGTTCCTGGAGGACGATCTGGCGGCTTTCGATCACCCGGCTGGCGATGATTTCCCCCCAGGCAACGTCCGCCTCGGCGGACTTGCCGCGCCCGGTGGCTTTGGCGTACGCTACGTCCAGGTTGAGGGTCATTGGGTCAATCAGGTAGATGACGAGATTATCGAAGATGAAATACGGGCGGATCATCTGCACCAGGCGGTCGACCGATTCGCGCCAGGTTTTCTTTTCCCAGAACATCTGGCTGATCTGGAAAAAGATGTCCGAATTTAAGGGTTGGGTTGCGTGTTTGCTGTTCATCCCGTTACTTCTCCCTGAAAGGGCTGAGTTTCTTTTTCAAAGAAAACGAAAAGCGGCTGCCTCTACCCATTTCAGATATAACCTGGATCGATGAGTCATGGGCTTCGATAATCTTTTTGGCGAGCGACAATCCCAGTCCGGTGCCGCCGTATTTGCGGGTGGAACTGTTGTCTAATTGGTGAAACGGTTCGAACACTTCGCTCAGGCGGTTGGGCGGGATGCCGATGCCGGTGTCGATCACCCGCACGGTGACATGCAGATCGTCGGGGACGAGATCGACGCTGATTTTTCCGCCGGGCGGGGTGAATTTGATGGCGTTGTCGATCAACTGGTGCAGCACCCAGCCGATCTTTTCATGGTCTCCGTACACATCCGGAATTTCGTTGGGGGTGGTGAGGATCAACTGGTGCTGGTGATCGAGCGCCTTGGGCTGCACCTGGGCGATGATCTCCTCGCACAGCGCGCGCAGGTTGACCGGCAGCCACTGCACCGGCAGCTGCGTGCGCTCGGCGGTGGCAAACAGGATCAGATCCTCGATCAGGCGTTCCAGCCGATCGGTGGATTTTTGCATCGTGCGCAGCGCCATCAACTGCGGCTCATTCATTTCGCCCAAATCGCCGGAGAGCAGCAGGTCCTGGTATCCGCGCACATGGGTGAGCGGAGTGCGCAGTTCGTGCGAAATATTGGCGATGAAATTGGCTTTGAGCTGGCTGAGTTCGGATAGTTTTTGGAGTGCTTTTTCCAGTTCGGCGGTGCGGTCCTTGACGCGCTGCTCCAACTGGCGGTTGGTTTCCTGGAGCGCATTGCGCAATTGAAGGACATGCTCGGTGATGGCTTCATCCAGCTCGGCGCGGGTGATCATCGCCAGGTTGACGAGCAAATCGCCCAGGCGCGGCACCTCGGACTGGGTTTTGCGTAGCACTGCCTGGTGTTGCAGCGCGCTTTGCAGTTGTTGGGTGGTGATCAATCCGCGTTCGACCAGGTAATCGCCCAGGCGCGGCACCAGGATTTCCGGCGTCAGAGCGGGTTTCCTCTCCTCAGCGGGTTTTGCATGGGTTACCTTTCCCAGACCCATTCTCCAGCCACCATCGTGCGGCGCGGCTGCAAGGTGAACAAGCAATCAGATTCGATCTGGAAGGGGTCTTCGTCCAGAACGATCAGGTCGGCGTGGTAACCAGGGATTAATTTGCCTACCCGGTCTTCCCAGCCTGCGGCGTATGCTGCGCCGGTGGTGTAGGCTTGCAGGGCTTGCTGCAAGGTGATGCGTTCCTGCGGATACCACCCTTGCGCGGCGGGGTATCCGTTGTGCCGGCGGCGGGTCACGGCGGCGTGCATTCCCCAGAAAGGATTGGGCGATTCTACCGGCGCGTCGGAACCAAACGCCACGCGCGTGCCGCGGGCGAGCAGGGTGTTGAAGGCGTAGGCGTAACGCGCGCGCTGACCCCAGTAGCGGTCGGCGATGTCGATATCCGAGGTGGCGTGAATCGGCTGTGCCGATGCGATTACGTTCAATTCCACCAGCCGCGAGAGGTGGTCGGGGTGCAGTACCTGAACGTGTTCGATGCGGTGGCGCAAATGCGGCAGGCGCTGGCGGGTTTCGTATGAGCGCAATTGGGCGTAGGCGGTGAGTACCTCGTGGTTGGCGCGGTCGCCGATGGCGTGAATGGTCAGGCTCAAACCGCTCTGGGCGGCTTGCTGCCCGATCTCAAAAATTTCTTCCGAATCGAGGAACAAAATGCCTGTGTCGGCGGCGGTTTCTTCGTAGGGTTGCAGCATGGCAGCGGTTTGTGGACCGAGCGCACCGTCGGCGAAACACTTAACCGCGCCGATGCGCAGCCGTTCACTGCCGAAGCCGGTGTGCAAACCAAGCGCGGCAGCATGAGGCAGGTCATCCAACGGGATGCTTTTGACCACACGCAGTTTGAGATCACCGCTTGCTTCCAGTTCCTGCAGTGCCATGAAGCAGGCACGGCGGTCGAAGTCGTGCAGCCCGGTGATGCCCTGCGACCACAGGGTGGTTTGGGCGGCGCAAATCGCCTGGCGGATGCCCGCCAGCGGTGTTTCCGGGATGGCGGTTTCGATCAACCCCATGGCGGATTCGAACAGGATGCCGGTCGGCGCGCCGCCGGGATCGCGCTGAATGCGACCGTTGTCCGGGTCGGACGTGTTGGCATCGATACCTGCCAGGCGCAGTGCGGCGCTGTTTGCCCAGCCGGCGTGCAATGATTTGGCGGTCAAATAAACCGGGTTGTGCGGGGCAACTGCATCGAGCAAGGCGGCGCTACCGAAGCCTTCTTCCCAAACGTTCTGGTTCCAGCCGTGACCGCGTATCCAGTCGCCGGGCTGCGCTTTTTGAATCGCAGCCTGCAGGCGGCGCAGGCACTCTGCGCGGTGGGTGGTTTCGCAGTCCACCCGCTGCAGGGCAAGGGCGTAATTTTGGAAATGAAGGTGGGCATCGGTCAGCCCGGGCAGTACGACGGCTCCGCCCAGATCGACCGATTTCGATCCGCGCGGCAGGCTGGCGGCGGCGTCCTCGCGGCTGCCAGCCGCCAGGATGCGCCCGTTCTGAACAGCCAGAGCGTCCACTTTGGGATTGTCCGCATCCAGGGTGTAAACGGTGGCGTTGTAGAACAGCATGGTTAGCCTCTCAATAATTGTTCGATGAGTGCGTTCAGTTCTTCATTGGAATAATAATGGATTACAACCCTTCCCCCTTTTTTGCCGTGTCGCAAGGTCACCCGGGTGCCCAATTGCTCGCGCAGGCGTTCCTCCAGCGCGCGGATTTCGGGCAGCGGCGCAGTGGATGCCGGGCGGGGCGAGCGTTCTCCGCTGTATTTGCGCGCCAGGTCTTCGGTCTGGCGGACGCTCAACCCGCGCTCGATGATGATTTGCATCACCGCCAATTGCGCCTGGGCGGTGTTCAGTTGCAGCAAGGCGCGGGCGTGCCCTTCGCTGATCAATCCGCCGCTTAATGCCTGGTGTACGGACTCGGGCAGTTTGAGCAGCCGCAGGGTGTTGGTCACGCTGACGCGGCTTTTGCCAACCCGTTGGGCGATTTCCTCGTGCGAAAGACCAAATTCATCCGCCAGGCGTTGGTATGCCTCAGCCGATTCGAGCGGACCAAGGTCTTCCCGCTGGACGTTTTCGATCAAAGCCAGTTCAAGCCGCTGTTGTTCGCTTGCTAGGCGCACAATGGCGGGCAGCGAATCCAACCCAGCCAGCCGGGCAGCCCGCAAACGGCGTTCCCCAGCGATGAGGGCGTACTGTCCGGTCAAGGTGTCGCGAGTGACGATGACCGGCTGGATCACACCGTGCTGGCGAATAGACTGCGCCAGTTCTTCCAATCCCTCGGCTTCGATGTCGTGGCGGGGTTGGTACGGGTTGGTCGTTATGGCATCGATGGCAATTTGCTGGATATCGCCTTCGTGCGAGGCTGACGGTCCGCCGGGAATGAGGGCATCGAGACCTTTGCCTAAACCGCTTTTGCGACTCATACCTGATCCTGTGTTTCGAATTCGGGAATATGCACCCCGTCGCCAGCGAGCAGCTCGCGCGCTAGCTGGGCATAGGAACGGGCGGCAGTTGATTCGGGGGAAAAAATGGAAATTGGCAGCCCGTAGGACGGCGCTTCGGCAAGCCGGATGCTGCGCGGGATGACCGACTGGAACACCTTTTCCGGGAAATACTTGCGCACTTCACCAACCACATCCAATGCCAGACGGGTGCGTCCGTCGTACATGGTCAGGATGACGCCGCGGATGGATAATTCTGGGTACAAGGAAGATTGTACCCGCTGGATGGTCTGGGTCAATTGCCCCAACCCTTCCAGGGCAAGGTATTCGCATTGTACCGGGATGATCACCCCGTGGCGGGCAGCCACCAATCCGTTGATGGTCAGCAGGCTGAGCGAGGGTGGGCAGTCGATCAGGATGTAATCGTAGCGCTCCAGGGTGGGGGCGAGCATGTCCAGCAGGCGGCGTTCGCGGCTGGGAATTTGAATCAATTCCACCTCGGCGCCTGCCAGGGCAGGCGAGGAAGGCAGTATCGAGAGCCTGAAGCGCGGGTTATGCAGAATATGCGGGCTGACCGGCTGGCTGCCCATCAGCACTTCGTATGTCCCATTGCGGACGCTGCGCTTATCGATCCCCAACGACGAGGTGGCGTTGGCTTGCGGGTCGAGGTCGACCAGTAATACCCGCTGACCAAAGTATCCCAGGTAGGCGCCCAAGGATATGGCGGAGGTGGTTTTGCCAACGCCGCCTTTTTGATTGACAAACGTGTAAATTTTCGTCATGGGTTTCAACTCAGGGTAGGATTTCGACCAGGCTGGACTTGATTTCATCCGGGGTGGGGATGCCTTGCAAACCGCGGCGGGTGACCGAAGCGGCTGCCAGCTGGTTGGCAAAGCGGGCAGATTCCCACGGGTCGCGGGTTTGGTTCAGGCGGACAAAGAACGCGGCGGCAAAGATATCCCCGGCGCCGGTGGGATCGACCTCGATACTGGGCGGCGCGCGGAAGGTGCGCACGTCGCCGTTCCAGTAGATGCGCACGCCGTTGGCGGCTTCGGTGACCGCCAGGACGCGCACCGCGGTCATCATCTCTTCGATGATCTCCTCATTGCCACGCACATCCTCGATGCTCAATACGGCGGCGTTGGCGGTTTCGAGCACGTAGCGCGCCTCGTACCATTCGCTGAATACCACGCTGCCATCCGCGGCGGCGGCGCGCAGCCAGCCCTGCGGGGTTACGCCAATAAAGGATGAGGAAAATGCACGCGACAGTTTGGGATCGACTTCCTGCATAACGGGTCCCAGGTGAACGATGGGGGTGCTGCGCCAGACTTCCGGGATCATGCTCAGGTCGATGTTGGCGGCGGGGTGGAATACCTGCTGGATGCGCCCAGCCGGGGTTTGCATGTTTTTGAAGGTGGTGGTGGTTTCGCCATAGCGCGCCGCAACGCTCAGGGCATCCAGCTCATTGAGCGGCAGGTCGGCATCGCAGGCGGTGACAACGCCCACCTTAAGCCCGAGCGCGGCGGCGGTCAAACCGGCGTAGGCCACACTGCCGCCCAGCCGCGCTCCCTGCGGGGTGAGATCGCGGGTGAGGTGGCCAATCACCAGATAATCGACCGATTGTAATGGGTACATCTGCATACTGGAATTATACCTTGACCGTCAGAATTGGATTGAACTGCCGGGCTGCCAACCCGCCGGATGGATCGAACAAGCGGTCTGGTCTATGCGGACTTTTCGCCATCGTCCGGCGGCTTATCCGCGAAAACAAACGCGCTTGGTGTGTCCGCGCTGGTTGCCTTGACCCCCTGGTCGCTCTCCACCGGCAGACTGCGGAGCGCATCCTCGATGCTGGCGCTTTCGCGGCGCATACCCGGCGCCGGTGTACCGCAGAATGGGCACAAATTCCACGCCAACTCCATCAACCGCCCGCAGTGGTGACAGGGTTTTTTCAGGCGGGTGTGGCAGTTGGGACACACCTGCCAGTCGGGCTGGGTGCGGCGGGTGCAGCCGGGACAAAGCGGGATTTCTTCGACGTTCTGCAAGAGCGCTTCTTCCTCAAGGGTGCGCTGGTATTCCTCTTCCAGGGTGCGCGCCGGGCGCAGGATCAGGTAGATTAGCATACCGGGCAGGAAGAGAATGGTCACCACCAGCAGCGCCAGGATGCGCACCAGCGGATCGCGAGCGCGGCTGCGAATGTCGCGGTAGGTCCAGAAAATCAGGCTCAGCCACAAGGCTGCCAGAAAGGCAGCCGCGAATCCGGCGGCGATCAGGGTCAGGTTTCCAAGTGTGGGGGTATCCATTCGAAGGGCTCCAGTGTAAAAATTATAGCATGGATGCGTATAGCGCCACTTTGCGCAGGGGTAGGACTTGTCGAAAAACAACAGGTCAGATATAGTAAATGGCAGGTTGCAATTTCCACACCGTCGGGAGGGATAATGACTGCACACCGGGAAAAAAACACCCGTGAACTACCCGATTCCTATCGTATCACCGATCTGGCAGCCGCCGAGCGCCCGCGCGAACGGCTGGCGGAAGCCGGAGCCCAGGCGTTGAGCAGCGCGGAACTGCTGGGGATCTTGCTGCGAACCGGACTGCCGGGCGAAAATGCTGTCCAGGTCGGGCAGCGACTGCTGCAAACCTTTGGCGGGCTGGGCGGATTGCACCGGGCTTCCTTCATCGAAGTCTGCCAGCAGCGCGGTGTGGGCGAAGCCAAAGCCGCCCAGATCAAGGCTGCCATCGAACTGGGCAAGCGTCTGCGTACGATCGAAGTAGACGAGCGCCGCGTGATTCATCGCCCGCAGGATGCCGCCGACCTGGTGATGTACGATATGGCAGCCCTGGTACAGGAAAATTTGTGGGTGATCCTGACCGATACCCGCAACCGGGTGATTGCCATCGAGAAGCTTTACCAGGGATCGTTGAATGCCTCGACGGTGCGGGTGGGCGAGTTGTTCCGCGCGGCGATTACGCGTAACGCGGCTTCCATTCTGGTGGTGCACAATCATCCCTCCGGCGACCCGACCCCCAGCCTGGAGGATATTGTTTTGACCCGCTCGATTGTCCAGGCGGGGCGGCTGCTGGATATTGCCGTGCTGGATCACCTGGTGATTGGCAGGGGCAGATTCATCTCCTTGAAGGAGCAAAAGTTGGGGTTCGATTTTGCCTGAAATCAATTTTGTTGACAAAACCCTGTCTTCATAGTAAACTAGCGTGCGCTGGCAAGGTAGCTCAGTGGTAGAGCAGGGGACTCATAAGCCCTTGGTCGTGGGTTCAACCCCCACCCTTGCCACTCTTTTTTATTAACCCACTTCTCATTCCCCTTGTTTCCCTTATCATGCAGTACAATCAGGACGGTCGTGCCTCGCTCGCAGGCGTTGGTGCGCTTTTTCGTTGCCGGGCGTGGATGCGCCCTGAGGAGGATTTCTGATCCATGCAAAGCCCCCAAATGAATCTGACTGAAGCCCTCACCAAGATTTCCTTAACGGTAATATTTCTCGGCGGTGTGCTCCTGTTTCTGATCAGCGGGCAATTTTTTGGTTCGGGGATGAAAAATTTCCGCCTGGACTGGCTCGACCTGCTGTTATTGTCGCTGGCAACCTACCGCCTGGGGCGACTGATCGCCTTTGACCGGGTGACGGAGCCGTTGCGCGCGCCGTTTGCGCGCACAGTGCGTGATGTGACCGGCGCGGGCAGCACGGTCATCGCGCGCGGCAGCGGCGTGCAGCGCGCCTTCGGTCAACTGATCTCCTGCCCGATTTGTGCCGGGACGTGGATTGCTGCGGGGCTGGTGATGTTTTTATACTACTTTCCGGCTGAAACGCGCTTGTTTTTGTTCATGGCGGCTGCGGTCGGTGGCGCGGACTTGATCCACAATGCGACCGAAGCCTTTTGCTGGACGGGCGCGTTGAACCGCGCCCGGGCGGGGGAAATTTTCAAAGCCAGCCGGGAAAAAGAAGAGGATTAATCCAGGCAATCAAACCGGCTGAATCATGCCGCGCAGGGTTTCGATAATCGACGGGTGGGCTGCCAGCAGCGGCTCGGGGGTCAAACTCCCGTCGAGACATTGCGCCGGCTCGAAGGCTTTGCCGGACAGGCAAGTGACCACGACGCCAACGGCGTTCATCAGCGGGAGAACGCCGGCAATATCCCACAGACTGATCCGGCGGGTGAGAACTGCCACCGCCGCACCGCGCGCCAGGTAACACAAGTGCGCGGCGGTGGATCCCAGTGCGCGGATGCGCGGGTACTCGATGCGGTAGCGGCGGTGGGCGTTGTTGGGAACGGCAAGGAACAGTAAATTGTTGTTCAGGTCGGGGGCAGGCAGCCGCGGCAACAAATCACGGTTCAAAAACGCCCCCAATCCACTTACCCCCCAGTACAAGTCGCCGACAGCCGGCATGTAAAAGAACCCGGCAGCCGGAACGCCATTTACCAGCAGCCCAAGCGAGATGCCCCAGGTAGGCAGGGCGTTGAGATACACCTTGGTGCCGTCGATTGGGTCGATCAACCACGTGCGCTGGCTGGTTTTGGGCAGCAAGCCGTTCTCCTCGCCTAAAATGGCGTCGCCGGGAAAGCGATGTTGTAAAAATTCGCCAACCCGGCGCTCGATTTCGATGTCCATATTGCTGACCGGCGTATAATCGGTTTTATAGGCAACCTGAGCGTTGCGCTGACCGGCGAGAGCAACATCGCCAACCTGTTGCAGGACTGCCTGTACTGCCTGAATCTCGGCTTGGGATAACATGTCGAAAATTATACCGTTTAATGGGAACCATTTGGGAACGAGTATCGTCCTGTGGATGTTCTATTTTCAACGCGCCTCTTCTTGAAGGCGCAAGGAGTATCATCATGCATAAAGTTCGTTTCTTCACAATTACCATGCTATCGTTGTTGGCAGTGCTGCTATCCGCCTGCGGTTTGTTGGCGGGGGCGGATAACGGCGGAAAGGACAACCAGAGCGTTCAGCAGACAGCCGTGATGCAGACGGTTTCCGCGCTGATGACCCAGCAGGCGTTCGAGACGTTGATTGCCCAGGCAACCCAACTTGCCAACCAGCAGTCTACCCCCACGCCGCCGCAGGCGACTATGCCAACGACTCAGCCGCAGAACACGCTGCCGCCGCCGACCGCCACCCAACCGCTGCCAACCTGGACGCCAACCCAAAAACCCATCCCGTGCAATGCGGCGGAGTTCGTCCGAGATGTCAGCGTGCCCGACGGTACCGAATTTTCCAGCGGTCAAAAATTCACCAAGACCTGGCGGCTGAAGAACGTGGGCAGCTGTACCTGGAGCAAGGATTACGCGCTGGTCTTCGTGGATGGGGCTGGGATGAGCGCACCTTCATCGGTGGCGCTCAAGGGTGATGTCCGCCCCGGCGAAACGGTGGATATCTCGGTCGATCTGGTTGCCCCGTCCAAAGCCGGCGGACACAAAGGCAATTGGATGCTGCGCGATGCCTCGGGACGGATGTTTGGTCTGGGCGGCAATCAGGATAAATCCTTCTGGGTGAGCATCAAGGTTTCCGGTTACAAGTCGGATGATGTGCCCAGCGCGCAGTTCCCGCTCGATTTTGTTGCCAGCATCTGCCAGGCGGAGTGGGCGAGCAGCGCCGGCAAGGTCGCACGGCCGTGCGCCAATGTCAGCACCGGCGAGCCGCAGTGGGCGGCAGTGCTGATGAACCCGAAGATCGAGGGCAGCCGCCAGGAAAACGAACGCGGACTGTGGATGCACCTGGCAGCCGCAAATGACTGGATGCAGGGTTTTTACCCGGCGCGCAACATCAAGAAAGGC
>JBBIQB010000064.1:0-17124 GCA_037442545.1 Bellilinea sp.
TGCTGGCTTTGTGTGTGACGCCTGCCAATGAACAGGATCGCGCTCAAGTTGCAGAACTGGCTCGCCAGGTTCAAGCTGTCACGGAACAGTCGGTCGAAGTAGTTTTTGTCGATCAAGGCTACACGGGAGACCAACCCGCACAGGCTGCCCGAAGCCCAGAAAGGTTTTGTCCTTCTGCCGCGCCGCTGGGTGGTGGAACGCAGTTTTGGCTGGGCTGCCCGGTTGCGCTTCACTCTGCCAGAGGCAGGTTTTCTTCCTGGCGCAGCTTGTTCAAGATGGCGAGGACCAGCGCCTTGCGCTGGCGAAGCATTTGCTTGTACATCATGTTGTCGGCAGCAATCAACTGTCCGCGCACGTCGTCCAGGCTGATTTCCAGCACCTGGACGAGCAATTCTCGTTCCTTGGGGGTCAATTCCAGCGTGTACATGGCGATCTCCGCAATAAAAACGAGCCGTTCCAAATTCGCGGACGGCTCTGTTGGGCGGTATTCAAGTTTGCAGCCTGTGTAATGCAGGTTATGATGGGGTGGGTTTTCTTGCCTTTATTATACCCGAACGAGGTTGTCTGGTTAAGTTTGGCCCGCACCCTGCCGGGCGCTTACAGGTCGTAGCGGTACAGGTTGGTGTGGCGCAGCACGAAGCCGACCCGCTGGTATAGCCGGTTGGCGGCTTCGCGCGAGGGGCGGCTGGTCAGGTCGACGGTTATGGCGCCCAGTTCGTGGGCGCGTTCCAGCCCGGCACGGGTCAGGGCTTCGCCGGCGCCTTTGCCGCGTGCGGACTCATCCACTACCACGTCCTCGATCCACGATCGCACGCCGGTGGGGATGCGGAAGGTGACCAGCGTCAGGGTGCCGATGATTTTTCCACCCTGTTCAGGGTCGCGGGCGATGAACAACGAATCATTGCTGGCGATTTCCTGGATTTCCGCCGGGCTGGGGATAATGGCAGAACTGCTCAATTGAGGCAGCAGGTGTTCGAAGGCTGCCACGATTTCATCGGTTACCTGGGTGATGCGGGTAATTTCGATCATGGTTTTCCTCACGTTTGGGGGATTGTGTTGGGGTGGGATAATTTTACCCGACTTTTCTTTGTGTTTGCGACGGCTTACTCAAAAAACCAGCGTGTGGCGCTGGTGGGAAAATCGCTTTCCCGCCACGCCAGCGCCTTGTGCGGTTTGACCGCGAAGATGACCGTGCCCGGTCCAAAATCGGGTTCGGGGGTATAGCCAGGGTATTTCTGCGCGTAGGCGGCGGCTGTCTGCACCAGCCGGGCGGGATCGCGCACCACTTCGGCGTTGCCTTCCAGGATGACCGCTTCGTTGCCGCTTTCGAGATGCACGTTGACGCGCGCATCCGCCAGCAGGTTTTTGGTTTTCACCGCCTGCGCGTCGCTGCCGAAGTAGAGCGTGGTATCCAGCCACACGCCCCACACTGGCATGGCGTGCGGACGTCCGTCCGGGCGGGTCGAACAGATCCAGTAATTGCGCGCGCCTTCCAGGCGGCTGGCGACCCATTCCCAATCCAGCAAGCCAGCGCGGCTGGCGTCGATCCCGTAGCCCTTTGCCATTTGCGGGCGCTCGGAGCGCCGCGGTTGGTTTGTGTTCATCGTCATCTCCTTTCAATTTCAGCCCGGATGCGAAAGAGCGCTTCTCCAAAAAAGCCCCTCCGCCGCGGCGGAAGGGCTGAACTTGACCGGGGGTGAAACCGAAGCCGGTTAGTGGCTGGCTTCGAATTCGCGCATGCAGTCCACCAGCGCCTGAACGCTTTCCAGCGGCAGGGCGTTGTAGAGCGAGGCGCGGAAACCGCCCACCGAGCGGTGACCCTTGATGCCAACCATGCCCTTGCCCTTGGCAAAATCGCCGAACTCGCTTTCCAGTGCTTCGTAGCCCGGCGACATCACAAAGCACACGTTCATCCGCGAGCGGTCTTCGGTGGCGACCGTCCCGACGAACAGCTTGTTGCGGTCGATCTCGTTGTAGAGCAGATCGGCTTTGGCTTTGTTGCGCAGTTCCATCTCCACCACGCCGCCCTGTTCCTTCATCCAGCGCAGCGTCATCAGCGCGGAGTAGATCACCACCACCGGCGGGGTGTTGTAGAGCGAATTGTTCTTGATGTGGGTGCGATAATCCACCATGGCGGGCAGCGGGCGGCTGACCTTGCCGAGCAGGTCCTCGCGCACAATTACGAAGGTGATCCCGGCGGGAGCCAGGTTCTTCTGCGCGCCGCCGTAGATTAAACCGTACTTGGAGACGTCCATCGGACGGGAGAAAATATCCGAAGACATGTCAGCAACCAGCGGGACGGGCGAATCGAGGTCGCTGAGAATTTCGCTGCCGTAGATGGTATTGTTGGTGGTGATGTGGAAGTAGTCCGCGTCGGTTGGGATGGTGTAGTTCTTGGGAATATAGGTGAAGTTCTTATCCTCGGAGGACGCAACCGCCTCAACCGCGCCGAACAGTTTGGCTTCTTTGTAGGCTTTCTGCGCCCACTGTCCGGTAATCAGGTAGGCGGCTTTCTTTTCCAGCAGGGTGTACGGGATGTGGAAGAACTGGGTGCTTGCCCCGCCGCCGACGAACAAAACCGCGTAGCCGGCTGGAATGTTGAGCAATTCCTTGAACATCTCCACGGTTTCGTTGACCACCGCTTCGAACTCTTTACCGCGGTGGGAAACTTCCAGGATCGATAGTCCGGTGCCGGCAAAATTGTGAACCGCTTTGGCGGTCTCCTCGATGGTGTACTGCGGCAAAATGGAGGGTCCGGGATTGAAATTGTGTTTTTTCATTCGCTCCGTCCTTGGGATAGGTTGAGACTGGTTTGCCAAATGGCAAAAATGCGGATATTTTTGATTATAGAGGGTTTTGCGGGTGAATGAATAGTGAAAGATTTCCCGAATTAAGTCGGCTTTCGTCAGTTGTCTGACATTTTGGCGTGCGAACGAACGGCGCCGATGTCAGATATCGGGGTTAATCCCCTTCAACCGAAATGATGAATTTCTAACTAATCCGGTAAAAATATTTGACTTTGAAATATGGGGTTGGTATCATTTAAATAACCCGCAGGGTTGCCATTGGTTACGCAAAAGGGCGAAAGGTATGCCGGGGAGAAAACGCCCGGTTGATGGTTGTTCCCCTTTCATCTATGTAAGTCAGGAGGCTGATGTGACTCAATCCACCTCTGCCGGCGCCCGCTTCCGGCAGGCACTGCAGGTTGAAACACCGCTCCAGGTGGTGGGGACGATCAATGCCTATACCGCGCTGTTGGCAGAAAAGACGGGTTTCCGCGCAATTTATCTTTCCGGCGGGGGAGTGGCGGCGGCTTCGCTGGGCGTGCCCGACCTGGGCATTACCACCCTGGAGGATGTGCTGGTGGATACGCGCCGGATCACGGATGCCTGCCGGCTGCCGCTGCTGGTGGACGTGGATACCGGGTTCGGCGGTGCCTTCAATATTGCCCGCACGGTACGCTCGCTGATCAAAGCCGGGGCGGCGGCAATGCACATGGAAGATCAGGTGCAAGCCAAGCGCTGCGGTCACCGTCCGGGTAAGGCAATTGTTCCAGCGGAGGAGATGGTCGACCGGATCAAAGCCGCGCTGGATGCGCGCAGCGACGCGGAGTTTATCGTTATGGCGCGCACGGACGCGCTGGCGGTGGAGGGCTTGCCTGCCGCACTGGAGCGCGTCCGGCGCTATGTCGAAGCCGGCGCCGACATGATTTTCGCCGAGGCGGTTGGCGACCTGGCGGACTACACCGCCTTCGTCCGCGCCGCCGGCGTGCCGGTGCTGGCAAATAGTACTGAATTCGGCAAAACACCCCTGTTCACCACCCACCAGCTGGCGCAGGCGGGAGTCAGCCTGGTGTTGTATCCGCTGTCGGCGTTCCGCGCCATGAGCGCCGCCGCGCTGCACGTGTTCGAAACCCTGCGCCGTGAGGGCAGCCAGGCAAGCGTGATTTCCGCCATGCAAACCCGGGCGGAACTATACGATGTGCTGAATTACTTCGCGTACGAAGAAAAGCTGGATCAGTTATTTTCAAAGGAGAGGACAGAATGAGCGAACAGGTGATGGAAACGAAGGATACCAGGAAAAAATCGGTTGCCCTTTCAGGTGTTCCAGCAGGGAATACTGCCATCTGCACGGTGGGTACGCTGGGCCACGACCTGCGCTACCGCGGGTATGACATCAACGACCTGGCGGAATACGCCACCTTCGAGGAAATCGCTTACCTGTTGGTTCACGGCGAACTGCCGGTGGCGAACGAGCTCGACCGCTACCGGCGCAAACTGAAAAATCTGCGCGGTTTGCCCGCTCCGGTCAAGTCGGCGCTGGAGCAAATCCCCGCCGCGGCGCACCCGATGGATGTGCTGCGCACCGGCTGTTCGATGCTCGGCGCGGTGCTGCCCGAACGCGATGACCACAATACCGAGGGCGCGCGCCACATTGCCGACCGGCTGTTGGCGATTTTCCCCTCCATGCTGATTTACTGGTATCAATACAGCCATCACGGGCGGCGGATCGAGGTGGAGACCGACGATGATTCGATTGCCGGGCACTTTTTGCATCTGCTGCACGGTCGCAAACCCAGCGATCTGCACGAGCGCGCCCTGGATATCACCTTCATCCTGTACGCCGAACACGAGTTCAACGCGTCCACCTTCACCAGCCGGGTGATCGCCGGCACCGGCACAGACATGTATTCCGCCATCACCGGCGCAATTGGCGCGCTGAAGGGCTTCAAGCACGGCGGCGCCAACGAAGGTGCCATGGAAGTGATCGAGCGCTACAAGTCGCCGGAAGAAGCCGCCGGGGATGTGCGCCGCATTCTGGACAACAAGGGGATCATCCTCGGTTTTGGTCACCCAGTATACACCATTTCCGACCCGCGCGCCAAGATCCTCAAGGGCTTGTCCTGCTCGCTGTGCAAGGACTTCGGCGACGAGACGCTGTGTGACATCGCCGAGAAGATCGAAGACGTGATGTGGCAGCAGAAACGCATGTTCCCCAACCTGGACTGGTACAGCGCGGTGACCTATCACATGATGGGCATTCCCACCGCCATGTTTACCCCGCTGTTCGTTATGGCGCGCACCGCTGGATGGGCTGCGCACATTATCGAACAGCGCCTGGATGGCAAGATCATCCGCCCGTCTGCCAACTACATTGGACCGGAGCCGCGCGATTTCGCCCGGCTCGAAAAGCGCCGCTAGGATGGGCGGCGGACAGAGCAATATCCGTCCCCAGCCGGATGAGGTGCTGGTGGACATGGCGGAATACACCCTCAACGCGCCAATCACCAGCGCCGAGGCGTACCAGACCGCCCGGCTGTGCCTGATGGACACGCTCGGCTGCGGGCTGGAGGCGCTTTCCTATCCGGCTTGCACCAAGCTGCTCGGACCACTGGTGCCGGGCACGCTGGTGCCCAACGGCGCGCGGGTTCCGGGCACCTCCTATGTACTCGACCCGGTCAGCGCCGCCTTCAACATCGGCGCCATCATCCGCTGGCTGGATTTCAACGACACCTGGCTGGCGGCGGAGTGGGGGCATCCCTCCGATAACCTGGGCGGCATTCTGGCGGTGGCGGACTGGCTTTCGCGCAGCGCGACGGCGCGCGGCAAACCACCGCTGACAATGCGCGACGTGCTGACCGCGATGATCAAAGCTCACGAGATGCAGGGCGTGACCGCGCTGGAAAATAGTTTCAACCGCGTGGGGCTGGATCACGTCATCCTGGTCAAGGTGGCCACCACAGCGGTGGTGACCGCCATGCTGGGCGGGACAAAGGAAGAGGTGATCGACGCGCTGTCCAACGCCTTCCTTGACGGGCAGGCGCTGCGCACCTACCGCCATGCACCCAACACCGGATCGCGCAAATCGTGGGCAGCCGGGGATGCAACCAGCCGGGGCGTGCGCCTGGCGCTGATGGCGGTTAAAGGCGAAATGGGTTATCCTTCCGCGCTGAGCGCTAAAACGTGGGGTTTCTACGATGTGCTCTTCCGCGGGCAGCCGTTCCGCTTTTCGCGCCGGTTTGGTTCGTATGTGATGGAAAATGTGCTCTTCAAGGTGTCTTTCCCGGCGGAGTTCCACGCCCAAACGGCGGTCGAGGCAGCCTTTCAACTTCACCCGCAGGTCAGTTCGCGGCTGGACGAGATCGACAAAGTGGTCATCACCACCCACGAATCCGCCATCCGCATCATCGACAAACGCGGACCCTTGCACAACCCGGCCGACCGCGACCACTGCATCCAGTATATGACCGCGATCGGCTTGATCTTCGGCGAACTGACCGCGCGCCACTACGAAGACGAGATTGCCGCGGACGGGTGCATTGATGCGCTGCGCGAAAAAATGGAAGTGGTCGAAAACCCGCAGTACAGCCGCGATTACCTCGACCCGGACAAGCGCTCGATTGCCAACGCGCTGCAGATCTTCTTTCGCGACGGTAGTGCGACAGCCCCGGTGCTGGTCGAGTATCCGCTCGGTCACCGCCGCCGCCGGGTGGAGAGCATCCCCCACCTGTTGGATAAGTTCAAAACCAATCTGGCGCGCCGTTTTGCCCCCAAGCAGGCGGAGCAGATCCTTTCCGTGTGCCTGGATGCCGAGCGCCTGGACGCCATGCCGGTGGATGAATTCGTCGATTTGTTCGTTGTTTAAGGTTTGGCTTGACCAATACGGGGTTGTTGGTTAGAATCCATCCGGTACTCAGGCGACGTGGCCAAGTGGCAAGGCAAGGGTCTGCAAAACCCTGATCACGGGTTCAAATCCCGTCGTCGCCTCAAAATTTTTACAGACGGGTTCAAACCCCCGCAAGGGGGCGCTGTCCCGCACTCCATGTCTTCTACACTGGCTTGCTTTCCGCACCAGCGGGCAGATATAATCATCCGTAAGGAGGCAGGCATGGACGAAATTACCGTTCAAAACAATATCATCGCCGGACAGTTCGAGGTGCGCCTGGAAGGACACACCGCCCTGGTTGCCTACCTGCTCGACGCCGGGCAAATCATCCTCGACCATACCGAAGTCCCGCCGGCGCTGGAAGGCAGAGGGATTGGCAGTGCACTGGCAAAAGCCGCTCTGGACTATGCCCGCCAACGCAGTCTGGCGGTTGTTCCACTGTGTCCCTTCGTGCGCGGCTACCTCAAACGCCACCCGGAATACCACGATCTGCTGGCGCAGGGGATCGAGCTTTAAGATGAACGCTGAACCAAAACGCTACCCCAGTCCCGGAATCGACGTGACCTACGATGTGCAGCGCTGCATCCATGCCGCCGAGTGCGTGCGCGGCTTGCCCCAGGTCTTCGATACCACCCGCCGCCCATGGATCCAGCCGGAACAAGCCAGCCCGGATCAGGTCGCCGCGGTGATCGAGCGCTGCCCGACCGGCGCGCTGCAATATGCCCGCAAGGACGGCGCCGCGGATGAGGCGCCGCCGCCGGTCAACCGCGCCACACTGGTCGAGGACGGTCCGCTGTACCTGCACGGGCAGATCGAAATCCGTTCCCCGCAAGGCGACCTGCTCTACGCCACCACCCGGGTTGCCCTGTGCCGCTGTGGTGCCTCGCGCATTAAACCCTTCTGTGACAATTCCCACCTGCAAAGCGGGTTCCGCGCCGGGGTCAGTTTTCCACTCCCGCCCGCCAGCCTGCCGGGACAAGCCGAGCGTGGCGCTGCGGTGATCATCCCGCAGGTCAATAAATCGTTGAAAGTGACCGGTCCGCTGGAAATCATTGATGGCGGCAGCGGGCAAGCCGAACGAACCAGCGAAACCTACCTGTGCCGCTGCGGTGCATCCGGCAGCAAACCGTTTTGCGATGGCAGTCACCGCCGGGTGGGTTTCAGCGGCTGAGGGTTGCCGATCCATTGCGCGGGGATTGAAGGCAGGCATCCATGAACCCTGCGTGGGACGCCGTGATCGTTGGTTCGGGACCCAACGGGTTGGCAGCTGCCATTGCGCTGGCGCAGGCGGGCTGGAAGACATTGGTGATCGAGGCTCACCATCAGCCCGGCGGCGGCACCCGCACGTTGGAATTGACTCTGCCGGGCTTTCAGCATGATCTATGCGCCGCGGTCGTTCCGTTGGCGGCGGCTTCCCCATTTTTTGGCAGCCTGCCGCTGGAACGCTACGGCATGGAGTGGGTGCATTCGCCTGCCGTGCTGGCGCACCCGCTGGATGACGAACCGCCGCTGGTGGTGCATCGTTCAATCGGCGATACCGCCGCCAGCCTTGGGCAGGACGGCAGCGCATATCAGCGGCTGGCGGATTGGCTGGCGCGCGACTGGCGGGCGATCACCCGTGACCTGTGGGGTCCGCTGCCGTTGCCGCCGCGTCACCTGGCAGCGGATGTACGCTTCGGCAGCCGTGCGCTGCTACCGGCGGACTGGTTTGCCCGTCTGGCTTTCCGCGGCGAACGGGCACGGGCGCTGTTTGCCGGCATGGCTGCCCATTCCATTTTGCCCCTCGAATGGGCGCTGACCGCTGCCTTCGGGCTGGCGCTGCTGGCAACTGCCCATACCACAGGCTGGGTGCTGGTGCGCGGCGGCACGCAGCGCCTGAGCCACGCACTGGCTGCTCACCTGGCAAGTCTGGGCGGCGCCATTCATACTGGTTGGAGGGTGCGTTCCTTGGACGAACTGCCCGCGACGCGGGCAGTGCTGTTCGATCTCGCTCCGCGCGCGGTGCTGGGAATTGCCGGCAATGCCCTGCCGCGCGGCTACGCCGATCGCCTGCGGCGCTACCGCTACGGTCCCGGCGTGTTCAAGATCGACTGGGCGTTGGATGCACCCATCCCCTGGCGGGACGCCGCCTGTCATCAGGCAGCCACGCTGCACCTGGGCGGCAGCCGGATGCAAATTGCCTCTGCCGAGCGGGCGGTCTGGCGCGGCGAGCATCCCGCGCAGCCGTTCGTTTTGCTCAGCCAGCCGTCGCTGTTCGATCCCGGCCGCGCCCCGCACGGAAAACACACCGCCTGGGCGTACTGCCACGTTCCGCACGCTTCGGCAGCCGATTGCAGCGCGCAGATCGAAGCCCAGGTGGAGCGCTTTGCGCCGGGTTTTCGCCAGCGGATTCTTGCTCGGCGTACGCATACCGCCCGGGAAATGGAAGCCTACAACCCCAACTACGTCGGCGGGGACATCAACACCGGCGTGCAGGACTGGCGCCAGTTTTTCACCCGCCCGGTGCTCAGCGGCTCTCCCTACCGCCTGCCGGTGCGCGGGTTGTACCTGTGCTCGTCTGCCACGCCGCCCGGCGGCGGCGTGCATGGCATGTGCGGCTACTATGCTGCCCAGGCGGTACTGGAAGATGCCCGCCGCGGCAGACTGGGCGGCTGAGGACGGGCGCGATTCAACCGGGCAGCACGGCGGTCACCGTGTAGCCCAACTGCTCGACGGCGCGGCGAATCTCGGCTTCGCTCAACGCGCTCTCGTCATATACCACGCGCATTCGCCCTTTTTGGTAACTGGCTTCGGCTTGCTGCACGCCCTGAAGGGTGTCCTCGATCTGTTCCAGGGTCATGGCGCAATTGGGACAGTGCATATCGCCGATGTGTAGAATGATGTTGCGCGTCAAGGTTGTCCTCACGAATCGAATACGACCACGCCGGTGTACATGCCCATCGAACAGGAGAAGGGCATACGGGCGCCTTTCTTCTGGGGAGGAATGTCGATCCACAGTTCGCCGGTGGGTTCGAGCATTTCCTGCACGCCCAGCGAGGGGATGACAAATGCCAGCGCGCAAGAATAAACACCTTTGCTGACCAGGCGCATTTTGAGCGGGGTTCCGGCTTTGGCATACACCACGTTTGGCGCGTAACCGTTGTTGAGCACCTGGATGGTGATGGTGCCCTCATCGGCGGCAGTATCCGTTTCCGGGCTGTTACCCTGCTGCGAGAATGGCTGGTAGGGTTGCAATTCAAGCACCGCCGGGTCACTGGCGGCGGTTGTTTGCGGGAAGGCATTGTTGACCAGGCGGGTCAGCGAGACCGGTGAACCCGCCAGGGTGATACCGGTATCCACGGCAAACAAGCCCAGCAGCAGGACGACCAGCGCTGCAAAGCGCATGAAGTGCTTTTCCAGACGCGCGCCCAAACGGGTGGCGAAGTACGCCACAGCGAAGAAGACCGGGCTGGTGCCCAGGGTAAACGCAAACATTAAAACCGCGCCGGTCAACGGGTTGCCGCTTGCCAGTGCGGCAGCCAGCATCGCCTGGGTAATCCCGCACGGGATCAGCACGGTGAGCACGCCAAGGAAGGCGGGGGTCGCCAGCGAAGCGCTGCCGGAGGCAGCCACCCGGCGCAGGCGGCGGCGGATGAAGGCGGGCGGCTCGATGGCAAAGATGCGGAAGATGGGATGGACGTTCAACATGCGCAGCGCCGAGCCGATCATGAACACGCCGATCAGCACCTGAAAGACCGCCCGCGCCAGCGGCGAGAGTTGGAAGGTCTGCCCGGCGAGTCCGAGCAGGAAGCCCAGCGCGGTATATGCCAGCAGTTTGGCGAGCAAAAACACCCCGATCGGGACTGCCATGCGCGGCTGACCGGCGGGGGGGGTGGGGTTGGTTTTGCGCTTTCCGGCGGTGCGGGTCGATTGGCGCAGGTCGCTTTCGATCTGGTTGGCGAGCGAACTTGCCAGCAGCCCGCCCTGTACTGCCAGGCAGCTCAAGCCGCCGGTAGTCAGCCCGGTCAGAAAGGCAAGCCAAATTTCGATCATGTCACGCTCCGTTACCAATAAGATAATATTCAGGGAATTAATCCTGATTGTGTGCGCTGATTATATCAAACTCCGCCGTTTTTCAAATCCCCAGTTTTTACCCAACTTTGCATTGTTGAAAGGTGCGCGCCGCATCCGCTGGTCTGGCGCTGAGAGCGGGCGAAGGTTGGGAATTGTGGAAGAACAAGGCGCATAGACGAAAATCACGTGTAATCAAGGCAAACTTGATATACAGAAGGATGCTCTACCGGCTTTTGGGGCGGACGATCAATCGTCCACTTGCTCCACCAGGCGCAGTTCCAGGGGTGCAATTTGCACGCGCAGCGCATCGGCGTGGTAACTGGCTTGCAGGCGCGATTGGATGGCGGGCAGGTTGGAGGCTGACGCCGGGTAGGGCGGCGAAAACAACAGGGTAAACAGGGTGGTGGTTAGCAGCGCGGCAATGACCAATAACAGGATCATCTGCATGGTCAACAGGCTGGAGCGGGATGGATTCAACCTACACGCCTCCTACAGGGTCACGTCCACTTTGGGCAGTTCGCTCACCGGGGATAACCGGTAAACCATCACCCGCTCCAGCTTGCCCTTGACCGAGTGCAAGCCGAGCGGTTGCAGGGCGAATTGCTGTTGGTATTCTTCCAGCGCGGTGTAGGTGGAATGCCCGATCAGCGAACCGCTGCCTTTGAGCAGCTGGCGGGTGAGGGCTTCCAGCCGTTGAGCGGTGTTGACCGTGTCGCCGATGATGGTGTAATGCAGCCGGTCGCGCGCGCCGAGACCACCGGCAATCACCACGCCGGTGTTGATGCCGATGCCGGTCACCAAGAGCGGGTCGCCGCGCGCCTCGCGCACGTGGTTGAGTTCGTTGATCGCCGCGGTCATCTCAATGGCAGCCTGGCAGGCTGCCAGGGCGCTCTTCTTCGGGCTGAGCAGGCGCGGCAGGATGCCGAAGAACGCCAGCATGGCGTCTCCATCGAATTTGTTGACTACCCCGCCGTGTTTGACGATGATCGGCACCAGCCGGTCGAAATACTCGTTGAGCCAGTTCATCACCGTCGCCGGGTCGGACTGCTCGCCCAGCGTGGTGAAGCCGCGGATATCGCTCATCAGCACGGTGGCAACGGCTTGTTGACCTTCCAGGCGCAGGTTGCCCGATCCAAAGGTCTGGCGCAATTGCTCGCGCACCTCCGGCGAGACGGTGCGCCCGAGCAGATCGCGGTAAATAAAGCCTTCCTGCAAGCCTGCCACCATTGCGTTGAAGGCATGTGCCAGCACCGACAGTTCGTCGTTGCCCTCCACGTTGACCTTGACCCCCAAATTGCCCTGCGCCACCTGCGACGAAGCGCGCACCAGCCGCAGCAGCGGGCGGGTGATCAGGTTGGCAAGGTATACCCCGATCAGGATCACCAGCAGAATCGAGATGGTGATCAGACCGAACACTTGCAGCCGGGTAACCTGGCTGGTGCGCACCAGGAACGCCTGGGTCAGGGAAACACCCAGTACCCCCAGGTCTTCCCCGCTGCGCGCTTCCCAGGCGCCCAGCAGTTCGGTGTAGGCGTTGCCGTCCAGGTTGAGCGGGCGGGATTTGCTTGCCTGATCCTGGCTGGTGATCACTTCCTGGGCGGTGACGGGTTCCAGAGCCGGCTGGGAAGCGGACGGGAAGGTGGACGCGATTCGTTCGCCCTGCAGGCTGTACAGGGTGGTATCGCCGAGGGTTTCGGATTTCATCTCGCGCACCAACGTATCCGCCGATTTACCGACCAGCACCACTCCGCGCAGCTGCCCTTCGGCATCCAGCACCGGCCCGCTAACATAGAAGAGATTGCCCCACGGAGCAGGGGTGAAGGCGGCGAATTTATCCCCGCGTTCGTCCTGCTCGCCGCGCAATACGCGCTGGACGAAGGTTTGCTGGATAAAGAACGGGTCGCCGCGGGTGTAGGTATACTCACCGCGCGCGGCGTCCGGCGCGCGGCGGGCGGAAAAGACGGTCACTCCCTGCGCGTCGAGAATCTCGATGGTTTCCTCGTTGCTGTTAACCGCCAGTGGCAGCGCCAGCAGGCGCACCTGTTCGGCGTCCCCGTTCTGAATGGCGTCTGCCATACCCTGGGTGTTTGCCAGCAGGCGCAGCGTTGCCAGCAGGCGGTCTTCCTCGCGCACCATCCAGTCGCTGGTCTGCCGCCCAGTGGCGACCAGCTGGTTGAAAAAGCGGTCCTGCACCGACTCGACCACCACCTGTGTGATGATGTAAGCCGAGGCGAGCGCAAACAGCAGCGCAAGCAGCAGGTAGGGCAGGGTAATTTTCAACCGGACGGGAATTTTGACGTTGGGTGGCGAAACCGGTGCGGCGGGCGCTCCGGCGGGTGGTTGCAGGCGCGGCTGGGTGGGCGCATCGATCGATTCCAACCGGCGCAGCGCCAACTCGATCCAGCGGGTGTGGAACGGGTGACGCAAAAATACATTCACCCCGTTGGATTTCGCCTGCATCTCGCGCTGCACGTCGGGGATTTGGTTGGTCAAAATGATCTTCAAGCGCGGGTCGCTGGACTGCGCCTTGCGCAAAAAGTTCAGCCAGCCGTCGCCGGGGAAGTGCAAATCCAGCAGCAATACTTGCGGCTTGACCTGCTTGAGCAGCGCCTCTGCCTGTCCCAGCTCCCAGGCTTCCCACACCTGGTCGCCGCGGTCGCGGAAAAAGCGGGTCAACGCCTGGGCGGGCTGGGCTTGTTGCTGGACAATGAGGACGCGCAAGGCAGGCATGGATTCCCGGTGAGTTGGTCAGGAAAGGTATTCGCGCAGATGCCGGCTGCGGGTTGGGTGGCGCAGTTTGCGCAGCGCTTTGGCTTCGATCTGGCGGATGCGCTCGCGGGTGACGTTGAAATAGCGGCTGACTTCCTCCAGGGTATGGTCTTTGCCGTCGATCAGCCCGAAGCGCAGTTCGAGCACCTGGCGCTCGCGCTCGGAGAGCGCGCCCAGAGCGTTTTGCACCTGTTCGCGCAGCATTTCGCGCGCGGCGGCGTCCATCGGCTCCATGGCTTCGTCGTCCTCGATGAAATCACCCAGCTGGCTGCTGTCCTCGTCGCCGACCGGGCGTTCCAGCGAAACGGGTTCCTCGGCGGATTGGAGAATGCGCTGCACTTTGGCAGCCGCCCAGTTCCAGTGCCGCTGCACTTCCGGGTCGAGCGGTAAATTCGTGTCGCGCGTTTTGAGGATGAGTTTGACGTCTTCCTCGCTGAGAAAGCCGGCTTCCAGCGCCAGCTCTTCGTTGGTTGGTTCACGTCCCAGCTGCTGCACCAGGGTGCGCTGCACGCGCAGCAAGCGGGTGATGGCTTCGAACAGGTGCACCGGGATACGGATGGTGCGCGCCTGCTCGGCGATGTAGCGGCTGATCGACTGGCGGATCCACCAGGTGGCGTAGGTGCTGAATTTGAACCCGCGCGTCGGGTCGAACTTGTTGACCGCGCGCAGCAAGCCGAGGTTGCCTTCCTGAATCAGGTCGAGGAAGGTGATCCCGCGCCCCAGGTAGCGCTTGGCGATGCTAACTACCAGGCGCAGGTTGGCGCGGATCAGGGTCTGGTTGGCTTCCTCGGCGCGCAAATTGATCAGGCGCAATTCCTCTTTGAGATCGCTGCGCAGCAGGCGTACTTCGAAATAATCGATCCCCGGCAGGTCTTCGCCTTTATGCAGGGTTTCGAACAAGCCCATCGCCATATCCGCCGGCAGCAGGTACAGGCACAGGTAGAGGGTGAAGGCGTTGCGCACCAGCCCGTCCCACAGCGAATCCTTGCCCCACAAGCCGTTGTCGAGAAAGGAACGCAGGTAGGAGGGGCTATCCGACTGCCACGACTGGCGCAGCGCCTGCGCCTCGAGCAGCATCAAGTCCAGGTCGGGCACCGCCTCGACGCTCAGCCGGTTGACGTCTTGCTTGAAGCGTTCCCACGAGGTGTACAGGTCCTCGATGATAGCCAGATACAACTGCAAATCGGGCTCGATGACGGGATTTTTGCCGTCCAGGTGCTTGCGCAGGGTTTCGATGTACTGGCGGGCTTCGATGCGGGCTGCCAGGCGAAACTCGCTGTCGGCGTCCAGCAGGTTGATCTGCCCAATCTCCTTAAGGTAAAGACGCACCGGGTCTTCAGATAGTTCAACCGCCAGGGTGGGGTCTTCGAGGATTTCCAGCGGGTCTTCCAGCGGGATTTCGGTTTCGACCCACTCGTCTGCCGCGACGATGGGCAGCACTTCCTCGATGTCATCCGGTAAAACCGCGTGGATATCTTTGTCGTCCATATCCGCAGATGATGCTGGTAACGGTAATTCATTTTTTCGGTCCGCCCGCCGCCTGGCGGGCGTTGATTCGGCGGATGAATTGGATGGGCGTTTTTTTCCCGCAGAGGGGGGGGACGGTTTCTGAGGTCGAGTCATGGTTAATACTATACCATAAAAAGAAAAATGCCTTTTTTATTCAAAGTCTGCGGCTTTGGAGAGCGCGGTTTCGAGACGGCCGCGCGCCTGAATATAGGCAGGAATTAAATCCTGGTAGGGAGATACGCTGGCGCTGCTCTGCTCCTGAATCTCTTGCTGCATGAAGCGCATTTGTTGAATGCTTTCATTGACGCGCGTGAGGCGCAAATGGAGAAAAGTGCGCAGCAAATCCTCCATCCGGCGGTTGGCGTTGGGTTCCCCGTGCGGCAGCGGGGCGAGCAGTTCATCGAGCAAGCCTGCCAGGTCAGCCGGGCAGGTGGTCTGGATGAATGTCAGGGGTTCTTGCTCGTCCTGCGCCAGCGATTGTAAAATCAGGCGTGCCAGGCTCTGGTATTCACCGTGTTCGAAATCCTGCGCGGCGATGCGGCTCAAGCCGTTGGCTTGCAGGTTGCGGTCGAGGGTGTAAATGGCTTCCGGGTTGCGCACCAGCAGGCGCAGGCAATGCTTTTCCAGTGCCTGCGCCTGGCGGGCGGGCTGCACCTCGCGTGCCGCCGGCGGAGTTTCGTGCCGTTCGCGCGGACGCGCGGCTGGTTTGCCCCGCCTGGCGCTGGCGGGGTTGCGCCGCGCCGGTGTACCCACCGGGCTGATGGTTTGCAAGGCGCGTTCGTCTACCTTGAGCAGCCGCGCCAGGCGCTGGCGGTAGGCGTCGCGCTCGATTGGATCAGGCACATCGTTGATCAGGGTCAATACCTGGCGGGCGATATCGCCCTTGACTTTGGGATCGTCGATGTTCTGGCTGGCAACCCCGCCTGGTTCGGGCGGGGCAACCAGCGAATCCATCACGTGGATGACCACCGGCTTGGCGTTGGCGACGATCCGCTGCCACTCCTGCGGGTCGCGCAGAACTATGTCGTCCGGGTCTTTGCCTTCCGGCAGGGTGGTGACGCGCAGGTCGGCTTGCAGGCGGGCTTCGTGGCGCAGCAAGCCGCGCGCGTCGAAGATCAGCTCCGGGCTGTGGTCGAACGCCTGGCGGGCGACCTCCAACCCGCGCAGGGTGGCTTTTTTGCCGGCAGCGTCGGCGTCCAGCGCCAGGATGATGCGGCGGGTGAAGCGTTTGAGCAGGCGCAGCTGTTCCTCGCTGAGCGCGGTGCCCATTGGGGAAACCGCATTGGCGTAACCGGCCTGGTGCAGGGCAATCACGTCCAGGTAGCCCTCGACGATAACCGCCTGATCCTGGCTGCGCACCGGCTTGCGCGCCAGGTGCAGCCCGTACAGCAGGCGTCCCTTGTCGAACAGCGGCGTCTGCGGCGAGTTGAGGAACTTGGGCAGGTCGTCGGGGCGCAGAATGCGCGCGCCAAAGCCGGTCATCTTGCCGGTCATATCGCGGATGGGGAACAGGATGCGGTGGCGGAAGCGATCGTAGCCGCCGCCTTCCTGTCTTTCGCTCAACAGCCCGGCGTCGCGGATTTCCTCGAAGGCATAGCCCTTGTGGGTGAAATAATGCAGCGCCGTATCCCACGAGTCGGGCGCGTAGCCCAGTTCGAACTTCTCGATGGTCTCCGCCAGCAGTCCGCGTGCTTGCAGGTAGTGCAGGGCTTCCCTGCCGGGCGGGGTTTGGGTCAACTGGTGGCGGTAAAAGGTGACCGCCTCTTCCAGCAGGGTGCGCAGCCGTTCGTGTTCTTCCACTTCCGCCTGATGCTGCGGGGTGGGCGCTTCCAGGGTGACGCCCGCTTTTTGCGCCAGGTGGCGCAGCGTCTCGGAAAAATCCCAGCCTTCCTTCTTCATGACGAACTTGAAAATGTCGCCGCCTTCATTACAGGCGCCAAAACAATGCCAGGTTTGTCTTTCTGGAGAAACAATAAAAGAAGGCGTCTTTTCTTTATGGAAAGGACAAAGCGCCTTTAGATTTTTGCCAGCTGGCTGAAGCGGAATATAGGACCGGATAAAATCTACAATATCCAAGCGTTCTTTAATCTCTTGAACAGGAGAAGTCATCGTCTATTATTTTAATCG
>JBBIQB010000065.1:0-17070 GCA_037442545.1 Bellilinea sp.
GCAGTCGTTGTCCTATTGTACCGCGATTGGCTGGTCAATCCAACACAGTCGCCGCGCGCATTATACAGGGCTTTCTTAAAGTCGGGGAATTCCACTGCGTGTGTTACTGCGAGACGTTCTTTGGCGCGGCAGTCTCCCCGACCTTGTTGATCCTTCGCCTTCCTCATCTGCCCCGGTCGGGGATATAATTGGAGCATACACTACCACAGGAGAGACGAATGGGGAACTTCGATACCAGGCAAGGCATCGGCACGCTGGTCAACCATCTGGGCGAGGGCGATCACCCTCACCATGCCCACGTAGCACCCATCTACCAGACCTCGACCTTCGGCTTCCCGGACGTAGCCACCGGCGCCGCCATCTTCAAGGGGGAAAACCCCGGCTACACCTACACCCGCATCAAAAACCCCAACCAGGTGCAGCTGGCAGCCAAGATCGCCGCGCTGGAAGGGCTCGACCTGTTGCGCGCCCAGCCGGATAAACAACCCAGCCAGGTTGTCGCCGGACAGGTGTTTGCCACCGGCATGGCAGCCATTACCACTGCCATCCTTTCGCGGGTCAAGGCGGGCGATACGATCATCGCCCAGGAAGCGCTCTACGCCGCCACCTTCACCTTCCTCGACCAGATCGCGCCGCAGTATGGCATCCGCGTCGTCTGGCTGCACGACCTGCACCCACAAGCCTGGGAGGACGCCTTCCGCAGCCACCCCGGGGCGGTGCTGGCATACGCCGAGACGCCCGCCAACCCCACCATGGCAATTGTCGATCTCACCGCGCTGGCAGAGATTGCCCACCACCACAACGCCTGGGTGATGGTGGACAACACCTTCGCCAGCCCGTACACGCAGCGTCCGCTGTCGTTGGGGGTGGACGTGGTGCTGCATTCCACCACCAAGTATTTGTCCGGGCACGGCACGCTGGTCGGTGGGGCGGCGGTCAGCCGCCATGTGGACTGGGTGACCGGCAAACTGACCAGCATGCTCAAGACGCTGGGTGGCTCGGCTGCGCCGTTCGACTGCTGGCTGACCAGCCTGGGCTTGCGTACCTTCGAACTGCGCATGCAGCGTCATTGCGAAAACGCTGTCCAGGTGGCTGGCTACCTGGAGGATCATCCCAAGGTGGCACAGGTCTTTTTTCCGGGACTGGAATCGCACCCCGATCACCGTTTGGCACAGCGGCAGATGTCCGCCTACGGCGGGATGATCTCATTCGAGTTAAAGGGTGGTCTGGCAGCCGGTGAAGCCCTGCTCAACCATGTGCGCCTGATGACCCTGGCGGTCTCGCTGGGCAATACCGACACGCTCATCCAACACCCTGCCAGCATGACCCACGCCAATGTGCCCCGCGAGGAGCGCCTGAAGATTGGGCTGACCGATGGGCTGGTGCGCCTGTCGGTTGGGGTGGAGAACGTGGAGGATATTCTGCGCGACCTGGAGCAGGCGCTCGCCCACGCCTAGTGCGGGTTTGCAAATCCCGCCTTGGGGAGATCAACCCGTCCGCCGTTTTGATATACAATCATCCCAGGGAGATAACCGCCGATGACCTCCGGCTTTTGGTGGATCTTGCTGGCAATGGCGCTGTACGGCGCGCTGCACTCGCTGCTCGCTGCGCGCCGCCTTAAGCGCTGGGCGGAGCGGCGCTGGGGCGTGGGCGCCCGCCGCCACTACCGTCTGTTCTATTCGCTGCTGGCTGGGCTGACTCTGCTGCCGCCGCTGGCGCTGGTGGCACTGCTGCCGGATGCGCCGCTCTACGCCATCCCGCTGCCCTGGTCGCTGCTGACCGGCTTGCTGCAACTGGCAGGGCTGGCGGGGCTGGTCTATGCGGTGACGCAGACCGGCGCGCTGCGCTTCGTTGGGCTGGACACTACCCTGGACGAAGGCGCCCTGCAGCGCCCGGCGCCATTCGTCGAGCGCGGGCTGTACCGCTGGGTGCGCCACCCGCTGTACACCTGCTCGCTGCTCTTCCTCTGGTTGACGCCGGTGATGACCTGCAACCTGCTGGCGCTTAACCTGGGGGTGACCGCCTACTTCATCATCGGCTCGCGTTTCGAGGAGGACAAACTGCTGGATGAGTTCGGCGAGGCGTACGCTGCCTACCGGCGGCGCACGCCGGCGTTTATCCCCCGCCTGAATCTGGCGGGGCTGGCTGGCTGGCGCCGCCGCGCGGAGTGATCCAGCGTGCCGCTGCTGTGGCTCTCGGCTGCCGCGTTGAGCGGAATCGCCTTGGGCGTGCTGTTGCGCCTGCCGCCGGTTGGGTGGCTGGCGGGCGGGCTGCTGGCTGCCCTGCTGGCACTGGTCGAGCGCCGCGCGCTGCCGGGCTGGCGCACCTACCACCGTCTGCGCCGCCGCCTGCCGCTGCCGCTTGGTGTGCTGCTCGCCGCGCTGCTGCTGGGCGGGCTGCGCAGCAGCCTTGCCCAGCCGGCCTTCGAGCCGGGTGACCTGGCTTATCATAACGACCTCGGCAAAGCCGAACTGACCGGCTGGATTGCCGCCGACCCCGACCGGCGCGAATCCGCCACGCTGCTGACGGTGCAGATCGAAACGCTGCGCCCGGCGGACGGTGATGCAGCGCGCGCGGTGAGCGGCAAGGCATTACTGCGCCTGGCGGCGGGCGGCGACTGGCACTACGGTCAGCGCGTGCGGGTGTGGGGCACACCGCTCACCGCGCCGCACGAAGCCGGCTTCTCCTACCGCGACTACCTGGCGCGGCGCGGGATTCACACCTACCTGATGTACCCGGCGGTCGAGGCTCTGCCCGGTCAGCGCGGCAGCCCGCTGATGAGCGCCATCTACGACCTGCGCCGCCACGCCTACGTCACGCTCAACCGCATCTTCCCCCAGCCGGAAGCCGCGCTGCTGGCGGGCATTCTGCTCGGGCTGGAGCGCGACCTGCCCGCCGACCTGGAGCGCGCCTTTCAGGATACCGGCAGCGCCCACATCATCGCCATTTCTGGCTTCAACATGACCGTGCTTTCGGCGCTGTTCCTGACCCTGTTCGGGCGGCTGCTGCCGCGCGGTTGGGCGGCGCTGAGCGCGGTTGCGGCGATTGCCTTTTACACCCTGCTGGTCGGCGCCAACCCGGCGGTGATACGCGCGGCGGTGATGGGCGGACTGGCGGTGTTTGGGCGGCTGGTCGGGCGCTCGTCCGCCGGACTGACCCCGCTGGCGTTCAGTGCGGCGGTGATGTGCCTGTTCAACCCGCTGCTGCCGTGGGATGCCTCGTTCCAGTTGTCCTTTACCGCCACGCTGGGGCTGATCCTGTACGCCGAGCCGCTGCAGCGCGGCTTCGAAGGCTGGGCAGCCCGTCGCCTGCCGCCGCTGTGGGCGCGCCGCCTGAGCGCGCCGGTCTCCGAGTACCTGCTCTTCACCCTGGCGGCGCAGGTGACCACCCTGCCGGTGGTGCTGGCGCTCTTCGGACGGCTGTCGCTCTCCGCGCTGCTTGCCAACCCGCTGGTGCTGCCGGTTCAGCCGCTGGTGATGCAGTTGAGCGGGCTGGCGCTGCTGGCGGGCATGCTGTACGCCCCGCTTGGGCAGGCGCTGGGCTGGCTGGCGTACCCCTTCGCGGCGTACACCCTGCGCGTGGTGGAAGCCCTGGCTGTCCAGCCGGGTGGGGTGCTCGATCTGGGCACCATCGGCGGCGGCTTTGCGCTGGGGGCTTACGCACTGCTCTTCGGGCTAACCGCGCTGGTACGTCAGCCGGAGCGGGTGCGCCCGCTGCTCAAGCCGGCGCTGCTGCTGGCGGGCGCCGGGCTGGTATGCCTGCTGGTGTGGGAGGGGGCGCTGCGCCGTCCCGACGGGCGGCTGCACCTGGTGCTGCTGCCGCTGCCGGAGAGCAGCGCCGTGCTGCTGCGCACACCCGGCGGCAGCCAGGTGTTGATCGGCGGCGGCGAGCACGCCAACAGCCTGGCGAGCGCCTTGGGGCGCGAAGCCGGGCTGTTCCGCCGCCAACTGGACGGGGTGATCATCCCCACCCGCCGCGCGGCGCAGCTGCAAGGGCTGCCCGCCGCGCTGGAGCGCCTGCCCGCCCGCCGCGCCTACTGGGCGGTCGAGCCACCGGGCGGGCGGATTGGAAGCCGCATTGCCGACAGCCTGGCACGCAGCGGTGCGGAAACCCTGCGCCTGGGCAGCGCCCAGACGCTGCAACTGGACGAGGGTGTAACCCTGCGCGTCGCGGCTGAGGATGGCGAACGGGCGGCGCTGCTGCTCGGATGGGGCGAACTGCGCGTCCTGCTGCCTAACGGCATCCCCGCGGCAACCCTGCGCCGCGTTCAGCCCTCGCTGCACGGCGCGGTGCTGCTGCTCAACGCCGACGACCTGAAGAACAGCCGGCTGGCAGACTGGCAGGCGTTCGACCCGCCGCTGGTATTGCAGCCTGGCGCTGCGCTGGACGACGCCGGGGTGGTTTCCAGCGCGCGTCACGGGCGCATCGAGCTGATCTCCGACGGGCGGCAGGTCTGGCTGGGCGGCGAGAGCGAGTGAAGCAGGATTCTCTTTTTTGACAATTTGCCCGGCTTGTGTTAAAATACATCAACAGATTCAAAAATATTATCAAGGCGGGAACCGCGGTGTTCTTTTTGCCCTGCATTCGAGCGGGGTTTTGTTTTGAAAATGATTTTGAACCCTTACACACAGTGTGTGTTTAAACATTGACATTAAAAAGATAGGAATAGTACTGAATGAAAACCAAAAAACTTCGCATCGTCCCTCTCGGCGGTCTGGGAGAGGTCGGGCGCAATATGATGGCGTACGAGTATGGCGATGACATCCTCGTGGTTGACTCGGGCTTGATGTTTCCCGACAGCGACATGCTCGGCGTGGATTACATCATCCCCGACATCTCTTACCTGACCGAGCGGCGCGCCAAAGTGCGCGGCATCATCATCACCCACGGTCACGAAGACCATACCGGCGCCATCCGCCACCTCCTGGAAGAGATCCAGGCGCCGATCTACGCCACCCCGCTCACCCGCGGGCTGGTGGAGGTCAAACTGGCGAAAGGCGGCATGCTCGACCGCGCCAAACTGCATACCGTCCACGCCGGCGACACAGTACAAATCGGCGCCTTCAAGGTCGAATTCTTCCACATCTGCCACTCGATCCCCGACGGGGTCGGGCTGGGCATTACCACCCCGGTCGGGCTGGTGGTGCACCAGTCGGACTACAAGTTCGACCACACCCCGGTGGATGAACGTCCCAGCGACTACGCCAAACTGGCGGAATTTTCGCAGCGCGGCGTGCTGGCGCTGCTGGCGGATTCGACCAACGCTGAGCGTCCCGGCTGGACGCCCTCCGAGCGGGTGATCGACGACGCACTCGACCGGGTCTTCAAGGAAGCCCCGGCGCGGATCATCATTGCCAGTTTTGCCTCGCTCATCTCGCGCATGCAGCAGGTTGCCCAGGCAGCCGAACGGCACGGGCGCAAGCTGGCATTCGTCGGCACCAGCATGCAGGATAACGTCAAGATGGCGCGCAAGCTGGGCTATCTGGACATCCCCGACAAGCTGCAAATCTCCATCGAGCAGGCACTCACCCTGCCCGAAAAGGACGTGGTGATCATGTGCACCGGCTCGCAAGGTGAGCCTTCCTCGATCATGGGCAGGCTGTCCACCGGCACCAACCGCCTGTTCGACATCATCCCCGGCGACACGGTGGTGCTTTCGTCGCACCCGATTCCCGGCAACGAGGAAAACGTTTACCGCACCATCAACCGCCTGTTCCAGCGCGGCGCCAACGTGATCTACGAAGCCATCGCGCCGGTGCACGTCTCCGGGCACGCCAGCCAGGAAGAGATGAAACTGCTGATCCACCTGACCCGCCCGCGTTTCCTCATCCCCATCCACGGCGAGGTACGCCACCTGTACCAGCATGCCCAGTTGGGGGTTCAGGTTGGCATCCCGCGCGAGAATATCGCGGTGATCGAAAACGGTCAAGTGATCGAGCTGGACGGCGAGTCGCTGCGCCTGGCGGAAAAAGTGCCCACCTCGTTCGTCTTCGTCGAAGGCTCCAGCGTGGGTGAAGTGGATACGGACGTGATGCGCGAGCGCGAGGTGCTGGCGCGCGATGGGATCGTGCTGGTCAACGTGACTCTCGACCGCTTCAGCGGCGGGCTGCGCCGCGACCCGCAGATCACCAGCCGCGGCTTTATGCTTTCGCGCGACACCGACTCGGTCATGGGAGAAGCCCGCAAGCGGGTCATGGCGCTGCTGGGCGGCAGCAACAATGGCAATCTGGCGCGCGACATCGAGAAGGAACTGGGTAATTACCTGTACAACGAGACCCACCGCCGCCCGATGATCTACGTCACCGTCTCGCGCGAGTAACCTGCGCACGCGCGCAGGCTTCGACAGGCACTTCGACAAACTCAGCGCGCGCCGCTAAATCACCCCGCCGGCGCGCAGAAAATGCTCCACCTGCCGGGCGTATTCGGCGCGGTTTTTCCAGTACGCCTCGGCGTGACCGGCGTCCGCCGCCAGGTACAGGCGGCGCAGCCCGCGCGTTTTGGCGTCGTACAGGCGGCGGCTGGCTTCGGACGGGGTGTAATCGTCCGCCTGCCCGTGGATGAACAGCACCGGCATCTCCAGCGCTGCCACCGCGCGCAGCGGCGAGACCTGCCCAAACCAGAAGCCCGCCCACAACCGGCAGATCAGGCTGGCAAGCGGCAGCAGCGGCAAGCGCGGCAGGCGGTAATCCAGGCGCAGGCGCAGCGCCAACTGATCTTGCAAGTCCGCGTAGGTGCAGTCGGCGATGACGAACGCCGGGCGCGGGTCGAGCGCGGCGTGCATCAGGCAGGTTGCGCCGCCCAGCGATTCCCCCATGCTGCCCACCGTCCCGCCGGGCGGCAGCTGCGCCAGCGCCCAGTCGAACAGCACGCGCAGGTCGTGCTGTTCGTAAAAGCCGAAGGTAGTGTTTTCTCCGCCGCTCAAGCCGTGGCAGCGCTGATCGTAGATGAGCACATTGAAGCCCAGCGCGCGGAAAACCGGCAGGTACTTGATGCAGCCCAGCCGGGTGTAGGTGAAGCCGTGCACCAGCACTACCGTGCGCAGCGAGCCGGGCAGCGGAAAATAATCCCCGCTCAGGTTGTAACCGAAGGGCGAGGTAAGCCGCACGGGCTGCTTTTCCCACGCCCAATAGTCCGCCTCGATCAATTTGCCCTTGGCAACCTCGATGGCGTAGGTTTTCAGGTAGGGAAAACGGCGCGGACGGATCGCCAGGCTGGTCAGCAGCCCGGCGGCTGCCAGCACAAGCAGGACTATCAGCATCGCCCCCGCCGCGAAGATCATGGTTTGGATGCTAGCATAACTGCCCGCGCCCGGCGTCATTCCCCCGGCGCCACTATCTGGCGGCGGCGGATCGCCCGGCGGCTGGCAATCACCAGCAGGGTGATTACGGTCAGCGGGATAACGAACTCGATCATCGCCGCGCTGAACATCGGCAGCGCATCGTGCTGGGTCGCATCGAGGATCAGGTACAGGGTATAGGCGATGTAATAAGCCAGGAATAAACCGCCCTCCCAGCGGGCAATGCGCCGCCCGAAGAAGAAGATCGGCAGGCAGGCGAACGCCACGGCAATCATCACCGGCAGGTCGAAGTTGACCACCCCGGGCGGCAGCGCCACCCCGTCGCCGGGCGAAAACAGGCTGGTCAAGCCGAGCACGCACAACAGGTTGAACAGGTTGCTGCCGACCACGTTGCCGACGGCGATGTCGCGCTCGCCGCGCAGGCTGGCAATGATCGAGGTGACCACTTCGGGCATCGAGGTGCCGGCTGCCACGATGGTCAACCCGATGATCAGGTCGCTGACCCCCAGCGAACGGGCGACCGCCACCGAGCCGTCCACCAGCCAGCGCGAGCCGAGCACCAGTGTGCCCAACCCGCCGATCACCAGCGCCAGATTGACCAGCGTGTCACGCGGGGTGCTGCGCCGGGTGGGGGCGTATTCCTGGGCGTATTCGTCCTGCACCTCGCGGCTTTCGCGCCGGCTGATGCGGAACAGCAAGACCAGGTAGGCAGCCAACCCCAGCACCAGGATGGCGCCGTCCAGGCGGCTGAAACGCCCGTCCAGCGCCAGGAACAGCGTCAGCAGCGAAACCGTCACCATCAGCGGCACGTCCAGCCGCACCAGCTGCTGCGAGACGATCAGCGGGGCGATCAACGCCGAGACGCCCAGGATGAACAGAATATTGAAGATGTTGCTGCCGACCACGTTGCCGACGGCGATGTTGCCCTGCCCGGAGAAGGTCGAAAGGGCGCTGACCGCCAGTTCGGGCGAGCTGGTGCCAAAGGCAACCACCGTCAGCCCGATGATCAGCGGCGAGATGCCCAGCGCCGCCGCCAGCCGCGAGGCGCCGCGCACCAAGCCCTCGCCCCCGGCGACCAATAATAGCAATCCCGCGATCAATAAAACCCATTCCATGCGCAAGCCCTCGAAGATAAAAATCAAACCCTGCACGCAGTTACCAGGCGGGGCGCCGAAAAGAGGCAGCCGCCTGTGCTCACGGGAAGATATTGTACCGTTTTTACCGAATTTTGGGGCGCAAATGCGCAATCCTGCCCGCCAGTTCCCACCGGCAACGCCCGGATTCAGCGCACGCGGAATGCCCGCATCTCCGAGCGGGTTTCGTTGCCTGCCAAATCGAAGGCGCGCACTTCCAGGCTGTGCTCGCCCGGGCGCGCTTCCCACACCAGCGCGTACGGGCTTTGGCTGCGTTCGCCGATCTTGCGCCCGTCCAGCCACCATTCCACCCGCGCCAGCCCCAGGTTGTCGCTGACTTCGGCTTGCAGGGTGATGCTGTCCTGCCCGCTGAACACCTGCCCCGCCAGCGGGTAGGGGATGCCCGCCTGCGGCGGGGTATTGTCCGCCGTCACTTGCAGCAGGCTGGTTTCCACGCGTTGGTCACTGCGCACCACCAGCAGGCGCACTACGTACAGCCCGTTAAGCCCGCTGGTGTCCCATTCGCCCAGCACGCCGTTCTCAACCGGTGTGCCGCGGCTTTCGCCAATGGTCACCCACGCGCGCGGGTTGATGCCTTCGCCCACCTGCAGGCTGTAGATGGAAAAGCCGGCGCCCGCGGCGCTGCCGCGCAGGCTAACCAACCCGTGCACAAAGGCAAACGGGCGCGGTTGGCTAAACTGCGCCAGCGGGTTGAGCGGTGGCTGCTGGACGAGGTCGTATTCGTCCGGCGGGACGGGCAAATTTGCCAGCCGGCTCCATTCCTGCGCCTCGGGCGGCACGACCAGGTAGGTGCGTTCCTCGACCAGTTCCGGCGGGGTGAAGACCGTCGCCAGCCGCCCGGTCTCGCGGTTGATCTGGAAGCGGCGGTAGAGCGTATCCACGCCGGTCGGGCGGCTGCTTTCCAGAAACACCTCGCTGACCACGCTGGGACACTCGGCGGTGGGCAGCAGCCCGGACGGGTCGCACACGTCCACTACGGCAATTCCCGCCGGCGCCTGCCACGCCTGTACCGGCTGGTCGCGGCTGACCGACTGCATCAGCGCGTGCCAGATGCCCGCCGCGGGCAGCACGCCCGGCGGCGGGGCGTCCTGCGACTCACTGCCCAGCCAGACCAGCCCGACCACCGCCGGCGTGTACCCGGCTGCCCAGGTGGAGCGCCCGCCGTCCGCCTGCCCAATCTTCGCCCCGGCGGGGCGGCCGATCTCCAGCGGGTTGGGGTAGCCCAGGCTGTGCCAGCGGGCGGCTTCGTCGCTGAGCACATGGTGCACCAGGTACGCCAGCTGTGCGCTGACCACCGCGCGGCTCTGGCGTTCGGAGGACAGCACCAGCGGGCTGCCGCTGCTGTCCTCCACCCGCAGCACCAGCACCGGCTGGGGCAGCTGCCCTGGTTGTTCGACGACGCCATTCAACACGCCCAGGCTGGCAAAGACGCTGTAAGCGTGCGCCAGTTCCAGCGGGTCGAGCGGCTCGCCGCGGCTCAACCAGGTTTCGGCGGCGGGCGGCAGCCGGAAACCGTCCAGCCCAAGGCTGTTGGCGGTGGCGTTCAGCGCGGCGCTGCCTACCTGTTGCTGGACGGCGTACAGCCCTGCCAGGTAATCGTTTGCCAGGGCGCTGCGCAGCCGCGCCGGACCGTGAAAGCGCCCGTCTGGGTTGGCGACCGGCGTCGCGCTGCCCGCGGCAGGAATGTCCCACACCAGGCTGGCGGGCGATAGGCTGCGCGCAAATCCAGCCAGCGCCAGCAGCGGCGATTGCAACGTCCCCGCCGGGTGATTGCGCAGCGCGGCGGCTTCACCTTGCAGGCTGACATTCCCGCTCAACGCCAGCACCTCGCCGCTGTGCGGGTCGAGCAGCACGGCGCTCGCCTGCCAGTCCGCGCTGGCGGGCGGGGCAGTGCGCATCGGCAGGGCGGGCAGCAGCCGGGCAGCTTCGCAGCCGGCAGGCGGCTGCCTGCCCGGATTGGCAAGCCGCACCAGTTGGGCTTGCAGCGTGCAGGTTACCTGCTGCTGCAGCGAAAGGTCGAGGGTAGTGATGATCTTCAAGCCGCCGCGCTCCAGCCGCTGGCGGTCGATCTGGTTGGCGAGCCGGTCGAGCACGCGCGCGGTGAAGGCGCGCGCCGGTGATGCCGGCGCGGGCGGCGCTTCGAGCAGGGTCAGCGGGGTGTCGCGGGCGGTTTGGTAGTCGCTTTGGGTCAGCACGCCCAACGCCAGCAGCCGCAGCAACACGTCCTGCTGGTTTTCCAGCGCCGCGGCGGGGGCGTCCAGCGGGTTGAGTGCGGGCGCTTCCAGCGCGGCGAGCAGCAGGGCGGCTTCGGCATTGTTCAGCGCGCTGGCGGGCTTGCCCAGGTAGGCTTGCGCCGCGCTGTCCGCACCATACGCCAGGTGACCGTAATTGGCGCTGTTCAGCAGCCATTCCAGCAGCTGCGCCCGACCGTACACCGCGACCATCTGGTCCGCCAGCAGGCGCAGGCGCAGCGATCGGCGCAGCCCGGCGGGTTCGTCATACAGCAGCAGGTCGGCTGCCAGCCGTTCGGCAATGGTGCGTGCCTGCGGGTCGCCGGGGGAATCCCAGCGGATGCCGCGCCGTTCCCAAAAAGCCGGATCGAACAGTGCCACCGCGCCCTGCGCCAGCAGGGGATGCAAGGCTTCGCCGCGCGCCGGGTCAAGGTACAGGTAGCGCCGCGGGATGCCCGGGTTTTCCAGGCTGAGCAGCACTTGTTCGCCGCTGCGATCGTACAGGCGGGTGGGCTGGTACAGGGCGCCGTCGCGCGGGTTGAGCAGCACTTCCAGCGTGTACACCGGCGGCAGGTCGGCGCTCAGGTCGGCGTATAGGAACGCCAGCCCCAGCGCGCCGGAAGCCAGGGCGGTGAGGGTGATTGCCAGCAGCGCCCAGACGCCGCCGCGCAGGGCATAATACCCGCGCTGGCGCGCGGCAGCCCGGCGGCGTTGGCGGTTCTTGACCAGCAGAATGGACTCAAGCGAGCGCACGGTTCAGGGGGTGGGGCTGGAATTGCGGGTCGGGAAGGGACGCGGCGGGGTGGGCGTGGGGCTTCCCGTGCGGGTTGCCGCCGCGGTGCGGGTGGTGGTTGGGGTGCGCGTGGCGGGCGCGGTCAGGGTTGCGGTGGCGGTGCGCGTGGCGGGCAGGGTTGCGGTGGGCGGCACCAGCGCGAGCAGCTGCCGTTGGGCTGCTTCCAGCCATTCGGCGGGGACGATGCCCTCGCCCAGTTCCAGCAGGCGCTGCCAGTCGTTGATTGCAGCCTGCGCGTTGAGCGGTTGCAGCGCTTGCGCGCGCCAGTAGTACAGTTCGGCTTTGCGGCTGTCCGTCAGCGCGTCCGCCTGGAGGCGGTTGAGCTGGATGTAGGCGTCTCCGTAGGCTTCAATTGCCAGCAAGGCGCGGCTGCGCGCAATGGCAAGTTCGTACGAATCCGGCTTGAGGCTGAGGGCATCGTTGAAGTCGCCCAGCGCGCGGCGCGGCTCGTCGCGCTCCAGGTAGAGCAGTCCGCGCTGGTAGAGCGCGTCGAAATTGCGCCGGTCGAGGCGCAGCGCCTGCTCGAAGGCTTGCAGCGCGCGCTGATCGTCGCCGGCTTCGCGGTAGGCTCTGCCCAGCAGGGCGTACACGCGCGCTTCGGGCGGGTCGGCAAAGCGCTCGTAGATTGCCAGCGGGTCGAGCGACTGTTGGTAGTCGCCGCGCGCTTGCAGCGCCTCGCCCAGCGCCAGGTAGGCGGGCAGCAGGGTCAGGTCGCGCTGGTTTGCCAGGCTGGCTTGCTCGAAGGCTGAGTCTGGCTCGCCCAGAGCCAGGTACGCCTGAGCACGGTACAGATTGACCAGCGGCGAATCGGGGTTGGCGGCGGTGGCGGCGTCCAGCCGTTCCAGCGCGCCGGCGTACCGGCTGGCGCTCAGGTCGAGGCGGGCAAGTTCCAGGTGCGCTTCGAACAGCCCGCCGTCCAGGGTCAACGCGGTTTGCAAGTCCTCGCGGATGTCTTCTAGCGGGGCGCTGTCCAAATTCAGGCTGGCGCGCGCCCGCCCAAGGAACGCCGGGGCAAAGTTCGGGTTAGCGCGGATTGCCCGGTTGTAGGCATCCAGCGCGCGGGCTGCCTGCCCGTTCAGGCGGTGGGATTCGCCCAGCCAGTAGAGCAAATCGGACGATTGCGGTTCGGTATCCACCGCCTGCTGGAAATAATTGACCGCCTGCTGCCAGTCGCCCCGGTCGAAGGCGCGCACGGCAATCGAGTAGGCTTCCATCACCGGGTGGGGGGTGCGGGCATAGACGGCGGTGGGGGTGTAGGTGGCTGTCAGTCCTTCCCAGGGCGGGGTGGGCAGCAACAGGGTGGGGGTGAGGGTGGGCAGGCGGACGGTCGGCGCGGCGGTTGCCTCGGCGACCGGCAGGTAGGAGATGGTCGGGCGCTGGCTTTGCGCGCGCGGGCGCAGCAGTTGCGGCGCCGCCAGCACCAGCGCGAAGATGGCGATGACCAGCACGCCCGCCAGCAGGTACAGAGCGAGCTGCCTGCCGGAGATGTTGGCACGCGGGGCGGGGGGCTTTTCGATCTTGACCTGCCAGCCGCGCCGCTGCAGCTGCGGTGGGACGATCAACTGCGGGTCGGGGGGCAGTGTGCCCAGCAGGGTCAGCCCGCGCCGGGCGGACTGGTTGGCGGGGTCGAGGCGCAGCACTTCTTTCAGGCAGTAGATGCGCTCCTTGCGCGTCTCGACCACCGCGCTCATCCACAGCCAGTAATCCGGGTTGGCTTGGTCGCGGCGCAGCAGGCGGGTGAGCAGGTCGCGGGCGCGCGGGCGGTCGCCCTGCTCGATGGCGTTGAAGACTTCCTGAAATGCCGAATTATCGGCGGACATGCTACCAGTTTAGCACAGGGCGGGAGAGCGGGCAAGCCGCTCAGCCGTCGGGCAGGGTTTACGAAATTGTCAGGCTCGCCGGTCTCAGGGCTGCAAATCGCGGGGGGTAAAGGCGTCGGGCAGCAGGCTGCGCAGCGGCAGCTGGCGGTGGATGACGCCTTGCGTGTCGGCGATGATCACCAGTGTGTCCAGCCCAAACTCCGCCAGCACCTGGCGGCAGGCGCCGCACGGCGTACCGCCGTTGGTGGTCACCACCGCGATGGCGCTGAAGTCGCGCTCGCCTTCGGACACGGCTTTGAACACCGCCACGCGCTCGGCGCAGATCGTGCTGGGAAAGGCGGCGTTTTCGATGTTGACCCCTTCGTAGATCTTGCCGGAGGCGGTCAACAGCGCGGCGCCGACCGGGTAATGCGAATAGGGGGTGTATGCCCAGCGCCGCGCGGTGATGGCGGTCTGCACCAGGTGGTGGATGTTCTCAGGGTCGATGGTCATGCGAATTGTGCTCCTCGCGGCTGACTTTGACCGGCTGGCGGCGGGCGCGGATGCGGCGGATGCGCCGCCGGCTGACCTGCTCGACGGTCAGTCTCCAGTCCTGCACCTGCACCTGTTCGCCCTCGACTGGCACCCGCCCGATCATGCCGTAGATATACCCGCCCAGCGTGTCCGCCAGGTCGGTTACCAGGTTGGTGGCGAGGATTTCATTAAAATCATCCAGGTCGATGCGCCCGTGAAAAAGCACCTCGTCGGGCGAGATGCGCTGGTAGAGCAGCTCTTCGCCCTGGTCGTACTCGTCGCGGATTTCACCGACAATTTCCTCGACGATGTCCTCCAGCGTGACCAGCCCCGCCATGCCGCCGTACTCATCCACCACGATCGCCATGTGGATGCTGTTCAACTGCATTTCGCGCAGCAGATCGTCGACTTTTTTCGATTCGGGTACGAAGTAGGCTGGGCGCAGGAAGGGGCGGATGTTGTCGGGCTCGTTTTCATCCAGCGAGGCGCGCAGCAGGTCTTTGGCGTACAACAGCCCGATGACGTTGTCGATGGTCTCGTCATACACCGGCACGCGCGAATGACCCGAAAGGATCAATGCCATCACCGCCTCCGGAACGTGCGTGTTGACTTCCAGGGCGAGGATGTCAATGCGCGGCACCATGATCTCGCGGCAGAGCGTATCGCCGAAATGGAAGATCGAGTAGATCATCTGGCGCTCGCCCTTTTCCAGGCTGCCGGCCGGCTGCCCGACCTCGACCCAGGTTTTTAGTTCGTCCTCGCTCATGCCGCCGTGTGCCTGGTCGAGCTTGAGCGGCGCGCCCATCAGCGCGCCGAGCAGCGCCGAGGCGGGGCGCAGGATAAATTCCAGCCCGCGCGCCAGCGGGTAAAGGCGCAGCAGCCAGGCTTCCGGGTTGCGCCGCACGCCGCCTTCCAGGGAAATTTCCAGCCCGACCAGTGCAAGCCCGAACGCGGCAAACATGCCCAGCAGCGCCGGCTGGCTGATCTGCGGCAGCAGGCGGGCGGCAATGAACACCCCGGCGGCAGCCAGCAGGACGTGCGCCAGCGAGATGATCAGACGCAGGCCGAGGCGCAAGGAAATGTTTTCGATCAGGCTTATTTCCCGTTCGGCGCCGACTTCCACCCGCTGTCCGGCAATCTGCATCAGCACCGGCAGGCGCGTGTTGACCAGCGCGGCGCGCACGGCAATTGCCAGAAAGTTGGACAACAGCACCACCAACGAAACGATATACAAAACGTCCAGGTTCATCTCACTCCCCCCGTCCAGCGGCGGGGATGGTCTGCCCGCGCAGGTGGTGATAGGCGGACACTTCGCCGCCGTCCTCCACCCGGCAGTCCTCCAGCCAGGCGGCTGCCACCCGGCAGCCGGCGCCGATGTGCGAATCGCGGATGACCGCCTGGGGTCCAATGCGGCAGCCGGCGCCGATGCGCGTCTGCCCGGCAAGGTAGCAGCCCGGGTAGAGCAGCGTATCCGCGCCGATTTCCACGTCCACCTCGATGGTGGTGGAAAGCGGGTCGATCAGCGTCACCCCGGCGTCCATCCAGCGCTGGTGGGTGCGCCGGCGCAGCACGGCTTCGGCTTCCGCTAGGTGCTGGCGGGTGTTGATGCCCAGCGCTTCCTCGGCGTCCGCGGCGGATAGCGCCTGGACACGCAGCCCGTCCTGCACGGCAATGCTTACCAGGTCGGTCAGGTAGTATTCGCCCTTGGGCGAGAGCGGCACGCGCTGCAGCGCGCCCCACAGCCAGTCGGATTCGAAGCAGTACACGCTGGCGTTTAGTTCGCGGAGGGCAAGCACCTCCGGCGGGGCGACCGCCTCCTCGACGATGGCGCGCACCGAGCCGTCTTGCGCGCGCACCACCCGCCCGAAGCCGTGCGGGTCGTCCAGGGTGACGGTGAGCATGCTCAGCGGTGCATTGCTGCTGGATTGCAGGTCGATCAGGCGTTTAAAGGTCTTGGCGCGCAGCAGGGGCATATCGCCGGTGATGACCAACACCCGCCCGCCGGCGCCTGCCAGCAGCGGCTGGGCGGTGCGCAGCGCGTGGGCGGTGCCCAACTGTTCGGCTTGCAGCGCGTAGCGCGCCCGCGCCCCAACCGCGGCGCGCACCTGCTCGGCGCCGTGACCAACCACCAGCACCGGCGGCTGGTGGCTGACCTGCGCGGCGGCGCGCAGGCTGTGTTCGATCATCGGGATGCCGCCCAGCGGGTGCAGCACCTTGGGCAGGCTGGAGCGCATGCGCTTGCCGAACCCGGCTGCCAGAATGACGACCGACACCGGCGCGCTCATGCCGACCTCCGGGTCAGGCGCGCCGCAGACAAAAGAGCGCCTCGCGGGGAGACGGCACTGGCAGGGTCAGGTGAATCGCTGTCCGCATTCATGAGGTTTGTACAGGCTGGGGCGCCTGGATTCGAACCAAGATCCACAGATCCAAAGTCTGGTGTGCTGCCGTTGCACTACGCCCCAGTGAGGCTTTGTTTTACCCCAAAGCGGTGTTTATTTTAACACAAAATTGGCGATTTGCGGGGCGGGGGGGTGGGGACGTTTATTTTTTGTCAACAAGAGGCTTTCTTGAATCGCGAGAATACTCCGCCCCGGGGGGAGTAGTGTAGGATTCTTTCTGTAAATTCCAGCACCTTAAAAAGTGTGGGTCAGGTTATCCTTAAGGTCGCCAAACCAACAAAGGAGAACATCATGACCTACACCCATACTTCTACACTACCCCGGGAACTGGTAGAGCAAATTACCGAGCAAGGGTTTGACTATCTGCCCGAACTGATCCGCATCATGCTCAATACGGCGATGCAAGCCGAGCGTCAGAAACACCTCGGTGTTGAGCCGTACGAGCGCAGCCCCGAACGCCGCGATTACGCTAATGGTTACAAGCCGAAAACGATAAAAACGCGGATGGGAGACATCCCTTTCGATGTGCCGCAGGTGCGAGAAGGCGATTTTTACCCACAAGCCTTGGAAAAAGGGCTGCGCAGTGAGCGGGCACTGACATTGAGCCTGGCAGAAAGGTATGCACAAGGCGTTTCGACCCGCAAAGTCGCGGCGATCGTGGAGCAGATGTGCGGCAGCGGGGTCTCTTCCAGTTAGGTGAGTAAAGCCACCGCCCAGTTGGATGAGAAACTGTCCCCATGGCGCAACAGCCGGCTGAGCGAAGTGGTGTATCTATATCTCGATGCGCGCTAGACAGGATGGACAAATTCGGGATGCGGCTGTGTTGATCGCCGTAGGCGTGGGTTTGGATGGCAAGCGCAAAG
>JBBIQB010000066.1:0-14961 GCA_037442545.1 Bellilinea sp.
GGCGATGATCCCGTATTCCGGCGGCTTTTTGCTGCACACCGGCTTGCCCAACCCGGGTTTCGACGCCGTGGTCAAGCAGTATGCCCGGCGCTGGGCGCGTTCCAGCCTGCCGGTGTGGGTGCATTTGCTGGCGGATGATCCGGCTTCCGTTCAGCGCATGACCACCCGGCTGGAAGCCTGCGAGGGAGTCGCTGCGGTCGAACTGAGCCTGCCAGTCAGCGCAAGCGCGGAAGAAAAAATGGCCATTTTGCAGGCTGCCGCGGGGGAATTGCCGCTGATCCTGAGCGTACCGCTCGATCAAACACGCGAGGCTTGGGTTTATCAAGCTGTCGAAATGGGCGTGCAATGCCTGACGATCAGCGCGCCGCGCGGGCGGCTGGCGCATCGGGATGCCAGCCTGGTGGAGGGACGCCTGTATGCGCCGGGCTTGTTCCCGCTTGCCCTCGATGCGCTTGCCGGGTGGCGCGGGCGGGTATCAACCATCCTGCTGGGCTGTGGTGTGTTCAACCTCCGCGACTACCAGATTGCGCTGGCTGCCGGGGCTGCCGCGATTCAACTGGACGTGGTTTTGTGGCGCGGGGGAATTTGATCTCCTGGGTGGAGAGAGTATAATATTTATAGAAATCAGGAGGCAGGGGATGGCGAAAATGAGCGAGGTGCGACCTTCACCGATCGCCGGGTTATGGTACAGCGCCGATCAACAACAACTGGCAAATCAAATCCGGCAATACCTTGATATAGCGGAATTGATGCCGATTGCAGGCAGGGTGGTGGCGTTGATCGCGCCGCATGCCGGTCACCGTTATTCGGGCAGAACCGCCGGACATGCCTACCGGGCTGTGCTGGGAAAAGCGTTCGATGCCGTCTGTGTTATTGCGCCGCTGCATGCCTATTACCCTGCGCCGGTGTTGACCAGCGCTCACGCCAGTTACGCTACCCCGTTGGGGGATCTGCCCATTGACCGCGCTTCGCTGGAGGAAGTCGGGCGCCTGTTGGAAGAGGACTCGATCTCCCTGACGGCGTTGTCCAACGATGATGAACACTCGCTGGAAATCCAACTGCCGTTCTTGCAATGCGCACTTGCCCAGCCGTTCGACCTGTTGCCGGTCATGTTGCGGCGCAAGGATTACCGCATGGCGCGCATTCTGGGCAAAGCGCTGGCGAAGGTGCTTGCCGGCCGCAATGCACTGCTGATCGCCAGCACCGATCTGTCTCATTTTCATCCCCTGTCGATTGCCAACCAACTGGATGGGGAGATGCTGCGCCAGTTTCAGGCGTTTTCGCCGCAGGGGGTGCTGCTGGCGGAGGAACACGGTAGCGGTTATGCCTGCGGGGCGGGGGCAGTGGCGGCGGTGATGGAAGCCGCGCAGGCATTGGGGGCTGACGCCGTCCAGGTGGTTCATTACAGCACCTCGGCGGAGGAAACGGGGGATGCCAGTTCGGTGGTGGGGTACGGCGCTGCGGTCATCTACCAGCGGGAATAGAGCTTGCCTGAATACGTTGAGGTGGCTGTTCTGGTGCCCGCCAGATTGAATACGTTTGATTATCACCTGCCGCAAACGCTGCATGGGCGGGTGAAGCCGGGCTGCCTGGTGGTGGTGCCCTTCGGTAAACAGCGCGTCCAGGGGGTGGTGCTGCGCAGCCTGCCCCAGCCTGAAGTGGCTGAGACCCGCCCGGTGGAAAGCCTGCTCGACCCGCAGCCGGTCCTGCAGCCCAGTCAGATGGCGCTGGCGCTGTGGTTGCAGCATGAAACCCTTGCGCCGCTGGCAGCCTGCCTGGATCTAATGCTCCCGCCCGGATTGACCCAGCAGGCAGATATTCAGGTGCGCATCAATCCGGGGGTATCCAGCGGCGACCAACCCATCAGCCCGCTGCAAAAGCGCATTCTGGCGCTGATCGAGGAGCGGGGTGAAGTGCGCGGCAGTCAGATCGAGGCAGCCTTCCGGCGGCAGAATTGGAAAGCTGCGCTGCAAGGCCTGGTGCGGCGCGGGGTGGTGACCAGTCAGCCCTATTTAGCCGACCCGGCGGTCCGCCTCAAAACGACCCGTCTGATTCGCCTGGCGGTTCCGGCGGATAAACTCCCCGAAATGGAGCCCTCCCTGGGAAAAACCGGTTCGGCGGCGGCGGCGCGGCGCAAGGCTGCGCTGGCGTTCCTGGCGCAGGAAGGGCAGGCGGTGGACGTCCACTGGGTATATGCCGCCAGCGGCGCCACCAGTGCCGATTTGAAACGCCTGGCAGACAACGGGTGGATCGAATTTGCCGCTGCCCAGGTGATTCGCGATCCGCTGGCAGGATTGCGGGTCGAAACCCAATCTGCCTTGATGCTGACCGAAGCCCAGGCAGACGTGCTGGAACGGGTGGTCTTGGCGCTGGGCAGCCGTGAGCCGGACAAGCCGTTCATCCTGCACGGCATCACCGGTTCGGGAAAAACCGAGATCTATTTGCAAGCCGTGGCGGAAACGCTACGCCAGGGCAGGCAGGCGATCGTGTTGGTGCCGGAAATCGCGCTTACTCCGCAGACCATCCAGCGCTTTCAATCGCGTTTTCCCGGCAGGGTGGGCGTCATTCATTCCCGCCTGTCCACCGGTGAGCGCTACGATACCTGGCAACGTATCCGCGCGGGGCAATTGGATGTGATCGTAGGCGCGCGCAGCGCGCTGTTCAGCCCGCTGCCGCGCCTGGGTTTGATTGTGGTCGACGAGTTCCACGAGCCTTCGTATTATCAGTCGGAGGCGGCTCCAACCTACAATGCCGTGCAGACCGCGATCGAATATGCCCGCCTGAGCGGCGCGGTTGCGCTGCTAGGGTCGGCGACCCCCGAAGTCAGCCTGATGTATCGGGCGCGGCAGGCAGGCTGGGGCATGCTTGGACTGCCGCAGCGCATTATGGCGCACCGCGCTGCCGTCCAATCCTTTTTGGAAAGCCGTCCCTTGAATAAAGAGATCGAGACTGCTGTGAATCAGGCGGCGTTCATCCCGCTGCCGCCGGTGGAGGTGGTGGATATGCGCCAGGAGTTGAAAGCTGGCAATCGTTCGATGTTCTCCAATGCGCTGACTGTGGCCATCGAGCAGGTGCTGGAACACCGCCACCAAGCCATTCTTTACCTTAATCGGCTGGGCAGCGCGACGTACGTCTTTTGCCGCGACTGCGGGGCTGTGCTGCGTTGTCCGCGCTGCGACCGTGCGCTGACCTACCACCAACAAGAGGAGCGGCTGGTCTGCCACACCTGCAATTACCGCCGGCAACTGCCGCGAACCTGCCCGCAGTGCGGCAGCGCGCATATCCGCCAGTACGGCGCTGGGACCGAGCGGGTGGAGCAGGAAATTCTTGCCCGTTTCCGTGCAGCACGGGTGCTGCGCTGGGATTCGCAAACCACCCGTAAAAAGGGTGCGCATGAAGCCATTCTGGCAGATTTTTCCAGCGGCAAAGCGGATATCCTGGTTGGGACGCAGATGCTCGCCAAAGGTCTCGACCTTCCCCTGGTGACTCTGGTGGGCGTGGTGCTGGCGGACGTTGGTTTATACCTGGAGGATTATCGTGCCGCGGAGCGCACCTTTCAACTGCTTACCCAGGTGGCGGGGCGGGCAGGGCGCAGTCCGCTGGGCGGCAGGGTGATCCTGCAATCCTTCCAGCCGGAACATTACGCCATCCAGGCGGCTGCCCAATACGATTACGCCGGTTTTTATGCCTACGAGATCGAGCAGCGCCGCAAAATCGGCTACCCGCCATTTGCACGGCTGGCGCGGTTGGAAATTCGGCGTGGCAGTGCGCGCGAGGCGGAGCAGCTGGCGCGGGAAATGGCGGCGCGGCTGGGAGAATGGGTCAAAGACAGCCCCTATCCCAACAGCGAGATCATCGGGCCGGTGCCGTGCTTTTTTGCCCGCGAGGGCGGAAAGTACCGCTGGCAGGTCATTCTCAAGGGGAACGATCCTGCCAGCGTTTTGCGCGGAAAAGAACTGGACGAATGGCGGGTCGAAATCGACCCGCAGTCACTGCTTTAAATTAAGGCAGAACGTACCACGGATTGACGAACCCACCCAGGTAGCGCACCTCGAAGTGCAGGTGCGGTCCGGTCGAACGTCCGGTGCTGCCTGCCTGCCCGACCACCTGTCCCTGGAAGACGCTCGCGCCGCAGCGCACGCTCCAGCCGGAGAGGTGAGCATACAAGGTCTGATAGCCGTTGCCGTGGTCAATCATCACCATGTTGCCGTACCCGCCGCCGACCGGACCTGCATAAACGACCACGCCGCTGTCGGAGGCGAATACCGAATCGCCAGTGTAGGCAGCGATGTCGATTGCCAGGTGACCGGGCCAGTAATCGTTGCCGGAGAGAACGCGCTGAATGGTGGGCCAGACGAAGGTGCCGCTGCCGAAGGCGCCGCCGCTGCCGGTATCACACGCGCCCGGGCCGTAAATGCTTCGATTGACGCCCGCCGGACCGCGCGGGATGGTCGGCACCACCCAGGTGCGGAATTCGCGCGAACCACCGGGGATCATCAATAAGGTGCCGGGCTCAACCACCGGGTTCGCCAGGTCCAATCTGTTGCCAGGGTACAGCAAAATATCCTGGATATCGGCTTTGAAGGTGGACGCCACTTTTTCGAGTGTGTCGCTTTCCTTCCATTCGTGTAGTACGCCATCGGTCGGCGGAATCATCAATTCCTGATCGACCGAAATCATATGCGGATCGTCATTGAGAATGTCGTAATTTGCCCACAGCACGGTTTCGGGCTTCAGGTTGAAGTTTTGGGCGATGCCGAAGACCGAATCGCCTTTTTCGACGCGGTAGGCGATAGCCTGTTCGCGCGGGCGGGTGGGTAGAATGGTGCGCAAGTTGGCGCGCCGCGCTACCGATCCTGAATCGGCGGAGAGGACAAACTCCGGTAAATCGACTTGTTCGGGCGCTTCGGGCAAATCCAGCGAGGCGTTGGCAGCCGCCACGCTCGAAGTGGCTTGCGAGCGCGTGACGCGTTGTACTACCAGATACAGGCTAAAAACTAACATACTTACTGCCAGAACCCATAAGAGGTTTGGCACTAATCCAGAACCAGAGTCGGGTTTCTCTCCGGCTACTGGCGTTCCGGGTTTCGAAAGGGTCACATTTCCTCCGTCAGGCTCTCCAGGAACTCCATGTTGTTCTTGGTTCGTGCCAGACGCTGCAGTAATGCTTCGGTCGCCACAGCGGGATCCATTCCCGCGCCTTGCGGCGGCTGGGCGATCATTTGCAGGTACATACGCCGCATCAGCCATACCCGCTGGAGCATGTCCGGACCGAGCAGTAATTCTTCGCGGCGGGTCGATGACCGTTCAATGTCGATTGCCGGGTAGACTCTGCGTTCCTGCAGCCGGCGGGAAAGGTGGAGTTCCATGTTACCGGTACCTTTAAATTCTTCGTATACAACATCATCCAGCCGGGAACCCGTATCCACCAGCGCAGTGGCGATGATGGTGAGCGAACCGCCCTCTTCCAGATTGCGGGCAGCGCCAAAAAAGCGTTTGGGCGGGTAAAGCGCCGAGGGATCCATACCGCCGGATAGGGTGCGACCGGAGGGATTCACGACCAAGTTGTATGCCCGCGCCAACCGGGTCAGCGAGTCCATCAATATTACCACATCCCTGCCGATTTCGACCAATCTTTTGGCGCGTTCCAGGGTAATTTCGGCAGTGCGTACATGGGCGGTGACCGGTTCATCGAAGGTCGAAGCGACCACCTCGGCGTCCACCGAGCGATCCATATCGGTCACTTCCTCGGGGCGTTCGCCAATCAAGGCAATGATCAGGTGCACTTCCGGATTTTTTGCAGTAATTGCATTGGCGACCTGCTTCAATATCGTGGTTTTGCCGGCTTTGGGCGGCGAGACGATCATCCCGCGCTGCCCGCGCCCGATGGGGGCAATCAGGTTGATCAGGCGGGTGGAATAAATGCCACGGTCGGTTTCCATGTCGAAACGTTTGTCCGGGAAGATGGGTGTCAGGCGTTCGAACAGCGGGCGTTCGCGGGCTTCGTCGGGCGGCATGCCGTTGATCGTTTCGACCTTCAACAAGCCGTAATGGCGCTCCGATTCGCGCGGTGGGCGCACCACCCCAATCACCAGATCGCCATTGCGCAGGTCGTAACGGCGCAGCTGCGCCTGCGAAACGTATACATCCTCCGGCCCGATTTGGTAGTTGGAACGGAGAAAGCCGATTCCTTCCTGTAAAATTTCCAGCACACCGCCGCGCACTTCAACGCCTTCCCGTCCGGCTTCCATCTGGCGGATGCGCAGAATCAGATTCTCTTTTTTTAGGCGGTGGGCGTTGGGTACTTCCAGATCTGTGGCTATTTCTCTTAGGGTCGCCAGAGGCGCTTTTTCAAGCTCGAGAATTTTCATATTCTCTTTTCCATGAATGAGATTGGGATAGAATAAGCCAGACCGGTGGGAGGTGACCGATGAGGGCGTAACCTATATCAACTGAAGACAAAGGGAATTTTCGTGCGCCACGCAACGAATTTACAAGGCTGGATCACAGCCTTTGGTACTGGCTTGAAACGATTATAACATTGCAAACAACGGCGTGCAAGCAAGATTCGGACTCGATCAGACAACCGCAATGGATTAAGCCCGCCCGGTGAGCGCTTTGTAAAACAATTTCCAACTGAAGGCTTGCCCGGAAAGCAGGTTTTGAGCGCGGAACAAACCTGCCACGACGCGAATAACGAGCACAGCCGTGCCAGCTTGCAAAACGGCTGCCAGCACAGTCTGCCAGAGCGGTACCGGCACCGCGGCGATGCGGGTCATCATGGCGACCGGCGAGGTGAGCGGGAAGAGGCTCAAGCCAATCGACAGGGCAGCGTCCGGACGCTGGATCAACAGGGAGATGAAGATCAGGGGAATGATTAGCGGCACGATCACCAGGAAGGTGGCTTGCGAGGCTTCGCGCAGGTTGGGAACCAGCGCGCCGACTCCCGACATCAGGCTGGCGTAGATGGCGTATCCCAGTATAAAGTAGATGAAACCCCATGCCAGCACTGCCGGGGAGAGTTCAAATCCCTGGGCGATGGCGAAGGTACGCCCGCTCATTTGCAGCATGAAAAATGCGGCGGTCAGCCAGACCATCATTTGCAGCAACCCGATCGACCCCAGCGCGATGATTTTCCCGGTCAACATCTGGGAGGGGGTGACTGAGGTGAGCAGGATTTCCATCACCCGGTTCTGCTTCTCGTTGGTAATGCTGCTCAACATCAGGGATGCGGATCCGAGAATGAACATATAGAATAGGAAGGTAACGCCGTAGGGAACGAAAAAGGTGAGCATGTTGTCCTGGTCGCGCTGCGGTTTCTCGGAGATGAATTCCACCTTGAGAACGACCGGCTGGACGATGCGCGCCAGCAAATCGGGTTGGTCTTTGTACAGGTTGTACTGGATCAACCAGTCGAGCGGGTAGGTGTTTTCGCTATCGCCAATCACGTTGAGTACAGGGGCGAAATATTCGACCTGCCCGCTTTCCAGGTAGTCCGGCGGGATGACATACACACCACTGACCTGCGCGCTTTCCAACGCGCGGATGGCGGCTTCTGGGGAGGTAAAAAACCGGATGCTGGGTTGCAGTTCAGCTGGTATTTCTCGGATGATTCCGCTTTGATCGACGATCCCTTTGGTCTCGACCGTTGTTTCGGGAGGGAAGAGTTCGGTGATATCCGGGCTGGGGTTGTTTTGCTGCAACCGCCCGACCACAACCAGGATGATGAACGCGATCAGCGGCACCAGCACCAGCGTGAGGAGAAAAGAGCGGCTGCGTAAAATGGTTTCAGCTTCGTGTTTGAAAACGATCCAAGTTTTATTCATTGAAACGCCTGTTTAGGAACGGGTGCGAAAGATTTCAGCCAGAGACAGTTTTTTGCCGTAGCGCAACATGCCCAGGCGGAAGGCGCGGCTGGCAAGCCAGATTGCGCCGGCGGCGGCGAGCACCAGCAAGCCGAGCGAGAGCGCAATCTGCCAGGCGGGCAGATTGGTGACCATCGAGCGCAGCGGCAGGGTAAGCGGAGCCGTGAAGGGAAACAGGCTGAAGCCGACCGACAGGGCGCTGTTAGGGGTTTCCATGATGACCGCGATGAACCAGAACGGCACCACAATGGGCAGGGTGAACAATCCCGCAATTTGCTGGGCTTCGCGCGCTTCGGTTGCGGTGGCGCCGACCATGGTCATCAGCGCGGCGATCATGACGAAGGCAGGCAGGAAGGTGGCAGCCATGAGCACCAAAAAGGAGAAATTGATGCCCAGGTTTGCCAGGTCGGGAAAGGTGCGCAGCGCGAAAAAGCCCGTCACGCCAGCCATGATCAACCAGAAAACCATCTGGGTCAGACCGACGCTCAGGTTGCCAAAAATTTTACCCGCCATGAACTGGTCGGTGGACAGCGAGGTGAGGATAATTTCCATCGTGCGGTTTTCTTTTTCTTCAACTACTGCCTGGAGCAGGTAACCGCCGCTGGTGTTGATCACAAGCATAAAGATCACCCCGGAGAAAAGCACAACGATAAAGGCCAAAGGATGCGTGCTGTCCACTTTCTGGTCGCTGTCTAGGGTGCGCAGGATCATCTGCGGTCCCTGCAGGATGCGTTCGCGCACGGAAGCATCCTCGGCGCTCATCAGATTGGACAACAGGAAACGCGAAAAGCGGCGATGAATGCTTGAATCGACGGCTTCTTCGGAAACAACGCGCACGCTGCCGCTGGCGAGATAGTCCGGCTGGATAATGTAATACGCTTGGATGTCCCGTTGTTCCAGCGCTTCGCGCGCCGAGCTTTCGGCGGTGAAGGGCAGCATTTTGATGTTGTTGGAAAACAATCCATTCCGGTTTTCGGATAGCGGCTGGGCATCGGTAAACAGCCCGGACAGGTCGATGTAACCAACCGGTCGCCGGTCGGTGCTCAACAGTGCGGCGAAGATGGGTACCCCCATCAAAAATACCATGAAAAGCGGGATCGAGAGCAGCGCAAAAATGAACCGCTTGCGCTTCACATGGCGGAGGTATTCATGCTTGAATACCAGCCAAAATTTTGTCATTGCGCGGCTCCTTTGCTGGTTACAACCTGAATGAATATTTCGTCCAGGGTGGGAATGGCGATTTCAAACCGCTCCAGGGTGATGCCGCGTTCGACCAGGGTTTTCAATAATTGCTGCGGGCTGACCTGGGGATTGAGGTGGATGCGGAAGGACGAGTTGAATGGTTCGATTTTTTCCACGCCGGGCAGATCGGCGGGCAAGCCGCCCAACGGGTGAATGATGACATCCTGTCCGGAGTAACCGCGCCGGATTTTATCCAGGTCGCCGTACAGCATCACCGCGCCTTGATTGATGAGCACCAGTCGGTCGCACAATTCCTCCACTTGGTGCATCTGGTGGGTGCACATCACAATGGTTTTGCCCTTGTCGCGCTCCTCGCGCAGCAGGTCTTTGACCATTTGGGTGTTGACCGGGTCCAGGGCGCTGAAGGGCTCGTCGATGATAATCAGTTTGGGATCGTGCACCAGGGTGATGATCAACTGGGCTTTCTGCTGCATTCCCTTGCTCATTTCTTTGACTTTCTTTTTGCGATGGTCGTACAGGTCGAAGCGCTTGAGCATGGAATTAATGCGCTGGCTGGCTTCCGCCGCATCCAGGTTTTTAAGCCGTGCCAGGTAATTCAGGCAGATTTCCAGGTTGATGTCCTGGTATAAGCCGCGTTCTTCGGGCAGGTAACCGATCCAATTTTTCTTTTCCTCGGTCATTTTGCCGCCCAGGATATCGACTTCCCCGCTGTCGGGTTTGAAGATGTCCAAAATGGTGCGAATGGTGGTGGTTTTACCGGCGCCGTTGGGTCCCAACAAACCAAAAATTTCGCCGGGTTCGACATCGAAAGAAACCTTATTGACCGCCAGCTGGCTGCCAAATTTTTTGGTGATTTCGCGAACTTTAATTGTGGTCATAGGAATATGCCTTTGGGGTACGATTCGATGTGGAATGCTGGAAGGGTACACAAACGGGGTCAACCCCGCAACACTCAGTAGGTATACGGAAAATATTGGATTCTGGTGCGCGAAAATTATAACAAAAAGAGGGCAATGTCGCGAAATAAGCGGACAATGCCCTCCAATTTGCGCGAAAACTGCGCTTTATTCTTTTTCGTAGGGGATGCCGTCGGCAGCGGGCACTTGTGCCTTACCGATCACTCCCGCCAGCACGATCATGGTGGCGATGTAGGGCAGCATCAGCAGGAACTGCGAGGGGATGGTAATTCCCAGGATGGCCATGCGCGAGGCGAGTGAGTCGGCAAAGCCGAAGAGCAGACCCGCGCCAAACGCGCCAGCGGGCATCCAGTTACCGAAGATCATGGCTGCCAGTCCGATGAAGCCGCGTCCGGCGGTCATCATTTCATCGAAGCGCCCGGCAGAGCCGAGGGTGAAATAGGCGCCGGCAAAGCCAGCCATCATCCCGCCCAGGATGACCGCCATGTAGCGGGTTTTGAACACGTTGATACCGAGCGTGTCGGCTGCCTTGGGGTGTTCACCTACTGCCCGCATGCGCAAGCCCCAGCGGGTTTGAAACAAGGCAACTTGCAGGATGATTAGGAAGGCGAACATTGAAAAGACGAACAGGTTGTTGACGAACAAGATTTCACCCAGGATGGGAATGTCGGCGAGCAGCGGAATGGAAATTGGCGCAAAGGTAGGCGGCGTATTTAAGGGTTGGTATTCCTGGAGGAATTTGGCAGAGATGTAGGAGGTTATGCCGGTGGCAAAAATATTGATCACCGTTCCCGATATGATCTGGTTGGTTTTGTATTTTATGGAAAAAACACCGTGCACTAGCGCCAGCAAAGCGCCCGTCAGGATGCCGAACAGCAACCCGGTCCACGGGTTTTGAGTCAGGCTGGCAACCAGGGCTGAGACCATGGCGCCGGAGAGCATCATGCCTTCGATAGCGATGTTGACCACCCCCGCTCGCTCGCACAAAATACCGGACAAGGCGCCCAGGGTGATAGGAACAGCTTTGCTCAGGGTGGTACTTAACAACCCGACTAGATTGAGCGATTTCCCAGCGGTTGCCCAGACCAAAAAGCCAAAGACGAACAAGAAAACCACCAAAGCCAGCACCAAATTGGTGTAGCGCTTGAACCCGCGCGCCAACTGCACCCCGCCGATGATGCCGCAAATAACCGCCAGAAAGTAGAGCGTGGAAAGCACGGGCACGCTCCATAGATCCAATTGAGTTCTTGCCTGGAAGGTGCTCAATCCAAAACTGGCGGTGCTGTCCGGAGCGACGGAGCGACTAAAGAAGAACCAGATGGAAAACCCCAGCAGGAGAAACAGGATGCCCATCACCCGCTGGCGAACCGGCGACTCGCGGACAAATTGCGTGTGAAACGCATGGCTGTTTGCGGTTGTTGTGGATGCCATAATTAATTCCCTCCCCAACTGCGAATGGTAATTCCGCCTTCTTCGACAGCGGGTGCGCGCAACCGGTAAATGGTGCGAATGATCGCGGGCGCAGCAATGAATGCCAGGATCACCGCCTGGAGTACGGAGATGATGTCGATTGGAATGCCGGCAGACAGTTGCATGCGGGTTGCGCCATTGCGCAGCGTGCCAAACAGCAGGGACGCCAGCACCACCCCCAGAGGGTGATTGTTGCCGAGCAATGCCAGCGCAATGCTGTCGAAGCCGTAGCCGGAGGAGAATGCCATTGCCAGAATATGATTAACGCCGAGGACTTCATTGGCGCCCGCAAGTCCTGCCAGCGCACCGGAAAGGCTCATTGCCAGAATGATGTTGCGGGTCACGTTCATGCCGGCGTATTTGGCGGCGTTGGGGTTGGTGCCCACCGTGCGCAGCTCGAAGCCCCAGGTGGTCTTGAACAGGTACCAGTACACCAGGTAGGCAATTCCCAGGGCAATAAAGAAGCCCAGGTGAAACCGGATTGGATCCGGAAAAAAGCGCGGCAGCCAGGCGGTGGACAGCACTTCCGGGCTGACTGGGTTGAATGAATCCGGGCGTTTCATTGGACCGGTGAGCAGAAAGTCGCTCAACCGGAAGGCAATGTAATTCATCATGATCGTGTTGATCACTTCGTGCCCGCCAGTCTTGGCTTTTAACCAACCGGGTATATAGCCCCAGGCAGCCCCACCCAGCGCGCCTGCCAGCAGTGCCAGCGGCAGATGGATGATGGCGGGTAAGCCGGTGACCGAATAGCCGACGAAGGTGGCGGTAATTGCTCCGACAAAAATTTGACCCTCGGCGCCAATGTTGAATACCCCGGCGCGAAAACCGAGTGCAACCGCCAGCCCGGCAAAAATGTAAGGCGTAGATGTAACCAGACTTTCCAGGAACGGGTTGAAGGCGCGCCGGATTTCCAGATCGGTGCCGGTCTGCAGCGCAGCAATCATGCGCGCCGGATTGCCGAACGCGCCGGTGAACAGCGCCGCGTAGGAGGTGGATACGATGTCCCAACTGGCGGCGAGACCGGCGCCAAACGAGCGTCCGAACCCGGCATATACCTCTTCGGTGGTCAGAACGATAAAGATTGCCCCGAGAATAAGACCGGTGACCACCGCCAGCAACGGGATGAGGATGATTTGCCCAATTCGGCCTTTCCCTTTCTTGTCATCCCCCGGTTGTTTACCTCGATTGGTCAATTCCTCGAGAAAGATTTTCCAGAAACCAGGTTTTTTGGACTTTTCAGGATTGGTCGTCAAAGCGTGCCCCCGTTCTATGCCGAATACACGGATTTGTTTTGAATTTGCTGGCGGGCATCCTCGAGGGGAACGCCAGCCATCAGCAAACCGATCAATTCCTTGCTGGCTTCTTCCGTAGGGATGGTGGCAAGGATCTTCCCGCGATACATCACGGCGATGCGGTCAGAAAGCTGCAGGATTTCATCCAGCTCGGTGGACACCAGCAACACCGCCACGCCGTTGTCGCGCCGTTTGATGATCTGGGAGTGGATGTATTCAATCGAGCCCACGTCCAGACCGCGGGTGGGTTGGGCTGCCACCAGCAGGTGGATTGGGCGGGAAAGTTCGCGGGCGACGATGACCTTTTGTTGGTTGCCGCCGGAGAGCGACCCGGCGGACGTGATCGATGAAGGGGTGCGGATGTCATACTCCTGCACGAGCCGGTCCGCATTTTCCAGCACCCGCTCCCATTGAATGACGGGTCCTTTGGCGAAAGGCGGCAGGTAGTACGTGCACAGGATCAGGTTTTCCATGACCGGGAAAGGCAGCACCAGCCCGTCGCGCTGGCGGTCTTCTGGAATGTGGGCGCTGCCGTACTCGGTGAACTTGCGCGGACTGAGATGGGTGACATCCTCTTCCAGCAAAAAAATCTTGCCTTCATCCACATCGCGCATGCCGGTCACGGCTTCGACCAACTCGGTTTGCCCATTGCCCTGTACGCCGGCGATGCCGAGTACTTCGCCTTCGTGCACCTCGAACGAAATGCCGTCCACAGCAACCTGGCGGGCATCATCGGTCACCAGCAGGTTTTCCACCCGCAAGGCAGTTTTGTCCGGGCGGGCAGGCGCTTTTTCCAGCTCCAATTTCACTTCGCGCCCGACCATCATTGATGCCAGTTTGCTCTGGTCGGCTTCGCTGGGCAGCACCGAGCCGATCACCTTGCCGCGCCGGATGACGGTGATCAGGTCGGCGACATCGAGCACCTCGCGCAGTTTGTGGGTGATGAAGATGATCGACTTGCCCTGCCGGGTGAGTGATTGCATGATTTCGAATAGTTCATCGGCTTCCTGTGGGGTGAGCACGGCGGTCGGCTCGTCGAAAATGAGGATATTGGCATTGCGGTAGAGTAATTTGATAATTTCCACCCGCTGCTGCACCCCGACCGGCAGGTCCTTGATATAGCTGTCCGGGTTAACTTCCAGCCCATACTGGGTGGAAATCTCGCGAATACGTTGGGCGGCTTTTTCTCGATCCAAAAAGCCGCCCGGTTTGAGTGTTTCATCACCCAACATCACGTTTTCGGTTACGGTAAAAACGGGAATCAGCATAAAGTGCTGGTGCACCATACCAATCCCGCGCGCGATTGCATCGGAGGGGGAGTGTACCTCGAAGGGTTGACCGTTGACAAATATCTCACCCTCATCCGGCTTGTACAAACCGTAGAGAATGTTCATTAAGGTGGTTTTGCCCGCCCCGTTTTCTCCCAGCAGCGCGTGAATGCTGCCTTGTTCAAGGGTCAGGTGTATGTGGTCGTTCGCAAGCACGCCAGGAAAGCGCTTTGTGATCCCACGAAGTTCCAGAACAGGTGTCATATCGATCGTACTCCCGGGATATTGGAGCCGCTCCTCATTCGATGCAATTTTTTGCCAGGCGATGGGCGCAAAACCAGTGGACGAGGACGGCTGAATAAGATACGCTATTTTACCATAAGGCGGATATGCGCGGCACTTGCCCAAAACCAAAAATTGCATATTGACAGTCGGGTTCAATGATGCTATAAACTGGCTATGTTTTTCCAGCAAAATGCTAAGCGTAACCCAGATAAGCAACCTTTCCCCTTGGGAGCGGTGGATTACGCATAGATTTTGGTGGTTAAACCCATTTTTATCCAGGCAGAAACCCTCCCCAAGCGGGAGGGTTTTTTGTACACCGGACGTATCGAGGAGGATGTGACCATGGCGGCGTAATGCTTAATCGAGGAGGAGCAGTTGAATTACAAATACCAAAGGAGATCAGGATGAGCAGCAAAATTAGCGGAACTATTATTGTGTTGGTTTTATTGAGTTTGGTGTTGACGGCGTGCAACAGCGCGGCGCAGCCGCCGGTCGATGGTCCTGCCCCCGTTGCAGCCACGCCTCAGCCGGAAGGCTGTTTGGGCAGCGCGGATACGGCAGTGGTCGATCTGGGCTGCCGTGAAGTGACCATCGCGGTGGAAAATGCCTACTTGCCATTCAACTACATTTCACTCGAGACCGGTGAGCCGGGCGGATG
>JBBIQB010000066.1:15001-16968 GCA_037442545.1 Bellilinea sp.
TCGTCGAAACCGCCTGGGATGGTTTGATCCAGTCGGTTGCCAACGGGCAATACGATGTGGGCGCATCCGGTATTACCATCACTGCCGAACGACAAAATACGGTTGATTTTTCGATCGGCTATATTCAAATCCAACAGCGGTTGTTGGTGCGTGTAGGCGAGGATCGCTTCAGCAGTATCGAGGAATTTGCGCAGAACGAGGCGCTGGTCATGGGTACGCAAGTGAGCACCACCAATTACGAAACCGCGGTCCAATTCCTCCCGGAGACGCGCATTAAAGCCTTCGAGCAGTTCCCGTTCGCCATTCAGGCGCTGATTGCCGGCGATGTGGATGCGGTCATCATCGATGAGATTGTCGGCATGGGTTACCAGGGGCAAAATGCGGACGAGCTGGAGTTGATTGGTCCCTCGATCTCCAGCGATGCGCTTGGTTTCGCTTTTTCCAAAGGCAGCCCGCTGGTGGATGCGGTCAACCGGGCACTCGAAGCCATGCAGGCGGACGGCAGCCTGGCTGCGCTGAATGAAAAATTCTTTGGACCCTCTTTTAACGTCACCGAAGAGGATATCAAGTAATTTCTTGATGAGCAGGGCGAACATGACTGGCAAGCATCACCTTGCCAGTCATGAATTTCGAGGATCGAGGAGCGACCGTGAAAGAGAGTCTGCCTATTGACCGGCGGATCGAAGCCCCGCCATTGACCGTTTTCGATATACGGCTGCGTTTGAGACGCGTGCCCTGGTGGATATTCGGAATGGCGGCGGTGTTTATTTACACTGCGCATTTGATTCTTACCCGCAGCAGTTACCAGGAAGCCTTTGCGTTCATTCGCGCCGGGGTTGGCGTGACCATCCAAACCACGCTGGTGGCGTATGGGCTGGCGTTGATTTTGGGCTTATTAACCGGGTTGGGGCGAATTTCAAACAATGTTTTGTTTCAAAACGCCGGCACGTTGTATGTGGAGCTGATCCGCGGCATTCCCATGCTGGTATTGATCTTCTTCATTGCCTTCGTCGGCGTGCCTGCCGGGGTGGGTATCCTCAACAACCTGGGCGTCTGGTTGAACGATGCCGGATTAACATGGTTAGGGCAACCGCTCGCCCGCCTGGAAAACAGCGCTGTTCCAATGACCACGCGGGCAATTATTGCCTTGTCGGTTACCTATGGCGCGTTTCAGGCGGAAATCTTCCGAGCGGGGATTCAATCGATTGGACGCGGACAAATGGAAGCCGCGCGCGCCCAGGGCATGACCTACTGGCAGGCGATGCGCTACATCATCCTGCCGCAAGCCGTGCGCAATGTGCTGCCCGCTCTGGGTAATGATTTCGTTGCGATGCTGAAGGACTCGTCGTTGGTTTCTGTCTTGGCGGTGCGCGATATTACGCAAATTGCCAAGCTGTATTCAGGGCGTTCTTTTCAATATCAGGAAGCCTATGTGACCCTGGCAGTGTTGTACCTGGCAATGACGGTTGTTTTGTCCTTCGTGGTCAAGTGGTTGGAGAAAAGAGTGAGGCAGGATGAGCGCAGCACATGAAATGATCCAGGTGATCAACCTGCGGAAAAAATTTGGTCGCCTGACGGCGCTGGATGGGGTCAGTCTGTCGGTTGGTAAGGGGCAAGTGGTGGTAATCATCGGACCCAGTGGCTCCGGGAAATCGACCCTGCTGCGCTGCATCAACCATCTGGAAGCGCCGACCGATGGAGAGGTGTGGATCGAACGCGAGCGGATTACAGGCAGCCAGAAACAATTGAATGCGCTGCGTTCCCAGATTGGGATGGTGTTTCAGCATTTCAACCTGTACCCGCACCTGACCGTTCTGGAAAACGTTACCCTGGCGCAGCGGATTGTGCGAAAAATCCCGCGTCAGCAGGCGGAAGCGATTGCGATGACTCACTTGCAGCGGGTGGGGATTGCTGAAAAAGCCCGCGTCTATCCATCGAATCTTTCGGGCGGGCAGCAGCAGCGGGTG
>JBBIQB010000067.1:0-13388 GCA_037442545.1 Bellilinea sp.
AGCGTGATTATACACTGTTCGCGGGATTTACAGAATAATTGGCGCGCCGCGATTGTGATAAGATTAACGCAACCAACCCGTATTCAAATTCATGAAGCGATTGCCAGGAGGTAAACCATGCAACTGTATGGCGGCATTGAAGCTGGGGGGACGAAATTTGTGTGTGCCATCGGCAGTTCGCCCGACAACATCCTTGCAGAGATGCGTTTCGCTACCACCGAACCGCGCGAGTCGCTAACCAAAGCCGTCGAATTTTTTCGCCAATTCATGGTCAAAACCAATACCCGTCTGGCAGGTATCGGCATCGGATCGTTCGGACCGCTGGATTTGAATCCAGGCTCGGAGCATTTCGGTAAAATCACGGCGACCCCCAAGGCGGGCTGGTCGTTTACCCCGCTGACCCAAATGATCGAGGAGGGTACCGGACTGCCGGTTGTGCTGGATACGGATGTCAATGCTGCCGCGCTCGGCGAGGGAACATGGGGCGCTGCTCGAGGCTTGAAGAATTTTATTTACATCACGATTGGCACGGGAATTGGCGGGGGATTGATTATCGACGGAAAACCGGTTCATGGATTGGTGCATCCGGAAATGGGGCATATGCGCCTGACGCATGACCTGCAAGCCGATCCCTTTGCCGGCGTGTGTCCATTCCACGGCGACTGTTTTGAAGGGCTGGCAAGCGGACCAGCGCTGCATGCCCGGCTGGGAAAACCGGCGGAAACGCTGCCGGACTATCACCCCCTTTGGGAATTGGAAGCCGACTATATCGCCCGCGCCTTGAATGATATGATTTGCATCGTCTCTCCGCAGCGTATCATTTTGGGTGGAGGGGTCATGCAACAGGCTCACCTGTTCCCCATGATCCGGGTACGGGTTCAGCAATTGCTCAATCGCTACGTTTACGCCGGTGAAATCCTCGAGAAAATTGATGAGTATATTGTTCCGCCGGGGTTGGGCGGGCGGGCGGGCGTGCTGGGTTCGATTGCGTTGGCTATGACCCAAACCATCGGATGACCGGCAATGTCCACCCAGCCTGAGTTGACCTTTTTTTGTGAACTAGATGCCCAGCCGCTGGAAGGACTAATGGCGGATGTGGAGGTGATCGCCGCTTTGCAGCAATTGAAAGCCGGCGTGGCGATGGGACTGCGCGATCTTTCGGCGCAACGCGCGCAGGTGGTTAAGCGATTGAACCGGGCAGGGATACCGTTAACTGCCTGGTTGCTGCTCCCGGAATCCGAGGGGTATTGGTTCAACCTCGACAACGCTGCCGCGGCAGCCCGGCAGTATCAAGCCTTTCTGCGCTGGAGCCAGGAAAACGGACTGGAATGGCGCCGGGTGGGGTTGGATATCGAACCCGACTTTGGTTTCATCAGCGGTTTCAAATCTGGCGTGGGCGTCGGATTGCTCCGGGTGGTGCGCAGTCTTGCGCGGCGGCGAAGAATCTTCGGTGCGGCGCGGGAAATGTACCTGAACCTGGTGCGTCAGATCAAAGCCGATGGGTATGAAGTGGAAGCCTACCAATTGCCGCTGATGCTGGATGAGCGCCGGGCAGGCTCGACGGTCATCCAGCGGCTGCTGGGGGTGCTGGATTTACCGGTCGACCGCGAAATTGCGATGCTGTATTCCAGTTTCAGCCGCCCATTCGGTGATGGGCTGCTGGTGAGTTATGGGAAGGACGCCGACTTTATCGCTATCGGCAGCACTGGGGGCGGGGTGGATCTGGAAGGCGTGGCAGACACTCGCCCGTTGAGCTGGGAGGAGTTCGCGCGCGATCTGCGCATAGCCAGTCGATTGGGCGCGGAAATTGCGATATTTAGCCTGGAAGGCTGTGTCCAGCAGAGGTTTTTGCAGCGGCTGCTGTCTTTTGACTGGCAATCGAAAGGCATGATTAATCCACACCGGGTTCGCCGGGCAGACCTTTTTCGCGGCGGATTGCACAGCCTGTTATGGCTGCTGCGCCGCCCGCTGCTGCTGGTGGCGCTTGCCGTCCTGCTGGGTTGGCGGTTTTTCTGGCCGCGGCGTTAGAGCAGATCTTCGATACCGCCGCCGGTCAGGTGGACGCGCAGCACGCGCCGCCCGCGGTGGAGCAAGGCTTCCAGGTCGCCGAGTGCCTGGGCGCGTTCCAGCGCGCCAAAGGTTATGCCCTGGCCGGGAATCTCCACATCGACATCCGCATCGCGGGTAATTTGCAGGAACAGTGCCTGGTCGGGCCCGCCTTTGTGCAGCTGCCCGGTGGAATGTAGAAAGCGCGGTCCGTAGCCGAGGGTTACCGCGCAGCGCGTGCGTTCCAGAACAGTCTTGCGCACTTTTTGTAATTTTTGCTGTGTTTTGGAATCCCGCGGCAGGTAGGCATTGAGGGCAATATAATCCTGCGCTTGCGCCTGGTTCAGGAAAAAGGTGACCACTTCTTTAAGGTTTTTGGCATTTTTCAACCCCTTGATTGGGACGCCGAAAACCCTTGCCTGTTCGTTTTCCCACAACGGCTTGCCTTCCTTAAATTCGCCTTTCTTGCGAAACGCGGCAATTTTTCGGGTGGTGCGGTCTTTGTTGTCCTGCACGTCCGGCTGGTCGAAGGCGTTGACTCCCAGCAGCGCGCATGCAACTGCGGTGGCGATTTCCCAGCGGTAAAATTCGGCGCCCAGGTCGTACACATCCTTGAGATCGAACACCAACACCGGATGCCCGGCTTGTTTCAACTGCTGGACGAATTCATCCTGGGAGCCGCCGTTGCGCAGGTAGGCAAACAGGCGGTCTTCCCCATAAGTCTCGATGGCAACCCGCGGTTGCAGGTCAACCGGGATGATGCCGCGCCCGTTTTTTCCGGTCGATTCGGCGACTAGTTGTTCCAGCCAGGAGCCGAATGATTCAAACGGCTCATCCGCCAGCAGGGTCAGCTTGTCGCGCCCATCCAGCGCGGCGGCGCCCAACAAGGTGCCCAATACCAGACCCGGATTGCGTCCACCGGGGATGCCCGGCAGGCACTGGTTCATCATCCAGGCTGCTCGGTCGAGCAGCGTATCCAGATTCATGCCGAGTAGCGCGGCTGGAAACAAACCAAACGCGGTCAGCGCAGAGTAGCGCCCGCCGACGAGCGGGTCGCCGGGTAGAATGGCGCGAAAATTCCGCTCGCGGGCGATGTTTTCCAATTTTGTGCCCGGGTCGGTGATGGCAACAAAGTGCGCGCCGGCATGGTCGCCGAATTGGGTGTCCGCCAGGCGCCAGAAGTAATCCAGAAAGGCGCTCACCTCGCTGGTGCTTCCAGATTTGCTGGAAACAATGAACAGGGTTTTTTCCAATGGGGCATGCCTGGCGGCAGCCTGTACCTGGTCGGGATTGGTTGAATCCAGAATTGCCAGGTCGAGGGCTTTTTTATTGCCAATCTTCCCCACCCCAAAGGCAAGCCGCAGCACCTCCGGAGCGAGCGATGACCCACCCATCCCCAGCAGCAAGGCATGGCTGATGCCGTCCGCGCGGCAGGCGGCAGCCAGCGAATTGAAATTCGAAATCAGCGAGCGGCTGGTTTGCGGGGAGACCAGCCAGCCCAGCCGTTTGCGAATTTCTGCCTGGGCGGCGGGGTCTTCGCTCCACAGCGTGGAATCGATGGCAAACAGCCGCCGGCTGAGCGATTCGTATTCGGCGCGCACCACCTCCGCGGGGAGGGTGTCCTTCAGGCAACCCAGTTCAGCCAGTGCCGACTGGCGGCGTTCTTCGATGGTCTTCAACAGCGCATCGAAGGCATCCGTAAAGGCTTTGACGCCCTCGGCTTCTAGTTCTCCGGTCACTTTATTCATCGAGATGCCCAGGGTCTCGAGTTGGGCAATCACCTGTTGATCCTGACTGACATCCCAGCCCAGGCGCACCTGCGCCTCGCCGTGATCCAGGAAGGCTTCCAGGGTTTGCGGTGGCATGGTATTGACGGTGTCCGCGCCAATCAGTTCTTCAACGTAAACCACATCCCGGTAGGCGGGATTTTTGGTGCTGGTGGAAGCCCATAGCGGGCGCTGGGTGCGGGCGCCCTGCTGGCGCAGGGTATCGTAGCGCAGGCTGGCAAAGGTTTCCAGGTAAAACGCATACGCCATGCGGGCGTTGGCAACCGCGGCTTTTCCGAGCAGGGACTGCGCCAGTTTGGCGCTGGCTTCCTCACTCTTGATGATTTCATCCAGCCGTTGATCGATCTTGGTATCCACCCTGGAAACAAAGAAGGACGCCACCGAGGCAATCCGGTCGATTGGCAAACCGGCTTTGAGGCGGTCTTCCAACCCGGACAGATAGGCATCCATCACCTCGCGGTAACGCGCCAGTGAGAAAATTAAGGTCACATTGACGTTGATCCCGGCTGCTATGCTCTCGCGAATGGCGGGAATACCTTCGAGGGTGGCGGGTATTTTGATCATTAAGTTGGGGCGTTCGACCAGATTCCACAGCCGTTTGGCTTCCGCAAGCGTGCCGAGCGTGTCGTGCGCCAGCCTGGGACTGACTTCCAGGCTGACGTAGCCATCGCCTGCCTGGCTTTGCTCATAAAGCGGGCGAAACAAATCGGCGGCGGCTTGAATATCCTCGATTGCCAGCTGGTGAAAGATTTGCAGGGCAGACCAGCCTGACCATGCCATGGGTTTGAGCGCAGCGTCGTAATCGTGCGATTTGGCAATTGCATTGTGGAAGATGCTGGGATTGGATGTGACTCCGCGGATAAGCCCCTGCTCGATCATGGCTGCCAGTTGCCCGCTTTCGAGCAGCGAGCGTTGGATGTTATCGTACCAGACCGATTGCCCCAATTGGTGAAGCGGGTGAATACGGTTCATCATACCCTCTCAATTTTCCTGTTCGATGGCGCGGATTTTACCAACGCGGCGCAGGTGGCGTTCTTCGCTGCTCATCGTCGCTCCCAGGAACGAGCGCACGATTTCTTTCGCCAGTTCCACGCCGATGATGCGCGCGCCAAGGCACAACACGTTCATGTTATCGTGCTCCACGCCCTGGTGGGCGGAATAGGTATCGTGGCACAGGCAGGCATAAATGCCCTTGATTTTATTGGCGGCAATGTTTGCGCCGACGCCGGAACCACAGATCACAATTGCCCGATCCGCCTGACCATCGACAATTGCCCGACCGGCTTTGTAGGCAAAATCGGGGTAATCCACGGCTTCGGTCGAGAAGCTGCCCAGATCGAGTACCTCGTGTCCGGCGGTACGAACCGCCTGCAGCACTTCCTCTTTGAGGGGAAAACCGGCATGATCACAAGCCACAGCGATTCTCATCTTGTGCCTCCTAGAATTTGCCCACGCCGAGTAAGTTGCGCGCTTCATTGAGTATCCGGGCTGTGGTCAAGCCGAATTCCTCGTAAATTTTCTTATACGGCGCCGATGCCCCGAAGCGTTCGATACTGATCACCCGTCCCTGATCGCCGACGAAACGCTGCCAACCCAGCGCAACCCCTGCCTCTACTGCCAAGCGGCGTTTAATGGATGGCGGCAGCACTTCGTCACGGTAGAGCGCATCCTGTTGGTCGAATAGATACCAGGAAGGGAAAGACACTAGGCGCACATCGTAGCCTTCGGCGACCAGGCTGTAACCGGCTTCGACGATCAAGCAAACCTCCGACCCAGAAGCCATCAGAATGATCTGTGGCTTACCGCCCCCCAAGTCGCCAAGCACATACGCGCCGCGGTGCAGCCCGCTGGCGGAATTCAGCGAAGTGCGGTCGAGAACCACAACCGGCTGGCGGGTGAGCACCAGTGCGGTGGGCGTGCGGCGGTTTTTCAGCGCGGCGACCCAGGCTTCGCGCACCTCGTTTGCATCGGCTGGACGGATCAGGTTCAGCTTAGGAATTGCCCGCAGCGCTGCCAGGTGTTCCACCGGCTGGTGGGTGGGTCCGTCCTCGCCTAAGCCGATGCTGTCGTGGGTATAAATCCAGATCGAAGGAATGTGCGAGAGGGCAGATAATCGAACTGCCGGACGCATGTAATCCGAAAAGACCAGGAAGGTTGCGCCGTAGGGAATAACTCCCCCGTGCAGCGCCATCCCGTTCACAATCGAACCCATGGCGTGTTCGCGGACTCCGAAATGGATGTAACGACCCTCGGCATGGGCGGGCTGAAAGGATTGGCTGCTGTTGATCCAGGTGTTATTGGAAGGCGTCAAGTCGGCGGAGCCGCCGATCATCTCCGGCAGCCGCTCGGCAAGCACATTGAGCACCTTGCCCGATGCGGCGCGGGTCGCTATTCCCTTAGCATCCGCTGGAAATTCGGGTAATTTTTGCTCCCAGCCGGCCGGAAATTCCCGTGCCAGACGGCGTTCCAATTCAACCGCCAGCGCAGGATAGGCTGCCCGGTAGGCATCCAGCAGGCGGTGCCATTTGCGTTCCGCCTGTTTGCCGATTTTTAATGCCGAACGGTAGAATTCGAGAACATCGGCGGGGATATGGAAAGGCGGTTCGACCACCCAGCCCAGTTTTTCTTTCGCGGCGCGCAGTTCCTCCTCTCCGGGCGGTTCGCCGTGTGCCTTGGCGGTATCCTGGCGGGTGGGCAAGCCGTAGCCAATGTGCGTGCGGCAGACGATCAGGGATGGGCGCGCATCTTTGCGCGCCTTGCGAATCGCAGCGGCGATGGCGTAGGTTGAGTTCCCGCTGACATCCCGAAGGACCTGCCAGCCGTATGCCTCAAAGCGCTTGGCGCGGTCTTCGGTAAAAGACAGGTCGGTCGAGCCGTCGATGGAAATGCGGTTGTCATCGTACAGGTAGATTAACTTGCCCAATTTGAGGTGACCTGCCAGCGAGGCAGCCTCGGACGCCACACCTTCCATCAAGTCGCCATCGGTGACAATGGCATACACGTTATGGTTGATGACCGGAAAACCCGGACGGTTGAAATGCGCCGCCAGGTGAGCCTCAGCCATCGCCATGCCGACTCCGTTAGCAAAGCCTTGTCCAAGCGGACCGGTGGTGGTTTCCACGCCGGGAGTCAAACCATATTCCGGGTGACCCGGTGTGCGGCTGTTCCACTGACGGAAGGCTTTCAATTCGTCCAATCCCAGGTCGTAACCGGTCAGATGCAGCAGGGAATAAAGCAGCATCGAGCCGTGTCCACCGGATAATATAAACCGGTCGCGGTCGTGCCAGACTGGGTTAGAGGGGTTGTGTTTGAGGAATTGGGTCCACAACACGTATGCCATGGCAGCCGCGCCCATTGGCAAGCCGGGATGACCGGAATTGGCGTTTTGCACGCCATCCGCGGAAAGAAATCGAACCGTATGGATGGCTTTTTCTTCAAATTCAGGGGTGATTGGCATGGAGAATTCCTTCCAGCAAGATATATGGAAACCGAGCCGTACGGGGTCGGATTACCGGCGATTAATGGATGATTTTACCATTTTTTATTTTGGATTTGCCCGGGTATTGTGATTGGCTTCACATGGGTCGTTGAAGGTCGAGACGGCAACTTTCCCACGCTGCGCTTAATAAAAAACATGCCCGAAGTACTAACTTGGGGCATGTTTTTTGGGGGAAGGCAGCCGCTTCAGCTCAGTTGAAGGCGGCGAAGGCGCAGGCTGTTGGTGACCACAAACACACTGCTGAAAGCCATGGCGGCGGCAGCCAACATCGGATTCAAATATCCAGCTGCCGCGGCGGGGATCAGAATAGTATTGTAGAAGAACGCCCAAAACAAATTTTGCTTGATGGTGCGCAGCGTCCGCCGCGAAAGGCGAATCGCCCGCACCGCGGCGCGCAGATCGCCGCTGATCAGCGTGATCGGCGCGGTTGCCATAGCGATGTCAGTGCCGGTGCCGATGGCAACACCGACATCCGCCTGCGCCAGGGCGGGGGCGTCATTGATTCCATCGCCAATCATGGCAACGATTTCCCCTTGATCCTGTAATTTCTTGATTTCCGCGGCTTTTCCATCCGGCAGGACTTCCGCGCGAACCGCATCGATGCCGACCTGCCGGGCAATGGCTTCTGCCGTTCGCTGGTTGTCACCGGTCAGTAGGGCAACCTTTAAACCCAGGCGGTGAAATCCTTGCACGGCTTGCGGGGAGCCATCCTTTACAGCGTCTGCGATGGCAATGATGCCGCGCGGTTCACTGTCCACCCCGACCAGAATGACGGTCTTGGCAGCGCGTTCCATTTCCTCGATTTTCGTGTGGTAACCATCCCGTTTGCTGGTGTCGAATACCTCCCAGCGTGGAGTGCCAATGGTCACCTGACGTCCTTCCACCTCCGCCTGAACGCCGTGCCCGGCGTGGGCGCTGAACCCGGCTGGCGCAGCCAGCTGCAAACCACGATTGCCGGCTTCAGCCACGATGGCTTCCGCCAGGGGATGTTCGCTGACCTGTTCGGCGCTGGCAGCCAGACGCAGCCATTCATTCTCCGAATTTTCGTTGTCCACCGGCGAACCGATGGTGATCACATCCGTAACGCTTGGCTGCCCGCGCGTGACTGTACCGGTCTTGTCAAGAACTACCGTAGTGATCTTGCCGGCGCGTTCCAAGGCTTCGCTGTGGCGGATCAATACGCCCGATTCGGCGCCGCGCCCGGTGGCGACCATCACCGCTGTGGGAGTCGCCAGACCCAGCGCGCACGGACAGGCGATGACCAAAACAGCAACCATCGCTACCATGGCACGGGTAAATGCGCTGACCTCGCTTTGGGCAGGCATGGGAATAAGAAATAGCCACACCAGGAACGTGATCAACGCGATGACGACCACAACGGGAACGAATACAGCCGAGACTTGGTCGACCAATTTCTGGATCGGGGCTTTACTGCCTTGGGCTTCTTCGACCAGGCGGATGATTTGCGCCAGGGCGGTCTCCTTGCCCACCCGAGTGGCTTCGAAACGGATGAACCCTTGTTTGTTCAGGGTTGCACCAATGACGGGATCGCCGGGGGATTTCTTGACCGGCATCGACTCGCCGGTCAACATCGATTCGTCCACGCTGGTGTTGCCCTCGATGACCACCCCATCAACCGGGATTTTCTCGCCGGGGCGTACCAGGACGATATCGCCGACCGCGACCTGATCCACCAGCACTTCCATTTCCTGTCCATTGCGGATCACCTGCGCGGTGCGGGCTTGCAAACCCATCAATTTCTTAATCGCTTCGCTGGTGCGCCCTTTGGCGCGCGCTTCCAGGTACTTGCCTAAACGGATTAGGGTAATGATTACCGCGGCAATCTCAAAGTAAACATGGTCGTTGATCCACCCAAGGGTGACCGGGATGGAGTAGAAGTAGGCGGCGGAACTGCCCAAGGCGATCAGGACATCCATGTTGGCGGAGCCGTTGCGCAGCGATTTGTAGCCATTGCGGTAATACTGGGCGCCGACATAGAATTGAACCGGGGTTGCCAGTGCGAAGAGCAGCCAGTTCAGCCAGGCAGCGTGTGCCCATGCCATAGGCAATAGACCCAGATCGCGGCTCATCGAGAGGATAAATAGCGGCAGGGTGAACCCAATGCCGGTGATCAGCAGGCGGCGTTGCTGGCGAATTTCTGCGCTGCGCGCTTCGCCTTCCGCGTCGCGCAAATCGCTGCTGGTTGCAGTGCTGTCGAATCCGGCAGCCTGGATGACCTGGCGCAAATCGCTCTGGCTGACCAGTGTTGGAATGTATTCCACCCGGACACGTTCAGCGGCGTAACTGACCTGAATGCTGCGCACGCCTTCCACTTTCGAGATCGCTTTTTCCAGCCGCCGGGCGTCGTTGTCATCGCTCATTCCGCGGACTATCAGGTCTGCCACGCCAGTGGCAATGCCGTAACCCGCGCGTTCCACTCGCCCAATCAAGGCATCCAGCCCGACCAGCGCGGGGTCGAATTCAACCACCGCGCGTTCGGAAGACAGGTTGACTGCCACCGACCCAATCCCGGATTGCTTTTTGAGATTGCGTTCGATGGTGGCGACGCAATTGGCGCAGGTCATCCCGGTTACCGGTAAAACAACTTGTTTTTGGTCCATAGGGCTTATTTCTTAACCGGATAATTGATTTCCGCCAGCAGTTTTTCGATTGTATTGGGCGAAGCGGGCGGTTCGAACGTTACGGTGACCTGTTTACTGGTCAGGTCGGCGGCGACCAGTTTAACGCCTTCCAGATCACCCACTTCCATTTTGATGGTGTGGACGCAGTGGTTGCAGTGAATGCCGGGGACGGTGTAGGTAATACTGTTCATGGGAATACCTCCGATTGAGTTGAGAATGTGGTTAAGTTTTGGTGGCAGCGTCAAAGACTTCGGCAATTTCTTTCAAAACCCGTTCGCGTTCCTGCGGGTCCTCCCCGCGCACGGCGCCGATCAGGCACGAGTTAAGATGGTTTTCGAGGATTTTGCTGCTGATCTTGTTGAGGGCGGATTGCACGGCTTGAATTTGCCGGATGACATCGATGCAGTAGGCATCCTCTTCAACCATACGTTGAATTCCGCGCAGGTGTCCTTCGGCGGTTTTCAAACGGTTGAGAACTTGATCGTCTTTCATTTTCGCTACCTCCGCTATCCCCCCCCGGTAGGGGTGGGTAAAGATAGTATAACAATTCATATCGTTTGTGTCAAGTATCGACTTGCCGTGGCGATTGCCCTTGACAGCCGACAGGTAGACTCATACCATTGATGCATGTCAAGAATTATTGCCTGGCGGTCGTGGTTGTTCATGCTTGCAGCGTTCGTTTCGCTGGGAATGATCGTTGCCACCAGCCTGTTCGCTCCCGATACCACCCAGGGCAGGCGGTCGCTGCCGCGCCAGGGATTCCTGGCGCCGGATTTTACCTTGCAGGATGCAGGCGGTAGGGCATACCAGTTGAGCAGCCTGGCGGGTAACGTGGTAGTGGTTAACTTTTGGGCATCGTGGTGCCCGCCCTGCCAGGCGGAAATGCCCGCTTTCGAACGTGCGCACCAGGCGTTGGCTGACCAGGGGGTGATGATTCTGGCGGTCAATTCGACCAGCCAGGATACGTTCGCCGACGCCAGCCGGTTCGTGAGTGAGCGCGGCTTGAGCTTTTCAATCTTGTACGATTACGATGGGGCGGTTTCGCGTGCTTACCAAGTCAGCGCACTGCCGACCACGTTCTTCGTCGATCGCCAAGGGGTGATTCGCAAGGTGGTGATTGGCGGACCGTTGAGCGAATCACTGCTGTTGAGCGAGGTGCAACAATTGCTCGAGGAGCGCCGCTGAATGCTGCCGATTCTCAACCTGGGACCGCTGGCAATCCAAACGCCGGGATTGATTTTCCTCATTGGCGTCTGGTTGGGGTTGAACCGGGCAGAGAAAGCCGCCCGCAAGTCCGGTTTCGATGCGGATGGTATCTACAACCTGACCTTGTGGGCGTTTCTTGTGGGAATTCTTGGCGCGCGGCTTTCGTACGCCATGCAAAATCTGACCGCTTTCATCGCCAACCCGTTGGATTTGTTTGCCTTGTCCGCCCAGATGCTGGACTTAACCGGCGGAGTGCTGGTGGGTATTCTCGCCGCTGTGATTTACGGTCAACGGCGCGGGCTGCCTTTATGGCAAACCCTGGACGTGCTCGCGCCGGGTTTGGCGGTTTTCCTGGTGTTTGTGGGCTTGATGAATCTCGCTTCGGGGGATGCGTTTGGCGCAGCTGCCCGGTTGCCGTGGAGCCTTTATTTGTACGGCGAGTGGCGTCACCCAACCCAGGTGTATCAAATAATTCTGGCGGTGGTTGTGTTCTGGCTGGTCAATCCGGGCAAAAGACCGCTCGACCTGCCGGCGGGCGTGCCGTTTTTGTTCTTCACCGCTGCCAGCGCCTTGTCCGTGATCATCGTGGAAGCCTTTCGCGGGGACAGCCTGTATCTTGGCGGCACCTCCATCCGCGCTGCCCAGGTTGGCGCCTGGTTGATCCTGTGCCTGGCGTTGTGGTTAATCCAGCGCACGATGCGGACCGCTTCTTCTTCCGCAGTGTGCACAAGCGAGGTCAGCACAGAGGAAAACTGATGAAACATTTGCAAGGCAAGACAGCCCTGGTAACCGGCGGCGCTCACCGGGTGGGACGGATGCTGGTGTTCGCCCTGGCGCAGGCGGGCGCGGATGTCATCATCCATTATGGGCGTTCGGCGCAATCGGCGCAGCACACCGCCCAGGATGTCCAACGCATGGGGGCGCGGGCATGGTTGCTGCAAGCCGACCTGGCGGACCTTTCGGCGGCGGCTGACCTGATGGAACGCGCCTGGAATGTACAACCGGTCGATTTTCTAATCAACAACGCTGCAATTTTTGAGGATTTGGTCTGGAATGATACAACCTTGCCGGACTGGCAGCGCCACATGGACATTAACCTGACCGCGCCGTTTTTGCTCAGCCAGGGCTTTGCCCGCAAACGGGCGGGGATGCCGGCAGGGCGGATCGTAAATATTCTCGACTGGCGCGCGCTGCGCCCGGCGGACGACCACCTGCCGTATACGATCAGCAAGGCGGGGCTGGCAGCCTTGACCCGCTCGCTGGCAGTGGCATTGGCACCCGACACCACCGTCAACGGGTTGGCACTGGGCGCGATTCTACCACCCAGCGACGGAGGGCAAGGCGGCACGATTTTGGAGCGTGTGCCCGCCGGGCGCTGGGCGCAGGCGGAGGAAATCGGTCAGGCGCTGCTGTTTCTGTTGAGCGGGGCGGGATATACGACCGGGGAAATTCTTCATTTGGACGGTGGCAGGCATTTGCTTTAGGGAGGCAAGTATGGATCAGACGTTCATCAAGGATTTGTTGGTGCGCGGGATCATCGGCATCAGCGAGCGCGAACGGGCGCAGCGCCAGGATATTGTGATCAATATCACCCTGTATGGGGATATTTCCCGGGCCGGGGCAAGCGACGATATAGAAGACTGCATCAATTACCGCACGGTCGCCAAGAAGACGATTGCCTATGTAGAAAAAATTGCCCGTTACACGGTGGAGGCGCTCGCCAGCGACCTGGCGCGGTTGTGCCTGGAAGAACCCGGCGTGGCGAAGGTGCGCGTGCGGGTTGAAAAACCGGGCGCGGTGCGCTTCGCCCAGTCGGTGGGGGTCGAGATCGAACGTTCGCGCCCGGTGGGGGGCGTGGCGAAACACCAGGCGTATCTCAGCCTGGGCTCCAATATTGAAGCGACAGAAAACATGACCCGCGCGATTGACTTGTTGCGCGAAAAAGTCATCCTCAACGCGGTTTCCACAGTGTGGGAGACGGAGCCGGTCGGCTCGACCGGCGGGCGTTTTCTCAATGCCACTGCCTGGATTTCGACCGAGTTGGACGCGAATTCGTTGAAGGAAACTGTGCTGCATGAGATCGAACACCAACTGGGGCGCGTTCGCACGGCAGATAAATATGCTCCGCGTACGATTGACCTGGATATTCTGGTCTACGACGAGCGGGTGCTGGATGCGGCTGTTTGGCAGCGGGAATTTCTGGCAATT
>JBBIQB010000067.1:13414-16655 GCA_037442545.1 Bellilinea sp.
CGCCCCGATCTGGATGATCCTTCGAGCGGCAAATCGCTGAACGAAATTGCGCAGGCAATGAAAGCCACATCCACCGCTATTGCGCGTACCGACCTGAATTTCAACCCGTAATCCTTCGCGGCTAGAAGTGTAAGGGTTCTGAACTGCGCGAAATGTTGTCGAGGAACTCCATGCGGGTTGCCATATTGTTGCGAAATGCGCCCAACATGCTGGATGTGGTCATGCGCGAGTCGTGTTTTTTGACGCCGCGGATCATCGAGCACATGTGAATTGCCTCGACGACTACCGCGACGCCGCGCGGGCGCAGCACTTCCTGCAGAAAATCAGCCACCTGGCGGGTCATGCGTTCCTGCACTTGAAGGCGGCGGGCAAACATATCCACCACGCGCGGGATTTTGGATAAGCCGATCACGCGCCCGCGCGGAATATAAGCAACGTGCGCCCGCCCAAGGAAGGGCAGCATGTGATGCTCGCACAAAGAGTAAAATTCGATGTCCCGCACGACGACCATTTCATCGTATTCAACCTCGAAGAGGGCATCGTTGACCAGCGCTACCGGGTCGGTGCGGTAACCCGCCAGCAGTTCTTCGTACATCCGGGCGACGCGGTCGGGGGTTTTCTTCAAGCCGTCCCGTTCCGGGTTTTCTCCCACCGCTCGCAGGATGCTTTCCACATTGTGGCGAATGATTTCGAAATCGATTCCACCGTCTTCGAACAAATCAGCCACATGATAGATTTCTTCTCCGCTGATGATAAGTTGTTTTTCCATGATACTCTTCTTCCTTCCTTCCGATACGGTAAAACAGTGACACCGGATTGACTTGATGCAGCCAGTCGCGCCGGTTGGTACTTAAGAATTTCGTTTGAGGAGTAAATGTGCCAGTTCGCGCAAGGCTGCGCCGTACGGGTTGTCCAGTTTGGCTTGATCGAGCGCCGATAGGGCTTCCCCGGTGTACCGGCTGGCTTGCTGCTCGGTGTACGTTTGAGCCCCTTCTTCGATCAGCCATTGCGCCAGTTGGGGCGCTTCCGAAGGGGTGATCCCACCGGACAACCAGCGTTGTGCAAACCGTTTTGGGTTTTGCAGTGCGTACACAACCGGGAGGGTCTTCTTGCCGCTGACTATGTCGCTGTCTGTGGACTTGCCGGTGTGTGCGCTGTCCCCCCAAATGCCCAGCCAGTCATCCTGAATTTGAAAGCTCAACCCCAACGAACGCCCGAAGCGCTGCAACGCCTCCATTTGCACCGGGCTGGCACTGCCTACTGCTCCGCCGAGCAAAAGGCAGGCGCTGAGCAGCGCGGCGGTTTTACCTTCAATCATCTTCCAATACCAGTCGAGTGAAATTTCACGCTCGTTTTCATAGGAAATATCCAAGTGCTGCCCGCCGGTCAGTTTGATGCAGGTATCAATGATGATCTTGTAAGCCTGGTTGGTTACCTGCGGAGAAACCGTCTGGTTGAGCTGGTGAATACCCTCGAAGGCGAGGGCGTAGAGCGCATCACCGGCGTTGATTGCTAGAGGGACACCCCAGCGTTTCCAGACCGTCTCGCGCCCACGGCGTAATGGGCTGTGATCCTCGATATCATCGTGGATCAAGGAAAAATTGTGCAGCAGTTCAACCGCTGCGGCAGCCGGCAGCGCCGGCTGCCAGTTGCCGCCGCAGGCGGCAGCCGAGAGCAACACCAGCAATGGACGAATGCGTTTACCCTGGGCGTCCTGCCCGTTGCCGGGACCTTCCCAGCCCAGGTGGTAGCGCAGAATAGCGGCTAACCCAGTGTATGGGTTGACCAAAGGATGAGCAACAATCTGCTGCATGGTTTCGTCAATGGCGGGTTGCACCTGTTGGTTGAAGTCTCGAAGCTGCACGGGTGTCAAATCTCCATCAGGGGTGTCTGGCGCAATTTGTCCAAACTGGCAGCGCCGCAGGCGAACATACAAATTTGCAGGGTGGCGGCAACCTCATCGATCGTCGTGACAACTTCTTCGGTGGATACTACGGCTGCTTTGAGGAACGGAGCAGCCATCCCGCCTAGGGTTGCGCCCAAAGCGATGCACTTGGCAATATCGATCCCGTCCCGCAAACCGCCGGAGGCAAACACAGGCAGGTTGGGAAGCGCAGCGTGAACCTGACGCACTGCCTGGGCTGTTGGTATGCCCCAGGCGCGAAACGCGGCGGCGATCCTTGCGCGGGATGGCTTGTTCATGCGGTACATCTCCACCTGCGACCAGGACGTGCCGCCGGCGCCAGCCACGTCAATGGCGGCGATCCCGGCATCCGCCAGGCGGCGAGCGGTCTGCGCCGAAATTCCCCAGCCGACCTCCTTGGCGATTACCGGTAGCGGCAATGCCCGGCAAACCTGCTCGATTTTTGCCAACAAATTGGAGAAGTTGGTGTCGCCCTCCGGCTGCAGGGCTTCCTGCAGCGGGTTGAGGTGCAGGAACAGGGCATCCGCCTCCGCCATATCCACCGCGCGCTGGCAGTGTTCGATGCCATAGCCGTAATTCAATTGCACTGCCCCCAGGTTGGCAAAAAGTAGAATATCCGGCGCGTAACGGCGAATCCGGAAGGTGGCTTGTTGTTCGGGATGTTCCAGCGCAGTACGCTGTGAACCCAGTCCGAGGGCGACCTTTTTTTGTTGGGCGGCTTCTGCCAGGCGTTGGTTGATCTGCCCGGCCTGCTGGGTTCCGCCGGTCATGGAAGAAATCAGCAGAGGAGCGGAGAGGCGCTTGCCAAACAAGGTCTGGCTGGTATCCACGGCGGGCACATCCAGTTCCGGCAGGGCTTCGTTAAGAAAAACCAGCCGCTCCAAGCCGGTCGTGCGCCCGGAATGAACATCCTCTTCCAGATTGATGCGGATGTGGTCTGCCTTGCGGTGGCTGAGCGTCGAATCGTTTTGAACCATAATCTGCCTGCGTACAATTTAAGGTACGGTCAGTATACCAAAATTTGTTGAAAAAGAAACCAGCAGAGCCATTGCGCACTTTACAAAGGTTGTACAAGTCGTTCCGCGCCCAATTTATCCACTATAATGGGCGAAAGTTGATTTGAGGAGATACGGATGAGCCAGGCGGTTACAATTCAGGATTTGATGGATGTGTTACCGGAATTTTTTCAACCCGACCAGGCGGCAGGCGTCGCGGCGCGGATTGGTTTCGAATTAAGCGGGGAAAAGGGCGGTATTTGGGGCGTGGTCATCGAAAACCAGACCTGCCGGATCATCCGGCAGATTCCAGAACACCCCG
>JBBIQB010000068.1:0-16611 GCA_037442545.1 Bellilinea sp.
TTGCCCCCCATGCACCCTACACCTGCACCGATGAAATTTTGCGCGCATCGGCAGCCCTGGCAATCGAATTTGACGTTCCGCTGCACATTCATATTGCTGAAACCGCCCTGGAAGTGGAAAATATGCGCCGCGATCAAGGCATGCCGGTTGTGCCCTACATCAAGAAATTGAATATGCTGGATGCCAAGGTGCTTGCCGCGCATTGCGTTCACATCGACGAAGGGGAGATACGCACCTTCCAGCATTACAATACCGGGATTGCCCACAATCCATCCTCCAACCTGAAACTGGCGTCCGGAATCGCACCGGTCAAGAAGATGCTTGAAACGGGGTTGAACGTTGGCATCGGCACCGATGGCCCCGCATCCAATAATGATCTGGATATGTTCGAAGAGTTGCGCCTGGCTTCGTTCCTTGCCAAAGGGTCATCCGGCGATCCAACCGTCCTGCCCGCCCGCCAGACCCTGGCAATGGCAACCCGCATCGGCGCGAACGCCATGCACATTGGGCATCTAACCGGCTCGATCGAACCCGGCAAACGGGCAGATCTGATTTTGGTCAACCTCTCGGCTGTACACAACTCGCCCCGTTTTGAACGCGACCCGCAGGGTGTCTATTCCCAAGTGGTCTACGCCGCCAAGGCTGTCGATGTCACCGACGTGATGGTCAATGGCGAATGGCTGCTGCGTGACCGCGTATTGAAAACCCTCGACGAGGAGGAATTGATGCGCGCGGCGGTGGATTATGCCCACCGCATCGACGTTTTCCTGATCCAGCGCGAAAAATCGCTGCTCTCTAAGCTGCTTGCCCTGGGTGAAACCACCGAAGAGGAAGAAAGCTTCGAGGTTCAGGCAAAGGTTCGCGTGGAGGATGCCATTGCCATCCAGCAAGCCCTGAACAACCCGGAATTCGAGATCGTTCGCACCCGCCATTACCGCCAGTATGATGTTTACTTTAATTTCGACGCGCCGGAAGACTCCCGCCTGCGCTACCGCGAGGATCATTTCATCAACCCGGATGGAAAAATCGGTCAAGTGCGCAACCGGCTGACGTTGATTGGTCCGAGCCGCGAACATTCTTTCCCGCAAAAAGTGCTCCTGTCCCGCAGCCGTTTCCTTGCCTCCGCCACCCATAGTCTGCGCTTTTACCGCGAATATTTCAAACCCATCCACGAAACCGAAATCGAAAAAGACCGCCTGCGCTACCTGGTGCGCTATAAAGGCACCGAATTCTTTATCAACCTGGATAGTGTCAGCACGCCGGCGTTGGGTCATTTCCTCGAAATCAAGAGCCGTACCTGGAGCCGCAAGGACGCCGAACATAAATCCCGCCTGGTGGTTGAATTGATCCAGCACTTAGGCGCCTCCCCGGCGCAGACCATTTCGCAGGATTATATTGAAATGGTAAAAGGTTAAGTGAGAAAGCGCGAGGATCAACCATCATGAGCGCACCTTTCAATCAACCTACCCTCAATGTTCTGTTTTTGGCATCCGAAGCCGCGCCGCTGGTCAAGGTGGGCGGGCTTGGTGATGTAGCCGGTTCGCTCCCGCTTGCTTTGCGCGCGCTTAAACCCGGGCAGTGGAACGCACCCCGTCTCGATGTACGTCTGGTTTTACCCTTCCATGATGAAATCAATGCACGCATCAAGGATGCGCGCCTCGTGGCGTCTTTTTTGGTCGATCATCCCGGCGAGTCACTGCCCGCTAAAGCCTTCCTGACCGAGGTGGACGGCATGCCGGTCTACCTGATCAAAGGTCCCCCAATCTTGCCCGATACTCCCGTCTATGGCAGCGATCCGGTCAAGGATGGAGAAAAGTATGTCTTTTTCTCCCTGGCTGTGCTTGAATTGATCCGCCGCCTGGATTGGAAGGTGCATCTGATCCACGCCAACGACTGGCACACCGCTGCCAGCCTGTAAGCCCTCCAGGTCAAAAAGAAACAGCACCCCGAATTTACCGGCATCCGCAAGGTGTTTACCATCCACAACCTGCCGTTCATGGGCAAAGATGCCGAAGAGGCGATGATTAAGTACGGCTTTCCGCGCTCGCAAGATAGCCGCCTGCCCAAGTGGGCAACCTTGTTTCCGCTCCCGCTTGGGCTGCTGGCTGCCGACCAGATCGTCGCCGTTTCGCCGGGCTATGCCCAAGAAATTCTCACCCCCGAATTCGGCTGCGGTTTGCAGGATTTCCTCAAAACCCGCCAGGAATCGATCAGCGGAATTTTGAATGGACTCGACCAGCAAGCCTGGGAGCCACAAACCGACCGCGCACTGGTGCAAAATTTTTCCATCGAAACCCTTGCTCAACGGGCGCTCAACAAACGCATGCTCCAGGAAGACCTGGGATTACCGGTCGATGCGCACATCCCGCTGCTGGTAATGGTCAGCCGCTTCGACCAGCAAAAAGGAATCGACATTGCCATTGCCGGGTTACGGCAGCGCATCAATCAGGACTGGCAAGCGGTTTTACTCGGCACCGGTGATCCCTTATTAGAGAGTGATTGCCGCAGCCTGGAAGCCGAATATCCACACCGCGTGCGGGCGCTGATCCGCTTCGACGCCACCTTTTCCCGCCGCATGTATGCCTCCGGCGACGTCCTCTTGATGCCCTCCCGCTACGAACCCTGCGGACTTGCCCAGATGATCGCCATGCGCTACGGCTGTGTACCCCTGGCTCGGGCAACTGGCGGACTGAAAGATACCATCCAGGATTCACGGCGACCAACCCAATCGACCGGTTTTCTGTTTAACGACGCATCTCCCCAAGCCTTTGGCGAAGCGCTCCAGCGGGCTTTGACTGCCTACCGCAAGCCCAAAACCTGGCGCGCCATCCAGAAGAACGGTATGCTGCAAGACTTTTCCTGGGAAAAATCTGCTCTTGAGTACGCCAAAATCTATCTTGATCTCGTGGAGCAGCCAAAATGAAAATTCGAAGCTTAATTCTCGCCGGTGGCGAAGGCACCCGACTGGGTGTCTTGACCGCCAAACGCACCAAACCTGCCGTCCCGTTTGCAGGGAAATACCGCATTATTGATTTTCCGCTTTCCAATTGCGTCAACTCGCGGCTGTTCGATGTCATGCTGGTGGCTCAATACCGCCCGCACTCCTTGATCGAACACATCGGCGCGGGCGGGCCATGGGATTTGAATCGCGATTTCACCGGCGGGGTACGGATTCTGACCCCCTACCGGGCGCGCGGTTCCAGCTGGTTCGTCGGCACCGCCGATGCGGTTCAGCAAAACTTCACTTTTATTAAGCGCGGCAAAATGGACGCTATTTTGATTCTCTCCGGCGACCATATCTACTCGATGGACTACAACCCGCTGATCGAGTTTCACCAGCAGCATCAGGCGGAGGTGACCGTCGCCGTAATCAACGTCCCCATCGAGGAAGCCTCGCGATTTGGCATAGTCGGCGTGGACGAGACCAACCGCGTCACCTCGTTTGTCGAAAAGCCCGCCAATCCGCCCTCTACCCTGGCGAACATGGGAATTTACCTCTTCGATTTGGAAACTCTCAACGAAGCCTTGTGGGAGGATCACCTGTTGCAGGATTCCCAGCACGATTTTGGCAAGAATATCCTCCCACGCCTGGTGGAAACCGGAAAAAAAGTGTTTGCCTATCCGTATCAAGGCTATTGGATGGATGTGGGCACCTCGCAGTCCTATTGGCAGGCGCATATGGATTTGTTGTGCCACCCGCCTGCCTTCAACTTATATCGACCGGATTGGATCATTCACACCCGTACGGAAGAACGCCCGCCAGCCATGGTGCAGCAGTCCGCGCTCGTCGAAGACAGCCTGATTTGCCACGGCTGCCTGATCGAAAAAGGCGCCAGCGTGATTCGCAGCGTGTTATCGCCTGGCGTGATCATCCGCGCCGGTTGCGTGGTCAAAGAATCGATCGTCTTCACCGACACCGAAATTGGAGAAAAATCCACCCTCACCCGCGCCATTTTGGATAAACGGGTAAAAATTGGCGGGAACTGCGCCATTGGCGAGCAATCCGATGACAGCCTCGAAATCGCCATGGTCGGGCGCAATTCGATCGTTCCTGCGGAAACGCACATCCTCGCCGGTGGAATGATCGGAACCGATGTGGTATCATCGGATTATTCCAGCAAAGAAATTAAACAAGGTGAATACATCCAAACGCGGAGGCTTCCCAATGAACTTTAATCGCGCTTCAGGCATCATTCTCCATCCCACCAGTCTCCCCGGACCGGATGGCATTGGCGATCTTGGGCCGGAAGCCTTTCGTTGGGTCAATTTTTTATCCGATGCGGGCTGTAAACTGTGGCAGGTGCTACCGCTTGGACCCACCGGTTACGGCGATTCCCCGTACCAGTGTTTTTCTGCCTTTGCCGGAAACCCGTATCTGGTCAGCCCGGCGTTGCTGCTCGAAGATGGGCTGCTCAGACGCAGCGATCTTGCCGACCGGCCGGCATTCATCCCCAACCACATTGATTACGGTGAAGCCATCCACTGGAAACTGACCCTTCTCGACCGCGCATACGAACACTTCAAGCACAAAGCCAATTCCCCGCTCTGGAAGGCATACCACGAATTTGTGGAGAAGGAATCCTACTGGCTGAGTGATTTTGCCCTCTTCATGGCAATCAAGGAAGCGCACGGCGGGGTTTCGTGGGACAACTGGTCGCGGGAGCTGCGCCAAAGGGATACGCATACTCTGGAGCGCTTCAAACAAACCGAAGCTGACCGCATTCAACGCCACGCTTTCCGCCAGTTTCTCTTTTTCCGCCAGTGGCTGGATTTAAAAGCCCACGCAAACCAAAAAGGCATTCAAATCATCGGCGACATCCCCATTTTTGTCGCCTACGACAGCGCCGATGCCTGGGCAAACCCGGAATTGTTTTTCCTGGATGCCGCCGGTCAACCAACCGTCGTGGCGGGCGTGCCGCCGGATTACTTCTCCCCCACCGGTCAGTTATGGGGGAATCCGCTCTACAAATGGGACGTGCATCGCGAGCAAAATTACCGCTGGTGGATCCAACGTATGCAAGCCACCTTGCGCCTGGTTGACATTGTCCGCCTGGATCACTTCCGCGGCTTTGCCGGTTACTGGGAAGTACCCTTTGGCATGCCAACCGCAGAAATTGGGCGCTGGGTCAAAGGCGCCGGCGCGGAGCTGTTCCAGGTAATTCGCAACGCGCTCGGCGACCTGCCGATCATTGCCGAAGACCTGGGCGTGATCACCCCGGATGTAGTTGAATTGCGCGATCAATTCAACCTGCCCGGCATGAAGGTCTTCCAGTTCGCCTTCACCACCGATCCACTCGACCCGTTCCTGCCGCACAACTACGAGAGCAACTGTGTAGCCTATTCCGGCACTCACGATAACGATACCGCCCTGGGCTGGTACATGTCCGCCCCGGAAAAGGAACGCGATTTCATCCGCCGTTACCTGGCACGCTCCGGCGAGGATATTTCTTGGGACATGATCCGCGCGGTCTGGTCTTCGGTGGCGGTATTTGCGCTTGCCCCCATGCAGGATGTCCTCGGCTTGGGCAACGAAGCGCGGATGAACCTGCCGGGCCGCGCCAGCGGCAACTGGACCTGGCGGCTGCACCCGGACGCGCTCAGCCCGGCAGTGCTCAAACGGCTGAAAGAGGTCAACTACCTGTACGCGCGCTGCGTAATCGAAAAAACCGAAAAAGACGAAACCCCGCCGGATTATATCCTGACGTCCTGATGGGTTGGCGGCGCGGTCATGCGGTATGTGCCGCTTTGCGCGTGCGCGAGGCAAGATAGATACCGGCAAGGATCATCATGCCTCCGGCGATCTCGCCCAGCAAAGGTACTTCGTTCAGGAAGATCATTGCCAGCAGGGTTGCCCCAACCGGCTCACCCAACAACGCCAGGGATACAAAGCTGGCTGGTAGAAAGCGCAGCGTCCAGTTAAGCGAGGAATGCCCCAGCAATTGCGGCACCAACGCCAACAAGACGAACCACCCCAGCGTTTGGGGCGGGTAGCCCACCATGCGGCTGCCGGATAGCCAGACGAAAAACAGCAGGAAGACCGCCGCGGTCGTGTAGACCAGGCAGGTGTACGACCCCAACGAAAGCATCGGACGCGCCCGGCGTCCGACCAGCAGGTAGCCCGCCGCCATCCATGCCCCGCTCAACGCCAGCAAATTGCCGAGCAAGGCGCTTCCTTCAACCATTGATCCCATACCGGTGCAAACGATCCCGCCGCCTTCCCAGCGGCACACCTGGCTGAGCGCCACCAGAAATCCGCCGCTCAATGCCAGCGCCAGCCCCAACCACACCCCGGTATTGATCTTCTCTTTCAGCACCAGTGGCGAGAGCAGTGCCACCCACAACGGGGTGGTAGTGACCAGCACCACCGAACTGATTACGGAGGTCATTTCGAGCGACACGATCCATGCAGCGAAATGCACCGAAAGGAACACACCGGACAACAGCACCTCTCTACGCTGCGCCGCCGACAGGGAACGAAAATCCGCCAGCGCCTTTTTGGCAGTGAACGGCAGCAAAATCAGGCTGGCGAGAGTCAGGCGATACGCCGCTATCACCAGCGAAGGCGCTTCCTGCTGGGCATTGCGAATGAACAACGCCGCCGTGGAAACCGCCAGGATGCCGAAGAAGACAACCAACGGCGCGAGCGGAGCTGCTTTCTGGGATGTTTGCATGATCACTCCATTATAGCCAATTTGAATGCTTGACAAACCCTCGATCAATCGCTAGAATAACCTTAATTCCAATCCAACAAAAGCGATAAAAATCCTAAATATTCTACTACTCAGGGAGGTGCCATCCGCCCAAGATGTACTGAAAACGCCACCCTTACACGAAATTCCCCACTCCATGCATTTGGAAACAGTAATCAAAAAAGTTCAAACCAGAATTGTTTTCGATCCATTTTCTGGTTACAATAGTTCTGACGATTCCCATTTATTGCAAAAAACCAATCGATTCCAACGGAGGTTGCAATGACTCATATCATCACCAGTTTGTGTCTTCGTGACGGCGGTTGCGTAACGGTTTGCCCGGTCGAGTGCATTGTTCCGGGAAAGCCGGAGGATAAATATCCCTGGTTCTACATTGATCCTGACACGTGCATCGATTGCGGCGCCTGCGTGCCAGAATGCCCCTACGCGGCAATCTTCCCGGAAGATGAAGTTCCCTCGGCGTACACCGCCCGCGGCGGCGAAAAAGTATCCATGCCGGTGGGAACCCCGGGCTACACCGAAGTGTACGAAGGCTTGAATCACGACGGCGAACCCGTTCACCTGAAAGCCGCCCGCACCCTCAAGCCGGGCGAGGTGGTGGATTTGACCCCGGATATTCCCCTCAACTACGCCTACTTCAAGGACGGTCCCGGCTACAGCGCCGCGGGGTAAATCCAGTCAAAATCTCCTATCCGGGTTGTCATCAACCTGAAATTAATCAGCATGCAGGCTGCGGCGGTGCCGCTGCCCGGTATGCTGATTTGATTTTCAGGGAAAGATCAGGTATATTCGAGAAAAGACCTCGTCTTGATCCATAAATAATCGCCTCAGGAGGAAGAAATTACCAATGTCCGAAACAGCCGTACGTATCGAAAAAGACTCGCTCGGTGAGATCCAGGTCCCGGCGGAGGCGTTGTATGGCGCGCAAACCCGACGGGCGGTGATGAACTTCCCAATATCGGGGATGCGCCCCTACCGCGCGTTTGTCTGGTCGATGGCGTTGATCAAACGAGCCGCCGCGGAGGTCAACCACGCTGTCGGTCTGCTCGATGAACAACGCGCCAAAGCCATCATCCAGGCAGGCGAGGAAGTGATGGACGGGCAGTGGAATGAGCAGTTCGTCGTTGATCCCTTCCAGGCTGGCGCTGGCACCAGCCATAACATGAATGCCAACGAAGTCCTTGCCAATCGCGCCACGCTCATTTTGGGCGGCAAGATTGGGGAATACCGGGTAAACCCCAACGACCACGTCAACATGTCCCAGTCCACCAACGACACCATCCCAACCGCGATCCGGCTGGGCTGTCTGTGGCGGCTGGACGAACTGACCAACACTTTCCATCGCCTGATCGAAGCCTTGCGCGCCAAAGCCGTCGAATTCGATCACATCGTCAAGTCGGGACGCACCCACCTGCAGGATGCCGTTCCGGTGCGCCTGGGACAGGAATTTGGCGCGTATGCGCGCGCGGTGGAGCGCGACCTGGAACGGATTCAGCGCGCCGCCGAAGGGCTACGCCGTTTGGGAATTGGCGGCACCGCCACCGGCAGCGGTTTGAACGCCCACCCCGAATACCACCCACGCATGGTGGACGTGCTCGCGCGTGTTTCCGGTTTGACTCTCTACACCTCCGATAATCTGTTCGAGTCGATGCAGTCGATGGCTGACGCAGCAGATTTCTCCGCCTCACTGCGCACCATGGCGCTTACCTTGACCCGCATTGCCAACGATCTGCGCCTGCTCTCGTCCGGTCCTGCCACCGGTCTGGATGAAATCCGCCTACCGGCGGTGCAACCCGGCTCATCCATCATGCCGGGCAAAGTCAACCCGGTACTGGCGGAAATGCTCAACATGTCCATGTACCACATCATCGGTCTGGACACGGCAGTGGCGCTGGCATCGCAAGCCGGGCAACTCGAGCTCAACGTGATGATGCCGATCATTGCCCACGATCTGTTCGAGATGATGCACGTGATGATTGGCGCGGTCAATGCCTTCACCGATAAATGCGTGGTTGGGATCAAAGCCAACCGGACCAAAGCCGAAGGCTGGCTGGCGCGCAACACCATCGTGGTCACCGCGCTGAATCCAATCATCGGCTACCTGGCGGGCGCCGCCCTGGTCAAGGAAGCCCTCAACCGCGACCTGACCGTTCAAGAAGTCGCGCTGGAGAAAGTCCGCGAGGGCGCCCTCAAACACAAAGACAACGGTCAACCACTCAACGAAGCCGACATCCAGGCTGTGTTCAGCGATATGCGCAAGTTCACCGAAGGCGGGTTATTCGGCGGCGGAGGTGGAGGCGGTTAATCTTTCCATTTGCTGACTGGCGTAAACCGCCGCTCCAACAATGCCGGCATTGTTCAAAAACTGTGCCGGCATGATTTTTTCCCGCAAAGCGAGGTGGGGCAGAAATTTATCCGCGTTCTTGCTCAACCCGCCGCCAATGATGATTAATTCCGGCCAGAACAGCACCTCCATCTGGCTCAGGAATTCTTGCAATCGTTTGGTGTACTTGATCCAGGAAAGGTGTTTACGATGCCGGGCGGCATCGGAAGCGCGCCATTCGGCGTCTTTCCCGCGAATTTTAAGGTGACCGAACTCGGCATTGGGCACCAAAACTCCGTCCGTGAAAATCGCCGTGCCAATGCCCGTCCCCAGAGTGATCACCAGCACCACCCCGTGCACGCCGCGCCCGGCGCCAAATTGAATTTCGGCAATCCCCGCCGCATCCGCATCATTCAGGGTAAATGTGCGGCAGCCGGTTACCTGGGTTAACAGATGGTTCACGTTCAACCCAACCCAGGATTCGTGAATATTGGCTGCCATCATCGCGGTTCCGCCCAGGATCGGCGCAGGGAATCCGCAGCCTACGGGTCCTTCATACCCAAACTGGTGAATTAATTCAGCGGTCGTCGCGGCAACATCCTCTGGTTTGGCGCCTTCCGGGGTTGGCAGCCGTTTGCGCTCGGTCAGCAGCAAGCCGGTTTTCACATCCACAACCGCGCCTTTGATCCCCGTCCCGCCAATATCAACACCTAAAACGTGCATGCTACCCTCCTGGATATATGGATTATGGACAAGCGTTTTGCAGATGTTCTTCATACGTCCGGGCAAAATGGTGCAACCCGGAGCCATCGCAGCGCGCCCGAAAATAAAAATACGGCGATTCGGCAGGATAGGCAACCGCCTGAAGGGCGTTCAGCGACGGGTTGCAGATCGGTCCCGGCGGTAGACCCGGATTGAGATAGGTATTATACGGCGATTCGAACTGCAAGTCACTCCGGCTCAACGGATTGGTCCACCAGGTATTTTGCTGGCTGTTATAGCCCAGCGCGTATTGCACGGTGGGGTCTGCATCCAGTTTGATCCCCGCCTGCAGGCGGTTGAGAAATACCGAAGCGATCATCGGGCGTTCTTCCGGGACAACCCCTTCGCGCTGCACAATCGAGGCGAGGATAACTGCCTGATGCAGGCTTAAACCGCGCTGGGCAATGGCTTGGCGGACATCCGGCGTGACTTCTCGGTTAAACCTGCCTATCAATGTGCTGACCACTTGCTGCAAACTGGCTTCGCGTTTGAAGCGGTATTCACCTGGCATCAGGTAGCCTTCCAGGCTGGCAGCTTCCGTCTGCCAGTCCAGCGGCAGCCAGGCGGAAGGTGGATTGCGCACCGCGTGGATGAATTCATCCGGCGTGATTCGCAGTCCGGAGGTCGGCAGCGCCGCCGCGATTTCCTCCAGCCGCCAGCCAGCCAGGATGTTGAATGAGATTTCCGCGGGGGTGGCATCCAGCAGCGCGCGGCTGATCTCCAGCGCATTCACCGCAGGACTGATCTTGTATTCCCCGGCTTGTATGGCAGTGTCCAAACCGGCGTACACCATATAATCCCGCAGCGCGTCCCCATTGCGGATCAAGCCTTCGGTTTCCAGCCGCCGGGCAACCTGCTGGGCAGATTCACCGCTGCCGATCACGAAAGAACGCGGCTCTGCGCGTGCATCCAGCGGAACGGTCAAGGCGTCATGCGCAATCAGCAAGCGGGCGGCGTAAACGTACCGATCGATTGCATCCAGGCGTGGGCTTGGCGCGCCAAAGGAATGAGCCGCCCAGCGGGGAAGTTGATAAACCAGCCATCCTGCCGCCGTGCTCGTCAGGCATAGCACCAGCAGAATCAAGAAACAACCAAAGGGAAGGCGGCGTCGACGGGATTGTCCCATGAAAATTATTCCTCTGCCCAGTTTGAATTGGTGCGGCTGTCAAGGAAGGATTGAAGGATCACCGTGGCAGCCAGTTCATCCAGATGCGAACGCAGCCGCTTTCGTCTGCCTCCCATCGCTGCCGCCGCCGCGCGGGCAGTTTGGGTGCTGCCGCTTTCGTCCCACAACACAACCGGGATGCTGGTTTGGGAGCGAATTGCCTCGGCAAGCCGGGCTGCCTTTCTGCCGCTTTCCCCGGGTTGACCGCTCAAATCCATCGCCTGACCAATGACAATCTCGACCGCTTGGTGTTCAGCGGCGATCTGGGCAATCGCTGCCGCATCCACCAGCCGGGAGATGTGTTGAATCACGGTCAACGGATTGGCAATCGTCCCGCTCGGATCGGAGATCGCCAGCCCAATCCGCCGCTCACCCGGATCAACCGCAAGCACACGCCCCCATGCCCGCATCATGGCTGTTCCACCACAATGCGAAAGGTCAGGTAAGGCAGCCGCCGCCACCAGGCAGGCTGTAATTCAATCTCGACCGGCTCGACCAGCCCCAGCCGATGCGTCAATGTCTGGCGGGCTGTCTCCACTGGCTGCCCGCGCACCCAGGCAGTAATCTGGGCAGATTCGAAGTCTTGCTGCACGGTGCGCACAGCCTTGACGCGCAGATAAACCGGTTCGCCTGGGTGCCATTGCGGCACGTCGAGCAGCTCGATGCGCAGGGTGTCTTCCAGTGGGCGCGCGCCGTCCGGCAGCATGGCGTTCAAGGCGTCGCCGGCAACGCGCACAAGATCTTTTTGTTTATAAGCCCATGCCTGGTATTCGACCTTTAACGCCAGCCGTATGCGGTCTGCCGGGACGCCGACCTCCGGTTGGGTTTGCGATTCAAGAATTTCTACAATGCTCAAGGTTTGCGCAATCAGGAACTGTTCTGCGCCAAGTTGACCCTGGATTTGCTGCAGCGCATCCTCTGCCAGCGAAGTGATCAGCGTGTCATACAGGCGGGAATAATCCTGCTCGCCCGCAGCCCGGCTGGTGCGGTCGCTGCCTCCGCTGATCCGCTCCGGGTTGCTGACTGTGGCAAACAAGCCCAAACTGCCTTCGATCGCCTGGATGCGCCCCGGCGCCAGGTTGGCGCGGCTGCCAGCCTCCAGTGCGCGCACCGGCGCTTCCACCGTCTGCCCTGCGCCAGCCGGGAGAGTCACCCCCCGGGTCGATTCGAAGCGCACCGGGGGTTCATCCAGGCTGCGGAAAACCGCACCTTGCGGCACGGCAATTTCGGTCTCGGTCAGATTGGTCAGCAGAACGCTGCCAGCCGCGCTCCGTTCGCCGATCCGGATGGTCTCGCTGGTTTCGGTTTCCAGGCTGCCGCTGACCACTACTTGAACAACCTCCACAGGTATCGCCCCCGATGGTAGCGCGGCGGGGATGTCCGGGCTTCCCCACACCTGCATTTCGACCGCCTGTTCCTCCATAACCGGTTGAAACCGCACCACCGCGGATGGCAGAAAGAAAAAGATCAGGGCAAAGAAGGCGGTCAAACCGAGCAGAAAAAAGAAAACCCGACCGGCGCTGGTCATCGGGCGCGGCTGAAGATCATCCACCTGACGGCGCAACACTTCCAGGTCAGGTTTGCGGTTCTTACGCGCCGAACCCAGCCTGCGCCGCCGCGGCGGGCTGCGCCAGGGCATGCGCTGGGCAGCCGGCACGGTTGGGAAAGTTGCCAAGCCCAATTCACGCGCAAAGGTGAGCATCTCACGCTCCTGGGTGACCAGCCCGACCACGCCACCCAGCCCGCGGGCGTGCCGCTGCAACAACGTTAAATCCAGCCGTTCCAGCTGCGGAGGACGGCGGCGGGGGAATACCAGCAGTATCCGCGCGGCTTTGCTCCACGACATTTTGTCGCGAATCGAGATGAAATCATCGTAACTTTCCAGGCGGATGATGTGCGTTTTCATTAATCGGCGGAAAGGCGCTCAGGTAAAACGAATTGACAATAATTATACACGCCGCGCCATGTGCTGGCTGTCCTTCAATTGGCGCAGCTCGCTGGCGGTCAGTTCGCGCCATTCACCGGGCCGCAAACCATCCAGGGTGATGTTGCCAATGGCAACCCGCACCAGCCGCAGGGTGGGAAATCCAACCGCAGCTGTCATGTGGCGGATCTGGCGCTTGCGCCCTTCCCGTAAAACCAGCCGCAGCCAGCTGGTTGGGTGGTGTGCGCTAACCGGCTTGGAGCGTGGCGGCAGGTCGGGCGGCGGAATGACGATGGCTTGACAGCGCCGGGTTTTTTCGCCTTTAATCACCACCCCGCGCTGCAAGGCTGCCAGAGCCTGGGCGGTCACGATCCCTTCCACCTGCACCAGGTAGGTTTTTTCCACCCGATGATCGGGGCTGGTCAGGGCGTGGATCAGCCGGCCATCATCGCTCAGCAGCAGCAATCCTTCACTATCATAATCCAGCCTGCCTGCCGGATACACATCCGCCAGGGATATGAAATCCTTCAAAGTTGGACGTCCCTCTGCATCGCGGAAGGCAGTCAATACGCCATAGGGTTTATAAAAGGCAATCACTGGCATGGAAAATTCGTTCGAATTAATTGTGGCAGGCGGTCTTTCCGATTATAATCAAAGTAAAGTCGTTGCAACGACTTTGCCAACGAACGAAGAGCATCAGAATGTTCGATCCAACCCAGGATATTACCATGTTTCGGATAATTATCTTCACCCTTGTCATCAGCCTGCTGATAACCGGTTGCAACCTGCCCAGCGGCGCAACCCCGCAGCCCACGCCGGATGTCGTGGCTACCCAGGTTGCCGCGATTTTGACCAGTCAACCCACACAGGTGGTGGAAAGTACGCCAACCCAACCAATCACCACACTCGAACCCTCGCCAACCCCCACGCAAGCCACCCCTACCTCACAGCCAACCCTGACCGCAACCATCCCGACAGGAGATCCGCGCCAGACGTTGGGAAACCCAACCTTTGTCGACACTCTCGACAGCGGCAGGTCGTTTGGATTGGAGAGTCAAGCCTATGACGATGATTTCACCTTCATCCAGGTGGAAAGCGGCTCGCTGGTGCTCACCAGCCGCTACGCCACCGGTTTCCGCGGCTGGCGCACCGGCGGCACCCGATTGCAGGATGCCTACATCGAGGCGCTCACCCGCACCGGTGAATGCAGCGGATTGGATACCTACGGTTTGATGTTCCGCTCGCCGGACTTCGTCAAAGGATACTGGTTTCAGATCACTTGCGACGGCAATTGGGCGTTTGGTTACTGGGACGGCAGCCAGTATGTCAACCTGGCAGAGGGCAGCAACGTTTCGGATGCCATCCGCACCGGTTCGAATCAAACCAACCGGCTCGGCGTCATGGCTGTCGGTGACCGCTACACGTTGTATGTCAACGGCGTGAAAATCCGCGAGATCCAAGACACCACCTTTACCAGCCCGGGTTCGTATGGAATGATGATTGCCGCGCGAAGCACCCCCAATTTCACCGTGTACGCGGACGAATTTGCCTACTGGACATTGGATTGAAATGCAGTCAAGCGCAGACACCCGCAAACAAGGCATCATTAACCAGGCACGCCAGTGGGTTGCCGAAAAGCCGGTGTACATCGACACCGAAACCACCGGGCTGGACAAAACTGCCGAAATCGTCGAGATCGCGGTCATCGAGAGCGATGGTTCGATCCTGTTCCAGTCGCTGGTCAAACCCTCCCGCCCCATCCCCGCCGAGCTGACCCGCATACACGGCATCGACAATCACATGGTCGAAACAGCCCCTTCCTTCCCGGTTGTTTGGGCAACCCTGCGCGCGCAGGTGATCAACCGAAAGATCGGGTTTTACAACGCCCAATTCGACCTGCGCATGATGCGCCAATCCTACGAGGTTTACCGCCTGCCCTGGAAGGATTCACTTGCCGCGTTGGATGTGATGCAATTGTTTGCCGCCCTGCGCGGCGATTGGGACTCCGTCCGCCGCACTTACCGCTTCGTTAAATTGGAGGATGCCAGGCAGAGCATGAAAATTCCGCTGCCCAATGCCCACCGCGCCGCCGATGACGCCCTGCTCACCCGCGCTGTGCTGCACGCTATAGCCGGTCTATCCTACTAGCCGGGCATTGCCGCGCAATGAACCTGACCGCCCTCACCCCTGCCCAAATCGAGGTCGCCCGCCAGCCCATTCGCCAGCGGATTTTCCTGGAAGGCACGCCGGGCAGTGGTAAAACCACCGCGGGGGTGGCGCGCCTGCGCTATCTGCTCGAACAGGGCGTCCCCGGCGAACAGATTTTGATCCTGCTGCCGCAGCGCACCCTGGCGCAACCGTACGATCAATTGATCAGCCAGCCCGATCTTCCGTCCGGCGGTCTGCCAACCCTGGTCACTCTGGGTGGTCTGGCGCAGCGCACCATTCAACTGTTTTGGCCCGCCATCGGGGATGAAATTGGGTTCAGCAACCCGGAACAATCCCCTTCCTTCCTCACCCTGGAAACCGCCCAATACTACATGTCCAGGGTGGTCGAGCCGTTCATCGAGCGGGGTTACTTCGAGCAGTTGGTGATCGACCGCAACCGGCTGTATTCGCAGCTGATCGACAACCTCAACAAAGCCGCGCTGGTGGGCTTTTCCACGGCGGATATCAGCGAGCGGCTCAAACGTGCCTGGGGCGGGCAGGCTTCGCAATTGATTCTGTTCGATCAGGCGCAGGAATGCGTCAACACTTTTCGCGCCTTCTGCCTGCAAAACAACCTGCTCGATTACTCGCTGCAGATCGAAATCTTCGCCAATCACTTGTGGAATTCCTTCCTGGTGCGCAATTACTTGCAAACCAGCTTTCGCCACCTGATCTATGACAACATTGAGGAAGATGTTCCGGTCACGCACGATCTGGTGCGCGATTGGCTGCCGGTGTTCGATTCGGCGCTGCTAATCGACGATCATGGCGGCGGTCACCGCCTGTTTCTCGGCGCGGATCCCCAATCCGCGCTCAACCTGCGCCAGGACTGTGATACGGTGATCGAATGGGGCACTTCGCAGGTAAGCTCACCAGCGGTGGTTGAATTTCGAGCGGCGCTGCTGCATGCGGTTCACCGCCAATTGCGCGAAGAGCACATCACCCCCGGTATACGTCAGGCGTACACCCATCTTGCCGCGCGGTTCTACCCGCAGATGATCGAGCAGGTATGCGAACAGGTCGAACAACTGGTGAATGTGCGGGGTGTCCCACCCGGCGAGATCGCCATTCTGGCGCCATTTGTCTCCGATTCGCTCCGCCACGCGCTGATGAACCGGCTGAACCGCCTGCGCATCCCCGTTCGCTCGCACCGCCCTTCGCGCAGTCTGCACGACGAACCGTCCACGCGCAGCCTGCTGACTGCAGCGCGCCTGGCGCACCCGCAATGGAAGATGATGCCCAGCCGGGAAGAAGTCCGCGCCATGCTGCTTCACTTCATCACCGATCTCGATCTGGTGCGCGCCGACCTGCTGGTTCAAATGCTCTACCGTCCCAACGCACACGGCTTGTCCCTGCTTCCGTTCGAGGGCATCCAGCAATTTCAAATGCAGGAACGCATCACCTACACCATCGGCAATACGTTTACCCAGCTGCGCGAATGGCTGTTGAACTACCTCGACCAGAACGAGGAACAGGAACTGGACGTATTCTTTGCGTTTCTTTTCGGCGAGATTCTTTC
>JBBIQB010000069.1:0-15124 GCA_037442545.1 Bellilinea sp.
ACCCCGCCGAGTAGTGCGATTGGGCAGGCTTGACCCCGGCGGATTGCTGCAACAGGGCGCGCAGCGCCTGGTAAGGGGACGTAGTCCGCGCGGTCAGGTTTTCCAGGGCTTGCTGGTACGCGCCTTCCGGCAGGCTGGCGCGCCAGCGCTCGACCAGGGCTTGCTGGGCAAGCGCTTCCAATTGGGCATTCAGGCGGCTGAGGTCGCGCGCCTGCCAGCCGCCGCTGTGGCGCAAATAGACGGCGTGGGCATTGATGTGCTCGACCAGCCCGGCTGTGCCCTGATCCTCGCTGGCAACAGTCAGCACCAGCGGCGGTTGCCACAACAGGTCTGCACCGAGCAAGGCGGAATTGACGGCACCGCGCTGCGAGCTGCCCATTTCCAGCATGCTGCGCAGTGCACGGGCGGCGTTTTCGGCGCCCGGCAGATCGGCTTTGTTGAGCACCAGGATGTCGGCGATTTCAAGAATGCCGGCTTTAATCGCCTGGATGTCGTCGCCCATGCCGGGGGCTTCGACCACCAGCGTGGTGTGGGCGAGGCGGGCAATATCCACCTCGGATTGACCCGCACCGACCGTCTCGATCAGGATGAGGTCGAAGCCGGCGCTGTCCAAAGCCTGGACGACCGCCGGAGTGGTGCGCGCCAGCCCGCCCAGCGCGCCGCGGGATGCCATCGAGCGGATGAAGATACCCGCGTCGCCGCTCAGGTCGCGCATACGCACCCGGTCGCCGAGTAACGCGCCGCCGGTAAACGGCGAGGTCGGATCCACGGCGACGATGGCGACGGTGCGGGCGGGTGAAGCATCCGCGGGGTTGCGAAAAGCACGCGCCAGGCGATTGACCAGCGAGGACTTGCCCGCGCCGGGCGGACCGGTCACGCCGATCCAGTGCGCCTGCCCGCTGTGGGGAAACAACCGGTCAAGAGCCGCCTGACCCTGCGCGTCCTCGTTCTCGATCAGGGTCAGCAGCCGGGCAAGCGCCAGGCGGTTTCCACGGCGGACTTCTTCAGCCAGATGCATGCCGCGCCTGCTTCAGGCTCCATCGGGCTGCAGGATTGCCCGGCGCAGGTCGGCGACGACCATCTCGGTTGAGGTGCCGGGACCGTAAACTGCGCGCACGCCCATGGCGAGCAGGCGGGGGACGTCCGCGGCGGGGATGATGCCGCCGACGAAGACATGCACGCTGTGCTGCCCATTGGCACGCAGCAAATGCAGCACGCGCGGGACGAGCGCCATGTGCGCACCGGAGAGGATGGACAGTCCGACAGCGTCGACATCCTCCTGCAGGGCGGCTTCGGCGATCATTTCAGGGGTCTGGCGCAAGCCGGTGTAGATCACCTCCATGCCGGCGTCGCGCAGCGCGCGGGCGACCACTTTGGCGCCGCGGTCGTGCCCGTCCAAGCCGGGCTTGGCGATCAGCACGCGGATTTTTCGTTCATTCATACCAGTTGCCTCTCAGCGGGGAGTTGCCCTAATTATACCGCGTCCTGTGGTCAGACAATATTCGATTTTTACCTTTCAGTAGGTAGTGCACTGCCTGAACGATTCTATCCGGGTCGCTGTCCAGTGGCAGCCAGGCATGCATGATTGTGTGTTGAGCCGCCTGGATAACCGAAGGCAGACTGGTGGGTGGGGTGACCGGCGGTACTTCCTATTGGGGATGGTGCACTTAACCGTTAGTGCCGCAACATGTTCTGGAACGGGCTGCAATGGTCTAAATCCAGAGTCAACAGGTTGTAACTCTTAAGTATTATTACTACACCGCTTCTCCTGCCCCAACAGCAAATGGTGAAAGGGTTTATTCCATGCAGCGTTATAGCACGAGTGGTTCTGGGAGGTATGCCTGCGGTCTGGTCAGCAATTCTCCACTGAGCGCAATGGTCTATTCGCCTTGCGTTCCTTGAGAAATCGGCGCAAACAACCGATCCGAAAATTCTTGAGGTTCAAAAAAAAGGAGACCAATACATGTTTCTCCGCGCAAGCCGGCGATACCGCCATGCAGCTCAGCCAGGTCAACCTGAGCGACGGTCAACTCACCTTCCGGCTGTGTTTCGAGTTGCCGTTCGAGTCGGACTGGGCGGCTGATCAAATGGCGCTGATCGCCGGTGAGCGCGAGATTCGCGACAACTACGCAGGAATGTTGATCGAGGGAATGATCGAGGTCGAAGGGTACGCCCGGCGGGGGATGCAAAAATTAAAAAGAATACACGAAATTGCCCGGCGATTCGAATTGCATTTCGGCAGGGATGGGGCTATAATAAGACCATATGAGGGGTATGAACCGTTTTATTTTCCTGCTGGCAATGGCTGCGCTGCTCTCCGTTTCTCTTGGCGTGGGTTATGCCCAGACGCCGGAGCAGGGGGAGGATTTCGGCACCGGGTTCTTCGTGCGCGGCGTATTTCTGGCGCAATACAACAGCGTTCCCAACCCGCTGGAAATCTACGGCTTGCCGGTAACCCAGGAATTCGAAGGCATTTCCGCGCTGGGCATGCGCACCACCATGCAGTACTTCAGCAAGGCGCGCTTCGACCTGCTGCGCACGCCGCAAGGCGAACAGGTGGTGGTCGCGCCGCTGGGCGAACTGCTCTACCCTGGACCCGGACCGCTGGCGCCGGTGCCTGGTGAAGGTCCTGCCTGCCGCCGCTTTGCGGCAACTGGTAAGAGCGTGTGCTACGCTTTCCTGCAATTCTACGACGCCAATGACGGGGCAGTCCATTTTGGCAACCCGATCTCCGATCTGGAAATCCGCGAAGGGCGCTATGTGCAGTATTTCGAAAAAGCGCGCATGGAATGGCAGCCCGAACGGGATGCGGATAGTCATGTGGTGCTGACCGATCTGGGCAAGCGCCACTTCGATCTGGTGATGTACGACGCGGAAGCCATCCAGCAGCGCGGCAGCGCGGCGCCCGGGCAGCCCATTTACCCACAGGCGCATGCCTTCGTTGCCCGCCCGCTGGTTGCCGCCCAGGAAACGCAAACCCTGTACGTGATTGTGCGTGACCGCTACCGCAAGCCGGTCAGCGGGGCTTCGGTGACGGTGACGGTCAACCTGCCCGACGGTCAGCGCGTGGCGTACGGTTTGCAGGGCAGCGACGCGAACGGGATCGCCAGGCTGACCTTTCCGGTGGGTGAGTTGCAGCCGCGCCAGGTGGTGACCATCGAGGTGCTGGTAATTGCCAATGGCGAGGAAACCCGCGCTCAGTCGTGGTTCCGCGTCTGGTACTGAGTTTCACTCCCATTCAATCGTAGCGGGCGGCTTGCTGGTGATGTCGTACACCACGCGGTTGACGCCTGGCACTTCGTTGACGATGCGGCTGGCGACCCGCGCCAGCAGGTCGTGCGGCAGGGCTGCCCAGTCGGCGGTCATGAAGTCCTGGGTGGTGACGGCGCGCAGGGCAAGCGCCTCCTGGTAGGTGCGTTGGTCGCCCATAACGCCCACCGAGCGCACCGGCAGCAACACAGCAAACGCCTGCGAAATGCGCTGTGGTTCGGCGCGGGTGCTGCGTCCCAGCAGCCCGGCGGATGCCAGTTCGCCGGTGAAGATGGCGTCCGCGGCGCGCAGACGATCCAGCCGTTCCGCCGTGATTGCACCCAGGCAGCGCACCGCCAGCCCCGGGCCGGGGAAAGGCTGCCGCCAGACCAATTCTTCGGGCAAACCCAGCGCTTCGCCGACGACGCGCACCTCGTCCTTGAACAGGTAGCGCAGCGGCTCGACCAGCGCGAAGTCGAAGTCTTCGGGCAGCCCGCCAACGTTGTGGTGGGTTTTGATACGCTGGGCTTTGCTGCGGTCGGGCGCGGCGGATTCGATCACGTCCGGGTAGATGGTGCCCTGCACCAGGAAGGGCAGCTCGCCCAGGCGGCGTGCCTCGCGCTCGAAGATGCGGATGAAGGTCTCGCCGATGATGCGGCGCTTGTGTTCCGGCTCCTCCACGCCGTGCAGTGCGCCGAGAAATTGCTGCGCGGCGTCGACGACGATCAGGTTTTCGCCCAGCGCGCGGCGAAAGGCGTGCTCGACCTGCTCGCGTTCGCCCTGGCGCAACATGCCGGTATCGACGAACACGGCAGCCAGCTGGCTGCCCACCGCGTGCAGCACCAGCGCGGTGGCAACGCTCGAATCGACCCCGCCGCTGACTGCCGAAAGCACCCGCTGGCTGCCGACCTGGGCGCGGATGCGCTGGATGGCTTCACCGATGATCGCCTGGGGGGTCCAGTCGGGGCGGCAGGCACAGATCTCGACGGCGAAGCGGCGCAGTAAATCCGCGCCGCCGGGGGTGTGGTGCACCTCGGGGTGGAACTGCACGCCGTACCAGCCGCGCGCCGGGTCGCCCATGGCGGCAACCGGGCTGTTGGTGCTGCGAGCCAGCGCCTGAAAGCCGGGCGGCGGCGTCTCGATGCGGTCGCCGTGCGACATCCACACCGGCTGTGACCCGGCGGGCAGCAGCGGGGTGGGGTGGGTGGTCTCCACCTGGGCAAGTCCGTACTCGCGCTGGCTGGCAGGCGCGACCGCGCCGCCCAGCGCATGGGTCAGCGCTTGCATGCCGTAGCAGATGCCCAGCACGGGCAGCCCGGATTCGAGCACATAGGCGGGAATGGCTGGCGCGCCGGGCTCGTATACCGAGGCGGGACCGCCGGAGAGGATAAACCCGCGCGGCTGGATGGCTAGCACGCTCTGCGCGGCGGCATCCCAAGGGAACAGTTCGCAATACACCTGCGCCTCGCGCACGCGGCGGGCGATCAGTTGGGCGTATTGCGAGCCGAAATCGAGAACGGCGATGGCATCGGTCATGGGGCGAAGACGATTTTGCCGTCCATCATCGAGACGATACACGCCAGCGAAACAACCGGAACTTTAAGGAAGGCGAGTGCATCGCGGCCGCCTTCGAAGGATTTTTCGATCAGCGCGCCAATGCCAACCAGGCTGGCGCCGGCGGCTTGGGTCAGGCGCACCAGCCCGAGGATGGTGGCGCCGGACGCGAGGAAGTCGTCGATGATCAGCACGCGTTCGCCGGTAGCCAGGAATTCGGGCGAAACGATTAGCTCCACCGGGCGTCCGCGGGTGTGCGACGGGGCGATGGTCAGGTAGACCTGGTCGGGCATGGTGATCGGCTTGGACTTGCGCGCATAGACCACCGGAATGCCCAGGTAGCGGGCGGTCATCAACGCCGGGGCAATGCCGGAAATCTCGGCGGTCAGCACGCGGGTGGCGCCGACGGGGGCGAACTGCTTTGCCAGTTCCTGCCCGCAGGTGTCCATCAGCGCCGGGTCGACCTGATGGTTGATGAAATTATCCACCTTGAGAATCCCGCCGCCTAAATTTTTACCTTCTTTGAGAATACGATCCTTCAGCGCTTGCATGGCTTCCTCTCCTGAGAAAAATTGTGCAGACAATAATTGTACGCTGATTTTTGCGGGTGTGCAGCACTTGCCGGTGTGATTCCGGCGCGGAATTGGAACGAAAATGCCAGCGCGCCGAAATAGCGCGCTGGCGGAGAGTACCCGGTTTGGAGCAGGGTTTGATTATTTGACGGTGACGGTCAGCGGCAGGGAGCACAGGACGGTGCTGCCTTCGACGATCGACCAGATAGTGGTGTAGGTGCCGGCTTTGTCCGGGGTGAGCATGTCCACAGTGATCTTGATCGACTCGCCGGACTTGACCGATTGTTTGAGGTCGAATGCCTTGGCGAACTTCTGCATCTCAGTCCCGCTGGTGTATTTGTAGTCCACCGAGGCGGCTTCCCAGGTGCGGTTGCTGGTGTTCTTGACCGTCCAGACGGCGTCGAAGTCCTCGCGCGTTTTCAGTGTCTGCGAGGCGGAGGGGGAGACCGAAACCTGGCAGGCAGTGCCGGCACCCGGGGTGGTGGTTGTGGAGGGGGTGGCGGTGGCGGCGATCGAGCCGCTGGTAGTGTTGGTGAAGACGTTGTAGGCATACACGCCGGTGGAGGTGCTATCGAGACGCACGGTGATCTTGTCCACATCGCGCACTTCGGAGGGCAGGTTCACATTGAACTTGAAGTTGCCGCCGTTGCCGGAGTTGATTGTGCCGGTCTCGACGAAGTTCTTGAAGAAGCCGACGAAGGGTCCCACGCGGATCTTGAAGGTTTGGTTGGCGGGGAAGTCCTGCGCCTGGACAGTGATGACGCGATTCTTATCCACCCCGACGATGGCAATCGACAGCTTGGCAGAGTCGAGCGTGGCAGCCGCGGTGGGGGTGGCAGCGGGCGGCGTTGCCGTCGGCGCGAGCTGGGTGGGGGTGGCGGTGGGTGGCGGGGTGGGGGAATGTACCGCCGGGGTGTTGGTGGGCAGTTGCACCGGGGTGGAGATGACCACAGTCGGCAGCGAGGCAATCGCCGTCTGCACCGCCTGGGTGCGGGCGGCTTCCAGTGTGCCGGCGATATCCTCGGTGGGGGCGGCGCCGCCGGGCAGGTTACAGGCAGCCAGAACGACGATCAGGCTGAGCGAAAACAACAATTTCATGGGTTTCATCTTCTTTACTCCCGAATAAGGCAAATCACTTGACATAAGACGAAACCCGGACCGGTTTGGTTCCCCGCCGGCTGGACGCGCGCCGACCTGAGAAGCGGATATAACTCACCGGCTGCGTTTGCAGGCGTAGGCAGCCAGCAGGCGTTTGACAAAAGGAGGCAAATTGCCGTGCTGGCGACGATGTAAACGGAGGGGGCGTACCCTTCAGGGTATGTAAAAGGGTACGCGCGGGGCGCCCCGCCTGCACCCGGCGGGATTGTTCTATCCAAACAGGCTGGCGACCAGCCGGACGATCCAGAACAGGAAAAATCCCAATCCTAGCAGCGTCAACAAAAAAGACACCATGCTCCAAATCAGGTCAGCGGTGGCAGGCTTGACCTGCACGGCAGTCTCGACCCGCCCATCCTCCCGCCCGATATCCACGTTGCGCACCTGATCGCCGCGCTCCGCCACGCCCAACCGGACGTATTCCGTTGCCGCCGTTTGTTTTCGCTCGAACCCGCCGAACAGCACCGGCAAACCGACAGCGGTGAAAAAATCTGCCCGATCCTGCAGCTGAAAATGCAAGTGCGGCTCGGTGGAATGGCCCGAATTTCCGCATTTTCCAATCACTTGCCCTGCTTTCACCCATTCGCCGGGACGCACGCAAACGCTGCCCGCCTGCAAATGCGCGTACAGGCTGTACTGCCGCTGGCCGTGACGGATGATGACGTAATTGCCGCGGATATCCGCGGTGCGCCAGTCGATCCAGCCGCTGCCCGCCCGGGGGTGGTCGCGCAAGTCGGTGCGCACCGCAACCACCTCTCCATTCCCGCCTGCCAGCACCGCTTTTCCAAAGGCGTAATAATTTTGTGGGCGGCGCGGATCGTCGTGGAACGAGATATCCATATCGTCCACGATCAGGAAGTCGTACGCATACCGTTGGGCGATGATATCCCAGGAATGGGAAACCGCGCGGGTCATTCCGCCGTTGTGCACCTTCCACCAGCCATCCACCGGCAGGCACAGGGTGACCGGCGGGTCATCCGGTTCATCCTGCTGGCGCAGGCTGCGCGCAATTGCGGCAATTTGTCCAAGGTTCTGGGCAAACATCTGCCACAGCCCAAAAGGGTTGAAAAATGCCCACAACAGGGTCGAAACGAAGTACTCCAGGTAAATTCTCAATACGCGCATGATGCAACATATCATATCAGAATTTGCGCTTCTGCACTTTGTTTGCCTCACGATGCCACAACCCCCGAATCAATTGAGCAAGAATCGGGTGGCTTTGATTGGCAGAACGTCCTAAAATCAGGTCAACGATTGTGATATAACCAAAAGCAACCTTGGAGGACGACATGGAATGGGACAACAATCCATCCCCGGACTGGTTGGAGGATTACGCGCGCATCGAACAGGCAATCCGCTTCCTGGAGCACAATTACCTCGACCAGCCCGACCTGAAAGCCGCCGCGCAGAGCGTGGGGTTGAGCGAATTTCACTTCCAGCGGCTTTTCACCCGCTGGGTGGGCATCAGCCCCAAGCGCTTTTTGCAGTACCTGACCAAGGAACACGCCAAGGCGCTGCTGCGCCAGCACGCTGGTCTGCTGGAGACCACCTACGCCAGCGGGCTGTCCAGTCCGGGGCGGCTGCACGACCTGTTCGTCGCCTGCGAGGCGGTCACTCCGGGTGAGTACAAGAGCGGCGGCAGCGGGTTGACCCTGCGCTATGGCTTTCACCCTACCCCCTTCGGCGAGTGCCTGCTGGCGGTTAGCGAGCGTGGGGTGTGCTGGTTCTCGTTTGTCGAAGGCGGGCGCCAGGCGGCGCTGCGTGAACTGCGCGCCACCTGGCGGCGCGCCGCCCTGATCGAGGACGCCGCCGCCACTGCCCCGGCGGCGCGGGGCGTTTTCTTCCCCACCGCCCAGCCGGAACGGTCGCTGCCGCTGCTGCTCAACGGCACCAATTTCCAGATCAAGGTGTGGGAAGCGTTGCTGCGCATCCCCGCAGGCTCGGTGGTGACGTACCAGGAAATCGCCGTGGCGATTGGCTTGCCGGGCGCTTCGCGCGCGGTAGGGCAGGCAGTGGGCAGCAACCCCATCGCCGTGCTGATTCCCTGCCACCGGGTGATCCGCAAGGACGGCGACCTGGGCAGTTACCGCTACGGCAGCGCGCGCAAGAAGGCGCTGCTGGGCTGGGAATTTGCCCGCCGCGACAATCTCTCCCTGGCGCTGGAAGCCGACCCGCGCCGCCAGCCCGCCCCGGATTGGGAGATCTGAGCCGGTTGCCAGACCCGGTTGGTGATACAATCAGCCGGTATTGACAATTTTCCGGCAGTTTCTCCGCCTGGAAAGGGCGGGGCGGCTGCCGGCTTTTCGACCGAGGTCGTATCATGCTCAATTCCAACGCCAAGACCACCCGTCCGCTGGCAATTTGGGCGGGAATGCTCAGCATCTACGTCATTTGGGGTTCCACCTACCTGGCAATCCAATTTGCCGTTGAGACCATCCCGCCGTTTCTCATGGCGGCGGTGCGCAACTTCACCGCCGGACTGATCCTGTACTCCTGGCGGCGTCTGGCGGGCGACCCGCGTCCTTCCGGGGTGCACTGGCGCTCGGCAGCCCTCATCGGCGTGCTGCTGCTGACCGGCGGCAACGGGTTGGTATCCTGGTCGGAGCGGCTGGTGCCGTCCGGCATCACCTCGCTGTTGGTGGGCTCGGTGCCGTTGTGGATCATGCTGATCGACCTGGTCAGCGGTTACTACCGCACCGGCGGCAACCGCCCGGGCGCGCTGGCGGTGTTGGGGCTGGCGGCTGGTTTTGGCGGCATCGCCCTGCTGGTGGGACCCGGTCAACTGAGCGGCGCGGGGCAGGTCAATCTGTTGGGGGCGGGGGCGTTGCTGCTCGGCTCGTTGTTGTGGGCGCTGGGCTCGGTCTACAACCGCGGCGCGCAGCTGCCTGCCTCGCCGCTGCTGGGCACCGGCATGGAGATGCTCTCCGGCGGGCTGGGGCTTTTCCTGGTGGCTACCCTGGCGGGCGAGTGGCGCCAGTTGGATCTGGCGGCAGTCAGCCAATCGTCGCTGATTGGGCTGCTCTACCTGATCTTTTTCGGCTCGCTGATCGGGTTCGCGTCGTACACCTGGCTGCTGCGTACTGCGCCGATCACGCTGGTTTCGACCTATGCCTACGTCAATCCGGTGGTGGCGCTGTTCCTCGGCGCGCTGATCGCCCACGAGGTGGTCACTGGACGGATGATCGTTGCCGCGCTGATCATTCTCGGCGCGGTGGCGCTGATCACCATCACCCGCGCCGCCCGTCCGCGCACTGCGCCGGCACAAGCAGAAAAAGCAGCCCGGTGAGGCGGCGGGCAGGGGCGGAAAAGGACGCGGGCGCGCAGCGAGCGATTGGATGCTGTGCCTAGTCGTCCTCCGACTTGGCGGCATCTTTTTTGCGCACATCCAGCGGTAGGCTGCGGCTGGCGGGGAAATCCGTCAGGCTGGCGAGGAAGTCGCGCAGGCGCGCCGCCAGCAGCGCGGGCTGTTCCAGCGTCAGCAGGTGGCCGGCGCCCGGCAGCACGTCCAGGCGCGCCAGCGGCAGGTGTGCTGCCAGGAAGCGCGACTGGGTGGGCGGGGTCAGGCGGTCTTGCGCACCGCAAGCCAGGTACGCCGGGCACTGCACGCGGGCGGCTTGCTCGCGGATGTCGAAGCGCGCGCATGCCAACCAGTCGCCGTACAGCACGCTGCTGCGCACGGCTTTGAGCGCATGCAGGCTGCGCGCCGCCAGGGCGGCATTGGGAGTGCTGCTGCGCAGGCGTTCGGCAATCAGGCGGATGCCGAGCGGCGCCGAGGCGGTGTTGCTCAGGTACTCGACCAGGATGGGCGGCACATCGAACCAGGCGGCGGCAGAAAACAACCCCAGCCCGCTGACGTGCTGCGGGTATTCCAGTGCCAGGTGCAGGGCAACCGCCGCGCCGAGCGAATGCCCGACAAATACTGCCTGGAAGCGCCCCAGGGCTGCCAGAAATTCGAGCAGCGCCTCGGCGTAGGCAGCCACCGACTGGCAGGCGGGCGCAGTTGAACGCCCGTGCCCGGGCAGATCGATGGCGTAGACGCTATGATCCTTGAGGCGGCGAAATTTGGCGTGCCAGTCCAAATGGCTGCCGCCCGCGCCGTGGATCAAGATGACGGGTTTTTGGTTGGTTTCACCCCCCGCATACAGGGTATAGGAAATACCGGCTGTCAAGGGCATGTGCGTGCGTCCTATGCCAAACAAATCAATTGGGGCTGGGGTTGCGCGCCAACCCGCGCTGCAGGCGGTCGACCGCTCCGTCATCCAGCGGGATAATCACCTGTACCCGTGTGCCCTTGCCGGGCGCGGACTGAATGCGCAGCGCAGCGTTGATCATCTCCACCCGCTCGCGCAGGTTGACCATTCCCAGGCTGCCGCGTTTCTCGTACGAGTGGTTGACGCCGGCGACATCGAAGCCTTTGCCGTTGTCGGCAATTTCCAGCAGCAACATGGCGGTATCTTCCGCAATTGGGCGCAGGCGGACGCGGATCAGACTTGCCTGGGCGTGTTTGCGGGCGTTGTTGACTGCTTCCTCGACCAGATAGAAGACCACGCTTTGCCGGTTGAGATCCAACAATTGAACCGCCTGCGGGTCAAGTTCCAACGCCACGTTCTGCTGAAAGGTATCTTTCATTTTATCAGACATTTGCTCCAGCGCGCACACCAATCCTTCTGACTCGAGCGCCAGCGGGCGCAGGGTGAACAGCATGTGGCGGATTTCCTGGGTGGCGCGGCGGGCAAGTTCCTCGATGCGCTTCAATTCCTCGGACACCTCAGCCGGACGGTGCTTCAGCAGGCGTTCAGCCACCTGCAGGCGCATGGCAATCCCAGCCACCAACTGGGTGGGACCGTCGTGCAGGTCGCGGGCTAATTTCCGGCGGGTTTCTTCCTGGGCAGTCAGGATGCGATCCTTCTCCTGCCTCACCTCCTGGAACAGACGCGCGTTTTGGATGGAGACCACCACCTGATGTCCGATCATTTCGAGTAGATCGCGCCGTTCGGGGGTAAAGAAAGCCGGATCGGGGTAGGCAAACAGCAGCAGTCCGTAGGCATCCAACCCGCGTCGCAGCGGCAGGCAAAGCGCGGCGCGGCAGGATTGCAGCGCCAGCAGCCGCCCCAGTTCGGGGTCGCCGGACGGGTTGATAATCAACTGCGCCTGACCGGATTTGAGCGCATCCGCCAGCACGCCTTTTTCGCCGTGGAAGATCACCCGGCGGTCGGCGGGGGACAGCCCGCGCGCCTCGGCGGTCACCAGGCGGTCGTTTTCGAACAGCAGCACTGCGCTCACCAGGCGGGTGCTCTCGTTTTCCTCGCCCAGCGCGCTGATGCTCAGATTGAGCGCGCTGTCCAGCACCACTTCGTAGTTGAGGGTCGCGCTGAGCGTTTCGACCATCGAATAGAAGATCTGCAGCCGTTTGCGCTCCTTGATTTGGGCGGTGCGCTCGGTTTCCTCGCGCAGTGCCAGCAGACTGCGGTAGCGCTGGCGCAGCAGGCGCATCACCCGCCGGCTGAGCATGCCCAGCGCTGCCCCGGCAGCCAGGTTCAACCCAATCAGGACGCCCGCCGGCAGCAGGTAGGTGGACAATCCACCGGCGCCGATCATCCATACCGCCAGCCCGCCTTCCAGCAGGGTGACCAGTACAGTGCTGACCAGCGCGCCGCGCCATTCGTAATACATTGCCCCGGAAAGAATTGCCAGCACGCCCGCCCAGGCGAGCACGCCGCCCAGCCCGCCGCTGGTGTAGAAGAACACGCCGCTGAACAACAGGTCAACCGCGATGCTTAACGGGCGATGGGCGGGCAGGCGGTTGTTGGCAACTGCCAGAATGGAGAGGAACAGGTTCCAGCCGGAAGCAGCAGCCAGCGCCAGCAAAAAGCCGGGCGCGGGCGCCTCCGCCAGAGCTTGCGCCGCGACCAGGGCAACCAGCGCCAACCAGCGCAGGGCGAGGGTAAGTAAATCGGGCAGGAATGGAAAATCCGCTTTGCGCACGATTCTTATAATAACCGAAAACAAACCAAAACGAGATAATAAAATTGTAAGCCGCGGATTCACGGGTTATTCAGGTGCAGGAATGCCTCCACCACCAGCGGGTCGAAGTGCCAGCCGGATTGTTCGCGGATGTACGCCAGCGCCTGCGCTACCGTCCACGCCGGACGGTAGGGGCGGTCGGAGGTCAGCGCGTCGAAAACGTCCACCACCGCGAAAATGCGCGCCTCGAGCGGAATCTCCTCGCCGCGCAAGCCGCGCGGGTAGCCCGTGCCATCCCACTTCTCATGGTGACTGTACGGAATGTGAATTGCCGGGCGCAGGTACTCGATCGGGTAGAGCATTTCATAGGCGAACAGCGGGTGGCGGCGCATTTGCTCCCATTCCTGCGGGGTGAGGGGTCCCTCTTTAAGCAGGATCGAATCCGGCACGCCCAACTTGCCAATATCGTGCAGCAGCGCGCCGCGGCGCAGGTGAATCAATTCCTCGTCGCGGAAACCCATCATTTGCGCCAGCTTGAGGGTCAAATCGGTCACGCGCAGGGTGTGATTCTCGGTCTCCTTGTCGCGCAGGTCCATCGCCCGCGACCAGCCCTCGATGGTGGCTTCGTAGGCGACGTTCAATTCGCGGTTGGACTGTTGCAAGGCTTCGGAATTGAGGATGCTGCTCACCGCGATGGCAGCCTGGTTGGCAAACACTTGTAAATCCGCCAGCCAGTCCACGCCGGGCTGAAAGTCGGAGCGTAAGAACATCTCCATCACGCCAATCAGTTCACCCTTGGCAATCAGCGGCGAGACCACCTGGGTGACGAATTTCTCCTCGTCCAGCAGGAACGGCTTAAGGTTGGCGCGGTGTTCATCCAGGCGGTTGAATACCAGCGTGCTGCGCTTGAGCGCCGCCTGCCCGGCGTGACTTTCGCCCAGGCGCGTCAACACGCGCTCGATCTTGCGCGTCCAAAAACCGTAGTCGGCGGTGTATTCCAGGGTCGAAGTGCGCGGATTGAACAGGAAAATCGTGGCGGCATCGGCGCGCATCTGGTGAGCGGTCTGCTCCAGGATGACGCGCATGACCTTTTTGAATTCCAGCCCTTCGATAATCGAACTATCGATAATGCGCAGCGCGCCCAGCCGCGAAACATTGCGCTCAATGCGCTGGTACAGCTCGTCGCGGTAGATCACCCCGGCGGCTACCTCCGCCACGGCTGCCAGCAGATCCAGCTTCTCCGGCGGGATCGGGCGCAGGCTGCCAATCGATAGCACCCCCAGGCTCTGGTAATCGACTTCCAGCGGCGCTGAAGCCGCCGCCCGGCATTCCTCGCACAGGTCGGCGCGGAACAGGTCCGGGCGGGAAGTCAGGTCGTTGTTCAGGTAGGGCTTGCCGTCCGCCAGCACGCGCGCGGTGACTGCCCCAACCGGTGAAACCGGGCTGGCGCTGAGCGCGTGCCAGATGCCCGCGGCGGCGGCGGTGATCATGCGCCCTTCTTCGGGGGTAATCAGTTCGACCGCTGCGGCTTCCACGTCCAGCAGGCGCATCACCTCGTCGAGCAGGTTGGTATACACCGATTCGGCGTTGACCGAGCGGGTGAGCGCCTGGCTGATGCTGGCAATCGTCTCCAACAGGCGTTCGTGCTGGCGCTGCTTGGTGAAATCGAAACAGGTGCCGACAAAGCCGAGGAATTTTCCGGTCGAGGAAAAGCGCGGTGCGCCCGTCTCGCGCATCCAGCGGTATTCGCCATCGGCGCGGCGTAGACGGTATTCCATTGTGTAGGCTTGTTGGGCTTCGATGTACTGCCGGTATTCTGCCTTGATTCGTTCGTAATCGTCGGAATGCAGCAATTCCAACCAGCCGTAGAGCAGATCCTGGTCGGGAGTGCGCCCGGTAAAATCCTGCCAGGTGCGGTTGAAATACACCACCGATCCACCGGTATCGGTCATCCAGATCATCACCGGGGCGCTGTCGGCAATGATCTGAAAGCGGTGCTCCGATTCGCGCGCGGCTTCCTCCGCCTGACGGCGGGCGGTGATGTCCTGTTTGATGGCGATGAAATGGCTGATCTCCCCCTTGCTGTCGCTCAGCGGGGTGATGACTTGCTCTTCAATGATCCAACTGCCATCCTTGCGCCGGTTGACCATCTCGCCGTGCCAGACCTCGCCCGCCAGAATGGTTGTCCACAGGTCGTGGTAAAAGGCGCGGTTGTGCTGTCGGGATTGCAGTATGCGTTGATTCTTGCCGAGCACTTCCTCCAGGGTGTAACCGGTGCTGCGGGTGAAGGCCGGATTGACCCACTCGATGTTGCCCTGCCTGTCGGTGATCACCACCGTGTTGGCGGCGCTCTCCAGCGCGGCGGCTTGCAGACGAACGTGCTCCTCCATCTCGTAACGGCGCGCGCCTTTCCATACCCCGTCCATGAACAGGCTCAGCCGCAGTATGTCCTGCTGGGTGTACGCATCTTCGGCATTGATTACCCCAATCGCTGCCGTGACCCGTTCGCCGTCCAACAGCGGAACGCTCAAAAAACAGGTGGGGGGGGTGCCCCCCGGTGGGTAGTCTTTTTTTAGCCCATCCTCCCGCCATACTGACGGATATTCGCGCTGGAAATCATTGATCAGTAT
>JBBIQB010000069.1:15134-16257 GCA_037442545.1 Bellilinea sp.
GGCGGACGACCTCTGCCCATAGCCCGCCGCTCAACAGGTCGAGGCATTGCGGCGCATCTGCCGCCGGAAGCCAGGCGCGGGCAGCCTGGGAAAAAACCGTCACGGGTTGGTCACCCTTCTCGTGATCGTATAGCAAGATGTATCCGGTTTGGCTGGCGGTTATTTTCAGGGCTTGCTGCAGCGCGGCATCAAGGAACTGCTCCTGGGTTGGATAACTGCCCTGGAAGAATTTGACCGTCTGGTTCAGGTACTCGACCTGCTGCTGATTTTCACGGCGCAGGCGTTCGCGGCGCAGGCGGTTGGTCAGCAACACCCCCAGCGCTACCGTGCCAAGCGGATAGATTAACAGCACCGGCAGGCTGATGGCGCGCAGCACCGCCAGGGCGGTGGGCAGCGGCAGGGTGAACATCAACCCCAGCATCATCAGACTGACTGCCAACCCGAACAGGTACACTTCCCACAGCGGCATTTGCTCCAACTGGCGGCGGCGGGCATGCCGCCAGATCAGCCCCAGGCAGCCGGTGGCAAGGATGACCAGCGCGCCGGTCGGTGCGGCGTCGCCGCCCAGCCACAAGCGGTATGCCGCGGTGACCAGCATAGCGAGCACAGTTGGCAGGCTGCCAAAATACAACCCGCTGATGCTGAGCAGCACCGAGCGCGTGTCGAAGATGATCCCCTCTGTAAAGGTCCACGGGGTGGCGATCAACAAAATGCCCACCGCGCCGAGGAACAAGCCAACCAGTAAACGGCGCGGCAGCATTGCGCGTATGGAGTTATTCTGGCGGATAAGCACATCAAAGCTGAGCAGCGTGGCTAACAGCAGTGCAATGTTTTGAGAAAGGGTCAAAAAAATCGAAAAATCCACAATTAATTCCAATAAACCGGGATGAATTGGCTAGCTGCACAGGACCATTAAATCACAAAAAAATGTGCGACGCACCAACAGTTTTGATAATTTTCTTAAGAATTGAAGGCAATACGGGTAAGGATTGGGCACAGTCAATTGCCTCGCAGGGACATCCGCAGCGCGCCTGAAAGAGCAATTGTCTATACCAATGTCCGTTTTTATTATAAAGACAAATCGAATTAATACAACTATTTTTGTCAATAATAAGATTGTCCC
>JBBIQB010000070.1:0-16184 GCA_037442545.1 Bellilinea sp.
TCGAGGTCGCGCGCCTTGAGGGCGCCGATGTTGATCACCATGTCGATCTCGGTGGCGCCCTGGTCCAGGGCGTGATTGGTTTCGTACACCTTGACTTCCGGAGCGGAAGCGCCGAGCGGAAAGCCGATCACCGTGCAGACCTTGACCGGGGAACCTTGCAGCAATTTGGCGCACAAATCCACCCAGGTGGGGTTGACGCAAACCGAGGCAAAGTCGTATTTGCGCGCTTCGAAACACAGTTGGGCGATCTGGTCGGGCGTGGCGTCCGGCTTGAGCAGGGTGTGGTCGATCATTGCGGCGATTTTCAAATCCTGCGGAATGCCGCCCAGGCTGGAAGTCAACCGGTCGGCGCCGGCGCTGATCACCTGCCCGGCGCGGTCGAAACAGGTGCGCACGCAAACCCCTTCCGCGCAGGCGAATTTGCATTCACCGGTAGCGGAGGCTTTGCTCTGCTCGTATTCCAGCATGGCCACCAGCACTTCGCGGGTGATGATTTCGACCAGCGTTTCAACCGTTTTGTTGTCTGGACTCATACGATCAGGCTCCCTTGAGGTATTGTTGTTCGACCGCGCTGATTTTTTCCACCCGGCGGGCGTGCCGTCCGCCGCCGAAGGCGGTTGCCAGCCAGGTTTTGAGAATCTGGCGGGCGAGATTGACGCCGATCAAACCCGCGCCGAGGGTGAGCACATTGGCATCGTTATGCTCACGGCTGTTAACTGCCGAGGCATGATCGTACGCCAGGGCAGCCCGCACGCCGGGGACTTTGTTGGCAACCATGCAGGAGCCGATCCCGGCGCCGTCGATGATCACCCCCCGCCCGGCTTTGCCGCCGGCGACCAGACCGGCAACCGCGTGGGCAATATCGGGGTAATCGACCGCCTCTTTACTGTGCGTGCCGGCATCGATCACCGTGTATCCCCATTCTGCCAGGTCTTTTTTTAGAGTTTCTTTCAACTCAAAGCCGCCATGATCGCCGCCTATGGCTACGGTTTGCTCTAGCCCGGGTTGCGCCCCGCCGGTTGATTCGGCAGGAGCGGGCGGCGGGCTGGTATGCCCGCCCAGCGTGTTTTGAACGACACGGCGGACAATCGCTTGCAGTTCAGAATCGCTCAGAGGGCTCACTGCACTCATCCTGACAATCGATGACAACGCGAAGATATATGGACTGTTTCCGGTGCTGCGACACCGGATGATGAAAACTGAAACCTGCTGGGATAACGTGAATCGAGAGAAAGATCCATTCCATTATCCCGGATAAAGCGGCGCGCGTCAAGATTGGACGCGAAAAAATTCCGTTTTCCCCTTGACAAATTCTCAAACGGGATTAATATTCAATGTCAATTAATAATTGCAAAGGCTAAACCGTATGATCGAAATGAAAGATCGATTTCTGGACGTGTGCGAGAAAACCATGGGACAGTTCATGGGGCGCTCGATGCGCTCTTTCTGGCAGTACGCCAAAGAGCAGGGTTTGACCATGACCCAAATGGTAGCCCTGCGCCATATTCATTTCAAACAGGAATGCAATATTTCCGAAATCAGCGAGGAGTTGGGGGTTACCAACGCTGCTTCCAGCCAGCTGCTCGACCGGCTGGTGCAGCAGGGATTGATCGCCCGCCACGAAAACCCGGTCGACCGGCGCAACAAAAAAATCCTGCTGACCGAACGCGGCCGGCAGATTATCCACGACAGCGTGGTGGCTCGCCAACACTGGATGCATGATCTGACAGAGCATCTCTCGCTAGCGGAAATGGAGCAGGTCACTCAATCCTTCACGCTGCTGCTCGAAAAACTCGAGCAAATCGAACCGGCTTGAGCCGTTTTTTCATCGATAACCCGGAGTCCGGTGTATGTTACGTATTCTTCGGTATCTCAAACCGTTTAAGCTGCCGTTGATATTGTCCATTGTGCTGCTCTTTGTGCAGGCAAACGCGGACCTGGCGCTGCCCGATTACATGTCGCGGATCGTCGATGTGGGCATCCAGCAGGGCGGGGTGGAAAACAGCGTCCCGCAGGCAATCCGCTCGCAGACCTTTGAACAGGTGTTGCTGTTCCTTTCGCCGCAGGAACAGGCGCAAGTGCGCTCGGCGTACCGGCGGGTGGATTCGTCCGCCGCGGATTACACCAGCCTGCTGAAAAGTTACCCTGCGCTGGCAGACACCGCCATTTACGTGCTGGTCAGCCGGGATGCGGCGGTGATCGACCCGTTGCAAGCGCTGATGGCAAAAGGACTGCTGATCGTATCGGGCATTGAGCAGGTCGTTGCCAACCCGGAGCAGGCGCAAAACCTGCTGCCGGGCGCGAGTTTTGACCCTGCGCAGCTGCCGGCGGGCATGGATTTATTTGCCTTGCTCAACAATCTGCCCCAGGCGCAGCGTGATCAGATGCGGGATGCCATCGAGCAGCGCTTTGCCGCGATGGGCGGCGAGGGCGCCATCCGGCAGGCGGCTGCCCGCGTTGTTAAATCGGAATACCAGGCGCTGGGGATGGATACCGCCCAGATCCAGAATCAATATATTTTACAGGTCGGCGGACAAATGCTGCTGCTTGCCCTGCTCTCGGCGGCGGCGATCATCCTGGTCGGCTACCTGGCTGCCCGGGTGGCAGCCGGACTGGCGCAGAATTTGCGCCATTTGCTGTTCGAGCGAGTAATGCGCTTTTCCAGCGCCGAGATCGAAAAATTCTCCACCGCGTCGTTGATTACCCGCTCGACCAATGACATCACCCAGATCCAGTCGGTGATGATCATCCTGATCCGCATGGTTTTCTACGCGCCGATCATCGGCATCGGCGGGATCATCCACGCGGTCAACAAGAGCGCCTCGATGTGGTGGATCATCGCGCTGGCGGTGATCAGCCTGGTCGGTTTGATTGCGGTCGTCTTTGTCATCGCGGTTCCCAAATTCAAAATCATCCAATCGCTGGTCGACCGGCTGAACCTGATCGGGCGTGAAAACCTGATCGGCATGATGGTGATTCGCGCCTTCAACCGCCAGAAGTATGAGGAGGCGCGCTTCGAGCAGGCGAACCGCGACCTGACCCAGACCAGTCTGTTCATCAACCGGGTTTTTGTGGTGGTCATGCCGTTCATGATGATCATCCTCAACGGCATTTCGGTATTGATCATCTGGGTTGGCGCGGGGCAAGTGGCGCAGGCAACCATGCAGGTGGGCGACATGATGGCTTTCATGCAGTACGCCATGCAGATTGTGTTTGCCTTTATGATGTTGTCGTTCCTATTCATTTTGCTGCCGCGCGCCGACGTTTCGGCAAACCGCGTCGCCGATGTGCTCGAAACCCCGCTGACCATCCAGGATGCGCCCCAGCCAAAATCCTTCCCGCAGCCGTTTTGCGGGCGGATCGAATTTCGCAACGTGTCCTTCCGCTACCCGGACGCCGAAGAGTATGTGCTCCACAACCTCAACTTCACCATGCAGTGCGGCCAAACCACCGCGATCATCGGCACGACCGGATCGGGTAAATCGACGATTGTCAATCTAATCCCCCGTTTTTATGACGTCAGCGAAGGCGACATTTCGATCGACGGGGTAGACATCCGTGAGGTCAGCCTGAGCGAACTGCGCGACAAGATCGGCTACATTCCGCAGCGCAGCAACCTGTTCAGCGGGAGCATCGAGTCCAACCTGCGCTATGCGGATGAGAATGCCGGCGAAGAAGCGATGCGCCGGGCATTGGAAATGGCGCAGGCGGATGAGTTCGTTTTTTCCAGCCCGGACGGTTTGCAGGCGCCGGTCTCGCAAGGCGGGATTAACTACTCTGGCGGGCAAAAGCAGCGTCTGAGTATCGCGCGGGCGCTGGTCAAGCAGCCGCCGATTTATATCTTCGACGATAGTTTTTCCGCGCTGGATTATCGCACGGATGCCCGTTTGCGGCGTGCCCTCAAACAAAAGCTAGCGGACAGCGCGGTGATCATCGTCTCCCAGCGGGTCGCGACGATCAAAGGCTCCGACCAGATCCTAGTGCTGGACCAAGGGCGAATCATTGCCAAAGGCACCCACGCCGAATTGATGGAATCGTGTGAGGTGTATCGTGAAATTGCCCTGTCTCAATTGAAGCGGGAGGAGGTGATGGCATGAGCAATCACCACCCTGATCATTCAAAAGAACAACAACCCGCTCCCGGAGCGGGCAGAACGGGGATGCCCGCACGCGGAGCGATGGGCGGGCGCGGTCCGTTTGGCGGGGGACCGATGATGATGGGCAAGGCGGAGAAAGCGCGCGATTTCAAAGGCACGCTGCGCAAACTGGCTGCCTACCTGGATCCGTTCAAGATTACCATGGCGGTTGTCGTCGTGCTGGCGCTCGGTTCGACGGTCTTTGCTATTCTGGGACCGAAAATCCTCGGCGGCGCCACCACCAAATTGTTCGAAGGGCTGCTGGCGCAGCTGAGTGGCAGCGGCAGTATCGATTTCACCGGCATCGGGCAAATTCTGCTAACCGTTTTGGTTTTGTACCTGTTCTCCGCGGCATTGAGTTACCTGCAAGGCTGGTTGATGACGGATGTATCCATCACGGTTACCTACCAGCTGCGCAAGGAAATTATGGCGAAGATCAACCGCACGCCGTTCCGCTATTTTGACAACACCACCCACGGCGAGGTGCTCTCGCGCCTGACCAATGACGTGGATACGGTCAACCAGACGCTCAGCCAAAGCCTGACCCAGATCATCACCTCAATTGTCACCGTGCTGGGCGTGCTGGTGATGATGCTGACCATCTCGTGGCAGATGACGCTGGTGGCGCTGCTGATCGTGCCGCTTTCGCTGGTGGTGGTGATGCAAATCGTCAGAAACTCGCAGCGCTTCTTCTCGCAGCAGCAGGAATACTTGGGCAACGTCAATGGGCACGTGGAGGAAATGTTCGGCGGGCACACCATCGTCAAGGCGTTCAACGGTGAAAAGAAGAGCATCGAGCGCTTCGAACAGTACAACACTGCGCTGTATGGCTCTGCCTGGAAGGCGCAGTTCTTCTCCGGGATCATGATGCCGATTATGTCCTTCATCGGCAACCTGGGCTATGTTGGCGTGACCATCCTGGGCGGTTGGCTGGCGATCCGCGGGGCGATCACCCTGGGCGATATCCAGGCGTTCATCCAGTATGTGCGTTCGTTCACCCAGCCGATCACCCAGCTGGCGAACATCTCCAATGTGCTGCAACAAACCGTCGCGGCTGCCGAGCGGGTGTTCGAGTTCCTTGCCGTCGAGGAGCAGGCGGCAGAAACCAGCCAGCCGGTTCGCCTGGAGCAGGTGCGCGGCGAAGTCGAATTCCGCAATGTTCATTTTGGCTATTTGCCGGACAAGCCGGTGATTCGCGATTTTTCCACCCACATCCAGCCCGGGCGAAAAGTGGCGATTGTTGGACCGACCGGCGCGGGTAAGACAACCATCGTCAAACTGTTGATGCGCTTTTACGATGTGCAGCAGGGCGAAATTTGGGTGGATGGCATCAATATCCAGAATTTCAACCGCGAGGATCTGCGCTGTATGTTCGGGATGGTGCTGCAGGACACCTGGCTGTTCAACGGCACCCTGGCGGATAACATCCGCTACGGGCGCGAGCAGGCAAGCGAGGAGGATGTGGTTCGGGCAGCCCGCGCCGCGCATGTGGATCATTTCATCCGCACCCTGCCGGACGGCTACAACATGGTCTTGAACGAGGAGGTAACCAACATCTCCCAGGGACAGAAACAGTTGCTGACCATTGCCCGGGCAATCCTGGCTGACCCGGCGATGCTAATCCTCGACGAGGCGACCAGTTCGGTGGATACCCACACCGAACTGCTTATCCAGCGCGCAATGGACACGCTGATGCAGGGGCGCACCAGTTTCATCATTGCCCACCGCCTCTCGACCATCCGCAACGCCGATACAATCCTGGTGATGCGCGACGGCAACATCGTCGAGCAGGGGCGGCACGAGCAATTACTCGAACAGGGCGGTTTCTATGCCGAGCTGTACAACAGCCAGTTCGAAAAGGTCGAAGCCGAACCTGCGCCGGCGGGCTAGAAAAGCGCGGGCGTTTCAGCTGCCGGTGAGCAGCACGCCGTTTTGCGAAGGGTCGCGCAGCAACAGACCGCTGTCTTCCGCCTGGTAAGGGATGCCCGCCTGATCCAGGCGGCGGCGCAGCGGCTGCAGGTCGGCGGGGGCTGGTAGCAAGACCGAGAAGAAGCGCAAGCCAAGCGCGTCGGGCGGGGGCGGCGGAGCGCCATCCCCCTGCCAGGTATTCAACCCAATGTGGTGGTGATACCCGCCCGCGGAGACGAACCCCATGCGGATGGCGGCATCCACGCCCATGTTGTCGAATCCCAGCAGTCCGTGGTAGAAACGGACGGCTTCGTCCAGATCGCGAACGTGCAGGTGAACGTGCCCAATGCGGGTTTGCGGCGGCAGTGGGGTATCCAGCGCATCACCCGGCTGCAGGCGGGCAAACAGGGTTTGCAGGTCGAGCGGCTCGCGCCCATCGCTTGGACTGCCGTCTTTGCGGCGGGTGATGTAGCGCCCGTCCGCCAGACTCCACTGCCCGTCCTCCGGCGATTCAGCGTACAGTTCGATGCCGTTGCCCTCCGCATCGTCCAGGTAGGTGGTCTTGGTCATGACGTGGTCAGTGGGGTAGTTGGGATAGCGCAGTTCCATCAGGCGGGCGATAGCGCGGGCGAGCTCGCGTTGGTCCGGTAGCAGCAGCGCAAAGTGATACAAGCCGGTCACCCGGCGGTAGCGGCGGGCGGTTGGCTGTTCCACCAGGTGCAGCAGGTCGCTGCCGCCCGCACCCAGCCGGGCTTGGCTGGCTTCCCGTCCGTGCAGGCTGAAGCCCAGCACCTGCTGGTAGAAGCGGATTTGCCGGTCGAGGCTGGCAACGGTCAGCGATACCTGCCCGATGCGGGTTTGCGGGTGGATGGAAAAGGTTTCTGGCGCGGGGTCGATGGTTTGCCGGTTCATGCGGAAACTCCCTCAAAAACGGATAATTATTATCCAGTATAATCCAAAAACCCCCGCTGCGGGGGCTTTTGGACAACCGGTGAAGGAGAACTGCCTATGAAAAAACCGGGCTTACTGGTGGCGCATCATCAGCGCCTGCAAGTCTTCGTCGAGGGCTTGCAGGTCTTCCTCGTGTTCGACCTCCTGGGAGAGGATGGTCAGCACCATGTTGTAGGTCACCGGGTCTTTGTCCTTGACGATCTCCAGTAGTTTGGTGTACACCTCGATGGCGCACTGCTCGCCGTGGATGTTTTGTGCCAGGATTTCCTTAACGAACGGATTGGTCGGCGCATCGTAACCGCAGTGGGTGGTTTTCAGCCATTCCTCCGGGCTGATCAGTGGCGTACCGCCCAGTTGGATGATGCGCATGGCAAGCAGGTCGGCATGTGCCAGCTCTTCGCCGGCGTGGAGCAGCAATTCGGCGGCGATGGCGTCTTTCATGGGTCCTTTGACGATTTTTGCGCCGAGCCAGTATTGATAATATGCCAGCCATTCGTCGGCAAAGGCTTTGTTGAGCATTGCCAGCAGCGTATCCACATCCATGCCGACAATTGCACGTCCTTTGGTTCCCATGCTTTCCTCCTGAGTTTGGGGTTGGATTGGCTTGTCCCGCCGGATTAGCGCCCACGCGGCGCGCAATCACGGACGGGCGCCAATTGGTTATGCGGCTCTATTGTAGAGCATCCGTCGGGCGGTTTTTAGTGAAATTTGTCACCATTTCACCGCGCGGTTGTCCAAAAAAGGATGAATGGTTGCGGGTATCAGGAACAATGACGCTTCTCATCCGGGGTTATCCTCTATATAATTGGCGGGCTGTTGACAGGGGGGTTGCGTATCATTTTTTGAGGTGGTTATGGGCTATTCTTCCAATCGATCGCATTCCATTGGACAAATCCTGCGGGCGTTGTTTACCCCGGCGAATATTTCGCGCAAGACGGTGCAGGAATATCTTTTGATTATTGTCGGAGCGCTGGTGCAGGCGCTGGCAATGCGCCTGTTCCTGGTGCCCGCCCAACTGGTCAGCGGCGGGATCAGCGGCGCATCCCAGATCATTAATTATTTCACCGATTGGCCAATCGGCTTGATGGTGTTCATCGGCAATGTACCGCTGTTCTTTCTTGGCTGGCAATACCTGGGTGGGGCGCGTTTTGCCAAACGCACTGCGCTGGCAATCGCCTTGTTCGCCCTGTTCACCGACCTGTTGGTCTGGTTCATCCCCGCCGAAGGCGTGACCTCGGATCTGGTGTTGGATTGCCTGTACGGTGGGATTGTGCTGGGGATTGGGTTGGGGCTGGTTTACCGCGGTCACGGCACCAGCGGCGGCAGCGACATCCTCGGCCGCATCCTCAACCGCCGCCTGGGCATCTCGATTTCGCAGGCGTACCTGATGACGGATACCCTGGTGGTGCTGGCAGGCGGGTTTGCCTTCTCGTGGGAGCGGGCGCTCTATGGTCTGCTGGTGATCTACATCTCCGGGCTGGCGGCGGAAGCAGTTTCGGAAGGGTCGGGCGTGTTCCGCACGGCGATGATCATCACCTGTGAACCGCAGCAGGTTGCTCAATCGATCATGACCACACTGGAGCGCGGGGTGACCATTTTGCCGGGCACCGGGGCTTATACCGGCGCGGAACGCCCGGTACTGTATTGCGTTATTACCCGTTCGGAAGTCAACCCGTTGAAGGAGTTGGTGCGCGAGGTCGATCCGCGCGCCTTCATGGTCATCGGACAGGCGCACGAAGCGCTGGGCGAGGGCTTTCGACCGCTGGTCAAGTAGCCATCAGGCGGCGCGCAGCAGGAACGCGCCGGTCAGGATAATTTGTGCCAGATGGTAGGTAACCATGACCATCACCCGTCCGCGGCGCGAAGGTTGGATGAAACGCTGGTTTGCCAGCACCCAATCGGAGACCAAAAAAAGCAGCGCGCCGATGTTGGCGAGCAGCGCGGCAGACGGGTTCCAGGCAGGGTTGTACAGGCTGGTCAGCGCGGCAACGACCATGCTGCTGATGACGAGCATGTAAGCCAATACGGCAATGCGCAACGACTGCCCGGCGCGCCGCATGCCCGGACTGGCTGCCAGGCGGCGGTAACTTACCCAGACGACCGCGCCAAGCGCAAATATCACCGGCAGTACGGCGGCATTTGGCGGGGCGGGCGGCTGGCTGAAGGCGAACACGTACGCAAGGTGCGCGACGAGAAAGGCTGCCAGTCCACCGGCAAGCCCACGCGGCAGCAGCAGCAAAACATCGCCGAGCAGCGACAGGACCAGACCGGCGCCAAACCAGGCAGCGGCAGATTGCCAGCCGCCCGCCTGGGTGTAACCCGCAATCAGCGCGACCATCACTGCCGGTTTGGCAACCCAGCGCCAGCGCAAGCGGTTGAAGGCAAGCGCGCCCCAATCGAGCAGGGCAAAGGCAAGCGCAGCCAGATACCAGCCGGCTGCCATGCTCAATCCCTGGTGCGCACGTAACCCAGCCAGCGCAGCGCGTCGGGCTTGTTGCGCCAGTTGGGGTTGACCTTGACCCGTAATTCCAGATACACCCGGCGCCCAGACATGGCTTCGATCTCCTGCCGGGCAGTCGAGCCGATCTTTTTCAGCATTTCACCCCCTTTGCCGATCACGATGGCTTTGTGATTCTCGCGTTCGACGAACAGCGTGGCGTGAATATATGCCCCGGCTTGGTCGCGTTCGGTAAATTCGTCCATGCGTACCGCCAGCGCGTGCGGGATTTCATCGCGCAGGTGCAGCAGCGCCGCTTCGCGGATCAATTCGGCGGCAATCTCACGCTCATATAAATCGGTGATTTGATCTGGGTCGAACAACGGCGCGCCTGCCGGTAGGTGGGCGCGCAGCAGGGCGAGCAGGTCGTCCTGTCCGCTGCCGGTGACCGCAGAAAAAGCGGCGGTTTGCTCGAACGGGTACAGGCTGCCATACGCCGCAATCCGCTCCGCGCGCAGCGCGGAGTCGAGTTGGTCGATTTTGTTCAAGCCCAATAAGACCGGCGGCAGTCCGGGCAGAACTTTCAGGCGCGCGGCAATGCGCTGCTCCTCCTCCGACGGGGCTTGCGAGCCGTCCACCAGCCAGAGGATCACGTCTGCGTTTTTGAGCGCGTCCTCGGCGGTCTGATTCATGAATTCACCCAGTTTGTGCACCGGTTTGTGCATTCCGGGCGTATCCATAAACACCAGCTGCGCGTTGGGCAGGCTGAGGATGCCCAGCTGGCGGCGGCGGGTGGTTTGCGGGCGCGGGGAGACGGCGGCAATTTTTTGCCCCAGCAGCGCATTCATCAACGTGGATTTGCCGACGTTGGGCGTCCGACCAGGGCGACGTAGCCGGAGCGGTAGGTTGCCGGTTGGTCGAGAGTCACGGATTCACCTCCCCTGGGCGCGCTTTGCGCAACGAGATGCGCGAGTTGACCAGCGCCACCCCGCTGATGATTAAAATACCACCCGCCACAATCCGCCAGTCGAGCGTTTCCTGCAAAAAAATCACCCCCAGCAGGACGCCGACCAGGGGGAACAAATACGTCACCAAGGTCGTGCGTGTGGGTCCAACCTCTTTGAGCAAAGCATAGTACAGTACGGTGCCGATGCAGGTCGCCATGATGCCCAGCCAGAAGATTGCCAGCCAGGTTGCCGGCAGGCGCGGGAAATGAAACGGTGTTTCCAGCGCCAGGGCAAGCGGCCAGACGGTCAGGTTGGCAAAGAAGTTCTGTCCGAAGGCTTGCATGACCGGGGCAAGGTTGAAGGTGCGCCGGCGGGCGAAGATGATGGCGACGGCGTAAGACAACGAGGCAGCCAACACGCCGATTTGCGCCCAGGTGGAACTGCTGATGTCGCCACCCAGCTGGTCGGAGACCAGCACAACCACCCCGACAAAACCAGCCAGCATACCCAGTGCCTTGGGCAGGGTAATGCGGTCGTCGCGCACGAACACCTGCGCCAGCAGCATGGTGAACAACGGCGCCGTTGAATTGAGCACTGCCGCCAGCCCAGAGGAAACGTGCTGTTCGCTCCAGGTGATCAGCGCGAACGGCAGGGCAATGTTGAACACGCCCAGGATGAGCAAATCCAGCCAGTTGGAGCGCATGGCGAAGCGCGGGCGGGTGATCACAAAAAGCACCGCCAATCCGGTCAGGGAAACGGTGAACGTCATCGGGGCAAGCTCTTCCAGACCGATTTTGATCCACAAAAAGGTTGCGCCCCACACCAGACCGAGGTAAATGAATTTAAGCCAGGATCTGAGGGTCAACGGTGATTTCCAGAAGGGAAAATACTTGTTGGATGGCTTGAGTGTACCATATCTCGTTACACAGCCGGGCTGGTGAGCATCGATTCGGAAACGTAAACCACGCAGGGAATCGAAGTGCTCCTGACCGACCCACTGCCGCGCGGCTTGACCTACGTCACCGGTTCGCTGCGCTTTGTCAGCGGAGTCCAGTCCACATTGAAAACGGCGCGTTCGCCAGGGCGCGCCGTTTTTGATTATGGGTTGGAATGGGTCGATGGAAAGCCGGGCAGGCGGGTATAATCAGATGATATTTATCTGAATTAGCCAGTTGCAAGCCGGTGAATACAAAGGAAATGACATGAAAGTTGACCTTTTGAACCATCCCGCAAACCAGCGCCGCCTGGCTGCACAACTCATCCTTGTGCTGGTACTGCTCCTGGCTGGCTGCACCGCGCCAGGGCTAACCCCGGCGCCGCTGGTGGAGATCACCCCCCAGCCCACCCAGCCGCAACAGGTGCAAAACAGCCCGTCATCGACTGCCCCAGCCGTCTCCACTGCGGAGAACGCGCCCGATCTAACAGCAACCACCGCGCCGGCGCAAACTGAATTGTCCTGCACCGCCCCGGCGGAGGTAACCCCGCCGCTGACCGAAGGACCGTTTTACACGCCGGGCAGCCCGCAGCGGACGAATCTGATCGAAGAAGGTATGCCCGGTGAGCGTATCATCATTAGAGGCTACGTGCTCGACCGCAATTGCCAGCCGGTCAGCAATGTCTGGTTGGATTTTTGGCAGGCGGACGCCAACGGGGCATATGACAATGCCGGGTATACCCTGCGTGGGCAGCAGTACAGCGATGCACAAGGGCGCTTCGTGCTGGAAACCGTCCTGCCGGGTGAGTATCCCGGCAGAACCCCGCACATCCATGTCAAGGTGCAACCGCCCGGTGGTGACATGCTCACTACCCAGCTGTTCTTCCCCGGCGCGGCTGGCAACGAGACCGACCGCATTTTCGACCAGTGCCTGCTGGTAGTGGTGCGATCCAGCGCGGAGGGTTACGAGGGCGATTTCAACTTCATCGTGCCTTGAGTGCGCAGGATCAATAATTGGTGACCTGATCGATCAAGCCTTTTTCGCGCGCCTGGTGATCGCAAGCGCGAAAGATGAAGACAGCCGCAATCCCAAAGACCAGTGAAGAGCCCAACAGAATCAACATCAGGTGGGCGTTGGACAGTGCGGTAAAGGTTGGAAAAGCGTCCGCCACCGCTCCGACCAGCGCGCGGCGGATCAATTCCAGCCAGTAGGTGATCGGCAGGACGTAGCCGAACGGGCGCAGCCAGGCGGGCAGCACTTCCAGCGGGAAGATAGCGCCGGTGAAGAGGAACAGCCCGCTCGCCACCACATCGCCAATGTAGTAGGAATGGCGCGCCGTGCGCAGGGTGATGCCTGCCAGGATCAACCCGCTGACCGCCAGCATGAGGATGCCGAGGATCAGCGCAACGATCAACAGCAGCCAATCGACCCGCGACCAATCCAGCGGCACGTTGAGAAAGAGCACACCGGCGGCGATGGTGATGATGACGCCGAACGTGCCTACCAGGAACTTCGCCACCGCCCGCCCGAACAGGTAGAAGGGTATGTTGATCGGTGCGACGTAGATGTATTTGAGCGTGCGGTAGTGTTCGCGGTCATCGATGATCGTCCAGGAGACGCCGGTCAACACCGCCGGCACGTACTGGTAGAAAGCATTGCCCAGATACAGGTAGGCAAACATGGGCGAGTCGAACTGCCCCTGGGTGACGATGGCGTACATTGCCACCAGAATCGCCGCGCCGGCAACCGGCTTGATGATCGAGTAGGTGGCAAACAGGAACGGATCGGTCCAATTGGACTCGATCTGCCAGCCCAGCCAGGAGGCGGTGAAGAACGAGCGAAAGTTAATCGAGCGTTTCATGGCATTTCCTCGACGTTCAGCGCCGGTTTTCGGTCAGGCGTCCCTCGCGGACGGCGAGTTTTTCGATGTGCGCCAGCAAAAAGCGCGCACCTGCCAGGAAGACGACCGAAAGCAGGATCAGGATAAGCATCTCGGTTCGAACGCTGAGGAAACCGAGCGTAGGACCGGTGGCAAAGACCAGCTGGCGCATGGCATCCAGCCCCAGGGTGAGCGGGATGATGGACGCGGTTGCTGCCGCCCAAAAGCCGAGGTTCTTGACCGGGAAGTACATCCCCGACACCAGGTAGATCGGCTCTTGCGCCAGGTTGGCGAGGTGCCAGGCTTCCCGGCTGAGCAGCAGGAAGATCGAGGCGCTCATCATCCCCATTCCGTACAGCGCGACCATGCACAGGCTGAACACGGCGATCAGTTGCCAGAACGAAATCACCGCGTAGGATACCTGGAAGATCAGACTGCCGACCGTGATAATGGCAATCGCGCGCAGCAGGGTGGCGAACAAACCGCCCACCGCCATACCGAGCAGAATTGCCATCATCGACGCAGGCGAGATGATATACAGTGCCAGGTTGCCCTGTTCCTTTTCCCAATACAACTGGCTGGACATGCTCCACAGTACATTCATCCAGAATGCGGTCATCGCGCCGCCGACGACAACGAAACCGACGTAATCCTCCGGCGCGCCAATGGCTCGGTAGACGAACACGTACGCCGCCACGCCCAGCAGGGGCAGGAATACATCGAAAAACAGCCACGAGCGTTCGCGCTGCATTCCGACCACGCGCGGGTAGGAGCGCCCCATCACGGTCATCAGGAAGAGACGCCAGCCGCTGTGTTTTTGACTAATCGCCGGCAGCATGGACATTTTCAACCTCCTCCATGCGCTGCCCGACCAACTGGACGAACACATCTTCCAGGGTTGGTTCGCGCTTTTCCAGGCGCAGAAGGCGCGCCGATTGTCCGCTCAGTTCGTTAATCACCTCGGAAAGGACGGCTTCCTCGCGCAGGATGATCTCCAGGCGGAGGGTATCTTCTTCGGGTGTCTGGTGAAAATGCTTCAATCCTGGGATGCGTGTAAACGCGGTCTCGTTGAGCAGGCGCGGGGCTGCCACCCAGACCTGGAAAAAGACCTCGTTGCGCAGGTTGTGTTTCAAATGCGCCGGGGTATCGCACGCCAGCACGCGCCCCTGGTTGATGATGGCAACCCGATCGCATAAGTCATCTGCTTCGACCATGTAATGGGTGGTCAGCAGCAGCGTGCGCTGGTGGTTGTCGTCCATCCAGCGCCGGATGAAGGTGCGCACGTCGCGCGAAGCGCCCACGTCCAAGCCGAGGGTGGGTTCATCGAGGAAAAGAACCTCCGGATCGGTGAGAAAACCGCGCACGATGTTCATTTTTTGGCGCAAACCGGTGGACAGGTCGGACGACTTGGTGTTCAACCGGTCGGCAATGCCGACGATCTCCGCCAGGGTTTTAATGCGCTGGTTTGCCAGGTTGCTGTCGATGCCGTAAAACTGGGCGAACATCCACAGGTTTTCGCGCACGGTCAGCAGCCCGTAGCCGGACGTTTCGCCGCCGGAAACCATGTTGATGCGCTTGCGCACCTCGGCGGGCTGCTGTTCCACGTCCATCCCGGCAACGCTGGCTTTGCCACTGGTGGGCGAAAGCAGGGTGGTGAGAATCTTGATCAGCGTGGTTTTACCCGCTCCATTTGGACCGAGCAAACCGAATAATTCGCCCTGGCGAATTTCCAGGTTAACGTCCTGTAAGGCGGTCAGCTCGCGCAATTTTTCCTTGCGGTTGTTGCGGATTTTGTAGATACGCCCCAGGTTTTGGGTTTTCACTGCCAGATGGTTATCCATGCAAACCGCTCCGATAGGTTGTGGTTCGTTAAGTGTTTGTAAGGCTAGCGTAGGTCAAGCGTAGGGTATGCGTCAAGCAATGGAACAAGATTTCTTATATCATTGGAATTGAAAAGGGCGACTTCTCTTCTTCTCCTCCTTAAAAAGCGTGCCGGGGTCGGCGTCCCCGGCACGCCTGATTCTACCACAAGAACGGGGTAGCGAACGCTGTTGATAATAGAATATAAATTCTAATTTGTCAAGAGGTCAATTTTTTGGGGAATGGCAGCCAGCTGGTATAGGCAACCCCGCCGTCTGCATTTCTCGGACGGCGGGGTTGATTTCTCGGCGCTGTCTGGCACCCGAATGGATTTAATCGGAATTGGACTTGAGAAAATCGAGAATTTCGTCCATGCGGGCAAATGCCAGTGCGGTAACCGTGTCCGCGCCGCCGTAATAGATCGCCAACCGCCGGCTGGGCTGATCGTATAGCGCGGCGCAGGGGAAGGCAACGTTGGGAACATCGCCGACGCACTCGTACAGGGTTTGCGGGCAGAGCAGGTAGGGCTCGCCGCGGCGGATAACCTTCCAGGGTTGGTCAAGGTCGAGCAGCGCCGCGCCGAAACTGTACACAAAACCGTTGCAGGAGGTTAGCACGCCGTGGTATATCAACAGCCAGCCCTCCGGCGTTTCGATGGGTACCGGTCCGGCGCCGATCTTGGTGCTTTGCCAGCCGCCTTTGGTGCCCATTACAAAGCGGTGCTGACCCCAGTGGAGCATATCCGTACTTTGGCTGAGGAAAATATCGCCAAACGGGGTGTGACCGTTGTCGCTAGGGCGGTTGAGCATGACATAGCGGTTGTTGATTTTGCGCGGGAAGAGCACCCCGTTGCGGTTGAAGGGCAGCAGGGCATTTTCCAGGAAGGTGAAGGTTTCGAAGTCGAAGGTGTAGCCGATCCCGATGGTGGGACCGTGGTAGCCATTGCACCAGGTGACATAATACCGGTCCTCCAGCCAGACAACGCGCGGGTCGTAGCGGTGTTCGAAAGCACTCAATTCAGGGTCGGAGAACTGCCATTCGATCGGCGCGTCATCGATCTGCCAGCGAATCCCGTCCGGGCTGAAGCCGCGGTGAATGTTCATCTCGCGTTTGCGGTTGTCGCAGCGAAAGA
>JBBIQB010000071.1:0-4972 GCA_037442545.1 Bellilinea sp.
GATATCGAGACCACCGGAAAACTGGGTATGCCGACCACTGCCGGAAATGACCCGTGGAAGTTGAAACTGGCAATCATTGACCTGGATCGGGCGCTGGCAAAAAAAGGCGGGCGGATTGGCGCATTGTTGATCGCCGGCGGCAATGAGATTGTACCTTTCCACCGGCTGCCCAATCCAACCGACGACTCGGACGAGGAGGTGCTTTCGGACAACCCGTACAGCACACTGGATTCGAATTATTTCATTCCGGAGTGGTCGGTTGGGCGAATGCCGGGCGAGAAAGGCGCCGATGCCGGATTGTTGTTGCAGCAGCTGCGCCAGGCAATCCAGTACCATACCCAGTTCCGCCGGCTGCCCAAAAAAATCAACCCCGGCGGGCTGCTGATTGAGTTTTTGCGTTTCCTTTTCCAACTTTATCGTCCGCGACCGTCCGTTGCGTTGAATGGCAATTTTGGTTACACGGCTTCGGTTTGGCGGCGGTCTTCGGCTGCCAGTTTTCGACCGGTGGGCGAGGAACGTTCGATACTGATTTCCCCGCCCAGCGAGACGCGCAGGTTCGACGCCAACAAGCTGGTGCAATCTCCGCTCGGATTTTACAATCTGCATGGTTTGGCAGAAACAGCTGAGTGGTACGGGCAGCGCGATCCGCATGACACCAGCAGCACAACCGAATACCCGGTGGCGTTAAGTCTTGCCGATTTGCCCAAAAACGGTCATTCGCCACAAATCCTGTTCAGTGAAGCCTGTTTCGGCGGTTACATTCTGGACAAGGAGGAGGGAAGTTCACTGGCAATGCGCTTCCTGTCGATCGGCACCCGGGCGATGGTGGCATCCACCTGTATTTCGTATGGCGCAGTCAGCCCGCCATTGGTGGCCGCAGACCTGTTGGCACACCTGTTTTGGAGTTCGTTGCGCGAAGGCTATTCGGCGGGAGAGGCATTGGTACAGGCAAAGATTGGCATGGCGCGGGAAATGAACAAGCGGCAGGGTTTTCTGGATGGGGAAGACCAAAAAACGCTGGTTTCTTTTGTCCTGTACGGGGATCCATTGGTGTATCACTTTGGCTCACAGGGACAAGCCAAACGTTTGCAGCGTTTTCACAAACATTTTACGGTCAAGACGATCAGTGATCACCGCAACGGCGACCCGCAGCCGGTGGAGGCAAAGGAGGAATACCTGCAACAAGCCAAAGCCGCAGTCGCGCCGTATTTGCCCGGCTTGGATCTGGCAGATGTACGAATGCGGACTCAAAAGATCGGCGGCGAAGAAACCGCCGCGCTCAACGAAGGCGGCAGCGGGAACGCGGTGACGCATAAAAAGACGGTTCAGGATCGAACGGTGGTCATCTTCCGCCGCGATGTCCGCTATGGGGAACACACGCATGTCCATTACGCCCGCGTGACTCTCAATCAGGACGGCAAGCTGATCAAAATGGCATTTTCCCGGTAGTTACACTCCGCTCCCTTTCTCTGTGGCAGGAGCCGTCCTTGGTCGGGACGGCTCTTTGCTTTAGAGTGTCCGGCACGCAAGGCGTGATTGCAGTCGAGGTTTCATTGATTCCTGTCGGCTGTTCCTGTATAATCATCACTCACATCCTATATTACATCCTAATGGGTTGGAGTGATCCATGGCAAAGAGTTGGAGCGGCGCTGAAATTCGACAAATGTTCATCGATTTTTTTGCGGAGCACGGTCATACCTATGTGCCTTCCTCGTCGCTGGTTCCAGGTGGAGACCAGACGCTGTTGTTTACCAACGCTGGAATGGTGCAGTTCAAGGATGTGTTCCTGGGCACCGATCAACGTCCGTACAAACGCGCCGCCAATTCACAGAAGTGCATGCGTGTAGCCGGAAAACACAACGATCTGGATGATGTCGGGCGCGACGACACCCACCACACCTTCTTCGAAATGCTGGGCAACTGGTCGTTTGGCGATTATTACAAACAGGAAGCTATTGCCTGGGCGTGGCAATTGTTGACCGGCGTTTGGGAACTCGATCCGGGCGCGTTATGGGTAACCTGCTTCAAGGACGAAAAGGGTGAGATCCCCACGGATGAGGAAGCCGCCGAAAACTGGCGTAAACAACCGGGTTTGAACCCGGATCATATTCTGTATTTCGGGCGCAAGGATAATTTCTGGGAAATGGCAGATACCGGACCCTGTGGGCCTTGTTCCGAGATGCATATCGATCGCGGGTTCGAGTATTGTGACAAGCGGGATCAGGCGGGTCATGTGTGCCGGGTGAATGGCGATTGCAAGCGTTATTTGGAAATCTGGAACCTGGTGTTCATCCAGTACAACCGCTTGAGCCCGACCAAGCTGGAGCCCTTGCCTGCCAAACATGTCGATACCGGCATGGGGTTCGAGCGGATCGTTTCGGTCCTGCAAGACAAGAATTCCAATTACCGCACAGATTTGTTGCTCCCGCTGATGGAAAAAGTCCGTGAGATGACCGGGCATAGCGTCGAGGAACGGGATGCCAACATCACACCCTACCGGGTGATCGCGGATCATGCCCGCGCTGCCGCGTTCTTGATTGCCGATGGGGTTGTACCGGGAAACACCGGCAGGAACTATGTCTGCCGGATGATCATCCGCCGCGCGGCGCGGTTTGGCAGCAAAATTGGGCTAAACGAACCCTTTCTGGCAAACGTAGCCGCGGTGGTGGTTCAGGAATATGGCAGTGCCTATCCGGAACTGCTGCGCAACCGCGAAGCCATCCTGGACAATTTGACCCGCGAGGAAAAGCGCTTCCAGCGCACGGTGGAGCAGGGTTTAAGCCACTTGCAGGAATTGCTCGATGAGGTCAAAGCATCCGGCGGCGTGGTGCTGGACGGCGCGAAAGCCTTTGACCTGTACGCGACTCACGGGCTGCCGGTGGAACTGGTGCGCGATGTGGCGCGCGAACAGGGATTGGAAGTCGATCAGGCGGGTTTTTCCAAAGCGATGGAAGAGCACCGCATTGCATCTGGGGCGGGCAAAACCTTTGGCTCGCTGGGTGGTGAGCAGGTGGACGTGTACCGCCCGATCCTGGAAGCGCTGCAATCTTCGGGTGAACTGGGCGAACAGGGGGTCGGATACGATCCCTATTCCAGCCTGGAAGTGGAAGGTAAAGTGCTGGCGCTGGTTCGCGACGGCGAACCGGTGCAGGAAGCCATGCTTGGGGATGTGGTCGAAGTCATCTTGCCGGCGACCTGTTTTTACGTCGAAGCCGGCGGTCAGGTTTCGGACACGGGGACGATTGTTTCGGTGAACGAGCCGCGCTGGGAAATCCGGGTCGAAGACACCCGCAAACCGGCAGCCGGGATCGTGGTGCATGTTGGCGAGGTGGTGCGCGGTAAACCAGCGGTGGGCGATACAGCCATTGCCGCGGTGGATGCGCAGCGCCGGCGCGATATCATGCGCAATCATACCGCCACGCACCTGCTGCACTCCGAACTGCAAGCCGTGCTGGGCAAGCATGCCCGCCAGGCGGGTTCGCTGGTGGCGCCGGATAGGCTGCGTTTCGATTTCACCCACCCGGAAGCCATTACCGCCGAACAACTGGAACGGATCGAAACCGGTGTCAACCAGGCGATTTTCGAAGATTTCCGGCTGAAGATCCGCTTCAAGTCATTGACCGAAGCCATCCAAGAGGGCGCCATGGCATTGTTCGGTGAAAAATACACCGAAACGGTGCGCACCATCACGATCGGCGATGCCGAGACCTTTTCGTATGAATTGTGCGGTGGGACGCATGTCGAAAATACCGGCGATATTGGCGTGTTCCTGATCACCAGCGAGGGCAGTGCGGCTGCCGGGGTACGGCGGATCGAGGCGGTGACCGGCAGGGAAGCCTATGCGCTGGTCCAACGCCGCTTTCGCGCGCTCAAACAGACGGCTGCGCTGCTGTCGGCTTCGCTGGAGGACCTGCCTCAAAAGGCAACCGGGCTGCTCGAAGACCTTTCGGAAGCGGAGAAAGAAAATGCCCGCCTGCGCCAGCAACTGGTGGCGGCGGAGTTCGAGCAAGCCCTTGCCGGGGTTGAGGAAGTGAATGGCGTTCACGTCCTCTCGGCTCTGCTGCACAATGCCAATGCGGATACCTTGCGGGCAATGACCGACCGTTTCCGCCAAAAGTACCCGCGTGGGGTGGTTGTCCTGGCAAGCGTCGAACATGACAAGCCGGTCATCATCGCCGCGCTCAGCGACGACCTGGTCAAATCTGGGTTTCATGCCGGCGACCTGATCAAAACGGTTGCGGCGTTGGTGGGCGGCGGCGGGGGTGGTCGTCCCAACCTGGCGCAGGCAGGCGGTAAAGACCCCAGCCGGCTGGGCGAAGCCTTGGATCAGGTTATGCCCTGGGTGAAGTCGAAGGTCAGCGGATAATCAACCTTCGCCGTTACCCGCTATTTCCCATAGCGTAATTTCTGGAGGGCAAAGGAAGCGCACCCGCGGCGCTCCGGCGCCCTCCATTCCGATTCCACGCGTGACGTACAGGGTCAAACCGTTAAGTTGGTAGCGCCCGGACGAGAAGGCTCTGCCGTAAAGGGAGGCGGTGAACAGCGCGCCGATTAGCGGCAAGCATACCTGACCGCCGTGCGTATGCCCGGAGAATTGCATGTCGACCGGCGTGGTTGCGGCGTTGGGTGCCAGGTCGGGGGAATGATACAACAAGACGGTGAAATCCCCCCCGGCGGTGGGGAGCAGTCGTTCCAGGCGGGGAGCATCGATGAATGGGCGGTGGGTGCAGGACAACCCGATTAATTGAAGGGTCTCATCGCCGACCGGGATGGAAACCCGTTCCTCTTCCAGCAAGTGGATGGGTAACCCGGTGAATAGTTGCGGCGCAATTTCTTTCAGGTCAACCGCCGGGCTGCCCAGGACGGCATAAACCCCCAGGGGCGCCTGCCACTGCGCCATGATCTCACGTGCCTGTTGGATGGCAAGTGCATCCCGATGGTAGGATAAATTGAGCACATCGCCGCTGAACAG
>JBBIQB010000071.1:4982-16181 GCA_037442545.1 Bellilinea sp.
TTGCTTGGACTCCTTGGCGGAGAGGACCTCCGCTTGGAGTTTTTTGACTTCCTCATTCAACTGGATTTCACGGCTCGTGATGCGTTCGATATGCAGATCGCCCAGGTGAAGAATGCGCAGCCGCTTGCCTTTTTTGAGCTTGGAGGTTACCAGTGACTGGCAGGTGACCTGGATGCGGTGCGGTTCGATCCAAAAGCCTATCAGTACCAGCAGGCTGCCAAGAACCTGAAGCGGCAGGCTGACCGGCAACGGCAGCCAGGCGAAAACAAAGCGCAGGATCGCCAGCAGAGCTGTGGGCGGCTGCGGCGGACCGAACGATTTTTTGTACACCGGCAGCAAGGCGAGCATCAGCCAATCCAACAGGAAGAAGAACCACAGCAGAAAGGCGTAACTCCACTCGCCGCGCGAGGGAAGCCAGGCAAGTCCCAGCAGCAACAGCGCAAACAACAAAGGGTTGATTTTTTGAATGGCATTGTAGCGGTGCAGGACGACATCAAAATCATTGCCCACTTCGCCGGGAAAATTGCGGTGGGTGGAAAAATCGCGAATTTCGACCATGAGAACGACTCAGCGCCTGGATTTGTATTCTTCGAGCGCGGCGACCAGCTCGCGGCAGAAATCAGGGATATCGGCAACTACCCTGCCCCAAATGATGTTTCCGCTGCGAAATGCGGCTTCATCCCGCCAGGTGGCGCCGGCGTTGAGCAGGTCGTCCTTGATGCCTTCGCTGCCGGTCGATTCGTGCCCACGCACAATCCCGGCGCTGATGCCGACCAACCCGGCATGGCAGATCATTGCCACAATGCGCTTGTTTTCATAAAACCAGCGGGTCATCGATTTGACCGCGCCGTAGCGGCGCAGTTTATCCGGCGCCCAGCCGCCTGGGACGATCAGCGCGTCGTATTCCGCCGGGTTGATGTTATCGAAGCTGACATCCGATTGGGCGCGTAGAGCGGTTTTGCCGATAAATTCAGCCTTTGCTTGGGGTCCGGCAACCACCACCTCTGCGCCTTCTTCGCGCAGGCGCATGAGCGGGACGTAAAACTCCAGGTCTTCGAATCCTTCATGGATCAGATACACAATTTTCAAGCCTTGCAATCTCATGGCTGGTCTCCTCTTTGTATTGCGGTTGGTGCAATTATAACAAACCCCCATCCGGTACGTTTGCGGATGGGGGCGGTTGTCAGCAGCGCCAGGTTTAGGAGCGAACTTCGTCCGGAAGCCAGCAGCACAAGACCAGTTCCTTGGCTGCCTTGACCTCGTCCAGACGGCCAACGGGGGTGATATGCGGTGCGCCTTGCAGCAGCTCCGGTTGGGCGTGGGCTTCTTCGGCAATCTTCAGCATCACGTCCGCAAAGCGGTCGAGGGTTTGTTTGGACTCGGTTTCGGTCGGTTCGATCATCAGCGCTTCGCGAACGATTAGCGGGAAGTAGTTGGTGGGGGGGTGGAAATTGTAGTCCATCAGCCGCTTGGAAATATCCAGCGCGTGCACATCCGGCGCATCGTTCCACACCCCTTCGACGACAAATTCGTGCATGCAGGTGCGGTCGAAGGTCACCTTGTAGGTGTTGCGCAGGCGGGCAAGCAAATAATTGGCGTTCAACACGGCGTATTCGGAAATCTTGCGCAAACCATCCGCCCCGTGCATGGAGATATAGGTATAGGCGCGAACCACCATTCCAAAATGACCGTTGAAGGCTTTCACCCGCCCAATGCTCTGCTCTGGCTGGTGGAAGCCAAACAAAGGCGGAATTTCCTCGCTGCCTTCCTCCAGCAGGATGACCACAGGTCCAGGAAGGAACTCCTGCAATTCGCTGGTGACCGCCACCGGACCTGAACCGGGACCGCCGCCGCCGTGCGGGGTGGAAAAGGTCTTGTGCAGATTGATGTGCATGATATCCAAACCCAGGTCACCCGGGCGGGCAATTCCCAGCAGGGCATTCAGGTTGGCGCCGTCGCCGTATACCAGCCCGCCTGCCTGGTGAACGATGCGGTTGACTTCGACAACCTGCTCCTCGAATAGTCCCAAGGTGTTGGGATTGGTCAACATCAACCCGGCAACACTGTCGTCGCAGGCTGCTTTGAGGGCTTCGATATCGACATTGCCGCGCGCATCCGAGGGGATGGGCACCACCTCGAATCCGGTCATCCCGGAGGTGGCTGGGTTGGTGCCGTGCGCGGAATCCGGGACGAGCATTTTGGTGCGTTTGACATCCCCGCGGGACTTGTGATAGGCGCGAATGATCATTACGCCGGTAAATTCGCCCTGGGCGCCGGCGGCGGGCTGGAGCGTGACCGCCCCGAAGCCGCTGATCTCTTTAAGGTATTCCTGCAATTCATACATCAGTGCCAGGTTGCCCTGAACCGTTTCCTCAGGTTGCAGTGGGTGGGTGAAGGCAAACCCCGGCAGGCGCGCTGTTTCCTCGTTGATCTTGGGATTGTATTTCATTGTGCACGAACCGAGCGGGTAAAAACCACCGTCGATGCTGTAATTAAGGTGCGACAGGTGCATGAAATGGCGGATGACGTCCAGCTCGGATAGCTCGGGTAGGGGCAGTTCTTCACGAATCAGGTTTTTGGGCAGGTCTGCCAACGGCACGTCCGGGTGAGGGAAACGCACCCCAATCCGTCCCGGCGCGGAAAGTTCGTAGATGGTGGGTTCAGTCATTGGCATACTCCTTGAGGACTTCACAAAGGAGGTCGATTTCTTCCCGTGTGTTCATTTCGGTCACTGCCAGAAGCATGTGAGTTTGCAGAGAGGGGTAATCCTGGCTCAGGTCGTACCCACCGAGGATACCATTATCGAGCAAATACTCATTAATTTCACCAACGGGGGCAGGGCATTTGACGATGAACTCGTGGAAGAAGGGCTGGGTGAGGTCGACCGAAAAACCGGGGATGCGGTTAATTTGTTCGGCGAGGAAGTGGGCTTTGTGGTAGCACAGTTCGGCTACCTGGCGTAAGCCGTGTTTGCCAAGCAGGCTCATGTATGCCGTTGCAGCCAGGGCGATCAAACCCTGGTTGGTGCAAATATTCGAAGTTGCTTTTTCACGGCGGATGTGCTGCTCGCGGGCGGTCAGGGTCAGGACATACCCACGCTTGCCCTGCTGATCCACAGTTTCACCGATCAAACGGCCGGCGATCTTGCGGACATAATCCTTCTTGGCGGCGAAAATTCCCAGGTACGGTCCACCGTAGGATAGCGGAATACCGAGCGGCTGACCTTCGCCGACGGCAATGTCTGCGCCCATCTCACCCGGACTTTTGAACAGTGCCAGCGCGGTCGGGTTGATCACCACGGTCAAGATGGCGCCTGCCGCGTGGACTTTGGCTGCCAGATCGCTCAAATCCTGCACGCGGCCGAAGAAATCGGGGTACTGTACCACGACCATGGCGGTGTTAGCATCCAGCATACGCGTCAGTGCCTCGAACGCGCCAAGCGGATCGCCGGGCTCGCCATCGCCGATGACCTGCAAATTTTCGTAGCCATCCATGTAGGTGCGCATAACCTGGCGGTATTGCGGATTGACCGCTGGTGAAACGATGAAACGAGTGCGCTTGCCACGAAAATGGTGGTATGCCAGAACAGCCGCCTCGGCGGTGGCTGTAGCGCCATCGTAATGCGAAGCGTTGGAAACGTCCATGCCGGTCAGGTTGGCAACCAGGCTCTGAAATTCGAAGATTGCCTGTAAAGTCCCTTGGGAGACCTCTGGCTGGTAGGGGGTATAGGCAGTGTAAAATTCACCGCGCCGCAGGATCGCGTCCACCGCGGCGGGAATGTAATGATTATAAGCACCCGCGCCGAGAAAACACACCAGATCGCGGGTGGATTCATTGATTTGGGAAAGTTCCTGCAACTGGGCAGCAACTTCCATTTCCGATAGGGCTGGGGGAAGGTTCAGCTGGGGAAAACGGTGTTTGACGGGCACGCCTTCAAAGAGCGATTCTATGGAAGGTGCGCCGATGGTCTTAAGCATCTCCTCCCGTTCTGAATCGGTGTGGGGAATAAACATCAGTGACTCCGTTCCTGGCAATAGGCTTCGTATCCGGCGGCATCCATCAATCCATCCAGCTCGCCCGGTTTGGAGATTTCGATTTTCAGGACCCATGCTGCGCCGTAGGGGTCGGTGTTGACCGCTTCGAACTGTTCGGTGAGACTCTCGTTGATGTCGACCACATTGCCGGAGAGGGGGGCGTTGACATCGGCAGCCGCTTTAACTGATTCGAGCGTAGCCACGGTTTGATCCTTGTGGACTGCATCACCGGGATCCACCTTGAATTCGAAATAAACGATGTCCGAGAGTTGCGACTGGGCATAGTCGGAAACGCCAATCGTGACGATATTGCCGTCGACTTTAACCCATTCATCGCTTTTGGTATACTTCAAGTTCGTGGGAATATTCATTTTTTTCCTCCAGGCTATGTGTGATTATGAAAAATAAGACAGAGGGCACGCCGAATACAGGCATGCCCTCTGTTATCGACCTGTGAGATTCATCCCGAAAGCCGAGATTTGCTCCATGGGTGCATTCGATGCTTTTCAGAGGAGTATCCATTCGGGGTCCTTTTACCTGAGAGATTCAACGTCAGCCTTTTGCTGAACGTTTTGCCCCTTCGGTGCCAACCGGCGTGGTCTCTTCCCCGAATTTGAAAAGATTGGGATTTGTTTCCAGAATACTGAATAAAATTATACCAAAATTAGCGATGGAAGAATACGATTTATACCAACCACCTTATATTTGCCACAGGGTGGGCTGGTACGCAGGTATTTTCCCGTTCAGCAGGATGTACGGGGCAGCCCGATCGGCAAAAATGCCCAGATATTTCAAATCCCCCAGGGTTTTAATGTTGTGCGTGCGCCGGTATTCGAGGATGCGCCGGGCGGTTTTTGGTCCGATTCCGGGAACCCGCAGCAGGAGGTGGAAATCGGCTTTGTTGAGTTCAACCGGCTGGTAAAGCAGGTGGGATTGAGCCCAGTCCTTCTTGGGGTCGATATCGAGGGGGAGGTTGCCGGTTTTCGTGTAGTTGAATTCGTGCGGGAAAAAGTGGTAATTCCGCAGCAGGAAGGATGCCTGATACAGGCGCAGTGGACGCCAGGGGTTTTCGGCGGGCATATTTTCCAGGGGTGTATCCTTGACCGGTGAAAAGGGGGAATAGTAAATCCGTGACAACCGCAAATTGGAATACAGGTAGGCGGAAGTCTTGAGGATTTCATCATCCCGCTCGCCGGCAGCCCCGACAACCAGCTGCGTAACCAGGGACGGAAAGTGTTGATTGAAGCCATCGCGTGCATCCCGTTCGCGGCGAAAGCGCTCTGCCCATTGCAGCGGCTGGAGCAGTTCGCTGTAAAACGCTTTGCGCGGGGCGAGCAGCGATAGTCGTTCCGGGTTGGGGGCTTCGAGATTGATCGATACCCGGTTTGCCAGAAGCATTGCCTGTTCCAACTGGTCTTTCTCCAGCCCGGGCATGACCTTGAGGTGCAGGTATCCACGGTAGTGGTATTTGTTGCGCAGCAGTTCGGCGGTGTCGATCAGTTTATCCTGGGTGTGCACCCCGCCGCCAATGATGCCGGAACTGAGAAACAAGCCTTCAACAACCCCCGCCGCGTTGATCTGGGAAAAGGTCTTCGCCATCTCGTCCGGTTTCATGGTTGACCGGCGAAAGTCTCTGCCGGCGCGAAACGGGCAGTAGGTGCAATTCCGTTCGCAGGCGGAGGTGAGCAGGGTTTTCAGCAAGGCAACCTGACCGCCACCGGATTTCCTGGCGCGGAAGACGTGCGGATCTTGCGCCGGGGCGGCGTTTGCCGTACCGGCGCACGGCAGCGACGGGTTCTCCCGTTCGTCAACTTCCAATTCGCTGTGCTGATTGAGAAGTGAAAACACAGAATCGGCGGTTTGCATAAGATTATTATAGAACAATTGTTCAGAAAATGCAATCCCTTTTGGATTTGTTAACAAGGCTGTATAATCCATGCCGACCGTCTCTTAAAAAAGGATCGCAGCAGTGAAGAGACTATTGGCGCAGTGGTGGGGGCGTTTGCTTCGCGGGTTTTTCTATTTGCTCTACCACCAGATGGCGTTTTCCTATGATCTGGTTGCCTGGCTGGTATCCCTCGGACGCTGGCAGGGCTGGGTAGCCCAAGCTTGCCAGTACCTGGATCAGCCGCCGATTCTGGAGCTTGGTTTCGGACCGGGGCATTTGCAGCAAAAACTGCTCGAAGCCGGGAAAACCGCTTTCGGTTTGGACGAAAGCCGGTTCATGTGCCGCCTGGCAGCCCGCCGCTTGCGCAAAAATTCCAACCTGGGCAGCCCGCCCGCGTTGTGTCGCGGACTGGCGCAGAATCTGCCATTTGCATCTGGGTCGTTGAAATCCATTGTGGCTACGTTTCCGAGCGAGTATATCTTCGACGAGGTTACGATTCACGAATGTGCGCGGGTTTTGTCGCCGGGTGGACAATTGATCATTCTGGCGGCTGTCGAGATTGGCGGGCGCACACTGGCAGAACGTTTGTTGCGCGGTTTGTTCCATATCACCCACCAGTCTGGCGATCCGCAGGAAACGAAACAGGCGGTGTCCGACCGTTTCAGCCGGCATGAATTTTCGGTCAATTTCGAGCGGCGGGAGTGTGGAGACGACTGGCTTTGGTTTATCCGGTTGCAAAAAGTCGTTTCTCCCCTTTGCGAATAAGAAAAAGAAAAGTAAAATCAAGCGCATGGAAATACAAATTGCCGTTGCCAAAACAACCAAGTATGGGTCACCCGAAAGCGGGGATTCGGTGGAAATCATCGAACGACCCAGCGGGGGAATATCAGTGGTGATGTGCGACGGGCAATCTTCCGGACAAGAAGCCAAAATGATTTCGGGTATGGTCGCCCGCAAGGTGATCGGTCTGATTGCTGATGGCGTCCGCGACGGCGCCGCCGCGCGGGCGGCTTCCGACCATTTATATACCGAGCACACCGGTCATTATTCGGTTTACTTGAATATCCTCAGCGCAGATCTTCAGAGCGGCACGATCGTGCTTTCGCGCAACAACCCGATGCCGATATTTCTTGCCCAGGGCAACCGGCTGGAATGCATCAGCGGCGAAACCCATCCGATTGGCTTGGCGCGCAACATTCGCCCCTTGATCACCGAAATCACCATGACGCCGGGCACAACCGTGGTGATGTACACGGACGGGGTCGCCAATTCGGGCTGTTCGCATAACGAGGGTATCGATATTTGCGCTGCTTTGGAAGCGATCATGGACGAGCAAAACCCGTCCGCCGTAATGATAGCCGATGCGCTGCTCGGACAGGCGGTGCGCATGGATCAGGGCAGACCGCACGACGATATGAGCGTGTCCGTAATGCGGGTGATGACCAATGAACAGGATCTCATTCGCCGGTTGAGGCTGCGTTTGCCGGTGTCGCCGACAGCGTACGATTGACCCCTGCCCGATGAAGCATCCAGACCAAGCCGGTGGCAGTTTGGATTCCAACCGGCAAATCCATCGGGCATATTTCGCGCCAGACACAGGATGCCCGGGCTCTGGATAGCGTTAATCCCAGCCAGCCCGTCGAATTCAAAGGTTTTTGTACAGCACCCCAGCCGCGCAGATTGGCTGGGGGTTATTTGTAACTATACTGGTAAAAATTGAATAAATACTCCGATTTGGGGTAAAATACAGCCGTTCTTTTTACAAATTGAAATAGGATCAGGTGAATGTTGCACATTGCCGTCGTCATTTCTTCGCATGGTTACGGGCACGCCGCTCGCGCTGCGGCTGTGATGAGCGCTGTCCATCAACGCAACCCCGGTGTATGTTTTGAGATCATAACGCTTGTCCCAGAGTGGTTTTTTGCCGAATCCCTGCCGGGGGTTGCTTATCGTTATTTTCCCTTCGAAAGCGATATTGGGGTTGTCCAGGTCACCCCATTGTCGGAAGATTTACCCGCAACCGTCGAACGGTTGAAATCATTTTTGCCTTTTAATAATCAGCGGGTGGATTTTCTGGCAAACTACCTGCGCCAAACGGATTGCTCTGCGGTTTTGTGCGATATTGCCCCTGCCGGTATCGCGGCGGCTCAATCGGCGCGCATCCCCTCGGTGCTGATCGAAAACTTCACCTGGGATTGGATCTATGCCGGCTATCTTGATCAGGAAAACCGCCTGGGGGTCTTTCTTCAACCCTTGAAGGAGATGTTTCTGGCGAGCTCCTACCGCGTGCAGACCATGCCGGTGTGCGAACCGACCGCCGACGCGGACATCACTGTATTCCCGGTTGCCCGCCAACCGCGCCATACCCGCGAGCAGACCCGCCAGGCGCTAGGGATCGATGCACGCCAGCCGGTCGTGTTGATTACCATGGGCGGCATTGTCCAGGATTTACGCCATCTACAGACCAACACATCTGCTGGTGAGGTTGTCTATATTATTCCCGGTGGCAGCGATATGGAACAGCGGGAGGAAAATTTAATCCGGCTGCCGCACCATCACGGCTATTTTCATCCCGATCTGGTACATGCCTGCGACCTGGTTGTGGGTAAGTTGGGCTACAGCACAATTGCCGAAGCATATCATGCCGGCGTGCCATACCTGTATATTCCCCGCAATCACTTTCGAGAAACCCGTCCGTTGGCGGATTTCGTGGAGACGGAACTCGCCGGTGCGCCGCTGCCCGAAGCCGACTTTTTTGATGGCAGTTGGGTTAACCGCATTGCGCCAATGCTGGCGCAGGCAATGCCCAAACAAGAAAGACGGAACGGCGCGGATCAGATTGCCGATTTTCTGCAAGAAAACCTGATTGCCCGGTAGCGAGGGGCTGCCCGAGGGTTGGCGTTGCTCACCCGCCTTTGACCCAGTCTTCAAAGAACGGCTGAAACTTAACCGGGGTAAATTCTGTATAGACGTAGTCCGCCGCGTTGTGCTTTTGATAGGGATCCCGGGCAAAAAAGACGCGTAATTCATCTTCGGAAGGCGCGCGGGCAACGATCAATCCCCCACTGCGGGGATTTTGGGGTCCAGAGCACAATAACCAGCCCTGATCGTAACCGATTTGAAGAAACGCGCGGTGTTCGGCGAGGATTTCGTCAATCTTTTCCAACGCAACTTTGTATTCGACCCGGATGATGAAATGTTTCACGACCAAACCTCCTGGGATTGAGTTAAGAGTATACTGGGGCGTATTATGGCTGATGAAAATCATACCATGAAGGCGCGGAACAGTCTCGATTATCGCCTGCCTGCCCGCGAAACCCGGGCGGAAATCGAGGTGACCCGTTCGCGGTTCATTGCCTGTGCTGCGCCCGCTTCCAGCGTGGAAGAAGCGCGGGATTATATTCAGAGGATTCGCAAGGAGTTCGCGGGTGCCAGCCATCATGTGCCCGCTTTCCGGATTGGCTTTGGCGCGAGTGTGGTCGAGCATTGCGCCGATGACCGCGAACCGGCAGGGACAGCCGGAAAGCCGGTTTTGGCAGTAATCCAGGGCAGCCAGATCGGCGATATTGTCGTGGTTGTGGTGCGCTACTTTGGCGGAACAAAGCTCGGCAGCGGCGGGCTGGTACGGGCATATCGCGATGCCGCCAGGGCGGTCATGGCACAGTTACCATTGGCGCGGCGTCAACCGGTTTGGGAGATTTTGACGACCATCCCGTATGCCTGCTACCAAAAAACCTGCGCGCTGGTCGATGCGTGCCAAGGGACGATAGTCGAGGAAACCTTTGCCGATAAGGTCACACTGGCGGTGCGCCTGCCATCCGAAGCAGCCGGTTTATTGCATGCCAGCCTGACCGACTTGACCTTGGGAAAGTGTGACTGGCAAATTACCCGGCAGGATGTGAGCGTGATTGTGCCGCTTCCACCTCAATCGTAAGGGCTGGCGCAAAATCGTCCGTGGGCTTGTCCACGAACCGGCGGCGGTAATTGAGCAAGCCAAGCAGGATCACCAATTCGATCATGGCGTTGATCGACGCCGAAAACTGGTCGAGATAAAACACCAGAAAATTGACGATGGTCAACGACGCCGTGAGGACGATAACCGAGATGTTGGCAGCCAGTTTTTCCCTGCCGGCGATGAAGAACAGCGCAGCCAGAATGGAAAAAACGCCGATTACCCCCTGGATGATGATTTTCAGGGCTACCCACAGTGGCGGGATGGTGGCGGGGATTTCCTGGAAGATGCGAATCGATTGGATGGATAATTCGTCCACCAGACGAAACGAGACCAACGTGACGTTGAACAAACCGGTTGCGGACAGCAAACCCACCCAAAACAGGCTGAGGATCAACGCGATTTTCAGACGCGGGCGGGTGAAGAACCGGTCCAGGCGGGCGATGAATCGATTGACCCACTGGATGAAGCGGTTGGGGCCGGCGCTGACCTGATCCAGGGGATGGTTTTCGATGAAATGATGCAATGATTTTGCCAGTTCGATCAGGGTTTTCTCATTGGACGTGGCAAGGATATGGTCGAGCCGGCTGTGAAGAAACTTCTTTTCCTCCGCATCAAGGTCGTGATCGAGCAACTCTTCCATCATGCTGAAGATGTGATAGAGGTCTTCGCGCGTCGAGGCTTCCCGCGGGCGGCGAAATTGCAGATAAATCAGTACGGTGAGTAAAAAGAAGGCATAGATCAGCGGCGCCGCCGGGGGGTAGAAATAATCATTGGTGCGGGTGATGAACTTGCCGATCTCATCAATGAACAAGCCAAACCCGATCCCGCTCAGCAGAGCCGACCAGAAGAGTGCCCAGCGGTTGGCATACATCAGCGGTAGGAGCGCGGCGACGAATAAGAACAAGCCACCCCAGATGACATGAGCAATGTGCAGCCCGCCAAATTCCACCCGGGGATAATTGGTCAATTCAAGGAACAGGCGCACCAGCAGCACCGAACCGGCAAAGCCGATCAAGGAGATGAGCAAATAACGCTCGACGAGCAGGCGGCGCACCGGGGTACGCTTGTACGGGTGGCGATTTGTCACAATCTGTTCCTTGAGACGCGATCATTATATTCTATTTTGCGCTTATGTTATACTGGGAGTAATTCCAGTATTTCCATCCAAATTTACCACTATCGAGGTGATCCGGTGGACACGATCAAGATCAATCACAGCGATGAACCCATTCGCTTATTCAAGTCTGATTTTTTGGAATTCTTTACTCACATCTCGCCCCTGCTCGTTGTCCTCATCTGGCTGCCGGTTTCCATTTTTTTCC
>JBBIQB010000072.1:0-16151 GCA_037442545.1 Bellilinea sp.
TTTGAAGATATAATTTTATAATAATGCATTCCCCCTGAGCTCCCAAAGCAATTTTATTCACTATCGTGGTATTAATCGGTTGGACGTTATTCGCCTGTTTCTATTTCGGGGGAAATTCAAAACCAGTATCGGGAGGCAACGCTGGACACGCATCGGATTACCCAGAATTTTAGCGGTGGACAAGGTCCCGTGAAACAACTTCAGACCGGTTCTGTTCTGGTCGACCGATACCTGATCCAGGATGTGATCGGCGTAGGCGGTATGGGATCGGTTTACCGCGCCCGCGATTTGCATTTCCCCAATGTGATCAAACTGGTTGCGGTCAAGGAGATGATCAATCAGGCGCGGGATCCGTTAGTGCGCCAGACGATTGTGCAGAACTTCGAGCGGGAAGCCAACATCCTGGTTACGCTTAACCATCCCTCCATCCCAAAAATATTCGATTATTTTTCGCACGAAGAACGATCGTACCTGGTGCTTGAATATGTCAATGGCAAAGACCTGGAAGCCATCCTTAACGAAAACGAGGGTCCCATCTCGGAGGATAAGGTTATCAGTTGGGCGATCGAGATTTGTGACGTGCTCGAATACCTGCACAATCACAAACCGGAGCCGATCATCTTTCGGGATATGAAACCATCCAATGTCATGGTCAATCAACAAGGTCATGTGGTGTTGGTTGACTTTGGGATTGCCAAAATGTTCCGCGAGGGACAAAAAGGGACGATGATTGGCACCGAAGGGTATTCGCCGCCAGAGCAGTACCGTGGCGAGGCGTCCCCACTGGCGGATGTTTATGCTCTGGGCGCCACGCTGCACCACCTGCTCACCCGCCGCGATCCACGCCTGGAACCGCCATTTTCCTTTGGCGAGCGCCCCATTCGTCAGATTAATTCCATCGTCAGCATGGAATTGGAAACGGTCATTCTAACCGCGTTAAAGTACAACCCGCAGGAACGTTTCCCGTCCGCCGCAATCATGAAAGATGCTTTGTTGAGCGCCGCAAAGAAAACCGGCGCGCTCTCCCGCATCAGCCTGCCAGCGGTGGTGAGCGAACAGGTGGTCAAACCGATCTGGATCTTCCGCTGCGAGGACGAGATTCGTGGTTCGGCTGCCTACGACAATGGCACGGTGTACGTGGGATCGTACGATCATAATTTGTATGCGCTGGATGCCGCCAGCGGCGAGTTTCGTTGGAAATTTCCGACCAACGGCGGAATTGTCACTCGACCGGCAATCACCAATGAGTTGATTTTTGTGGGTTCTGAGGACGGCAATTTGCATGCTGTCCTCACCAAAACCGGCAAACTTGCCTGGACTTTGCCCGTGGATCACCCGATCCGCAGTTCGCCCAAGGTGGCGGATGGGCACGTGTTTTTTGGCTGCGATGACGGCTTCCTGTACGGGGTCAATATTTTATCCATGCGCCGGGTGCTGAAAGTGGATGCAGGTATTGCCGTGCGCTCATCGCCTTGTGTGCTGAATGATTTGATTTATTTTGGCAACGAAGGCGGTGATTTTCTGTGCATTGATTTCCGCGGACAGACCCGATGGCGTTTTCGTGCCAAGCGGGCGATCACGTCATCGCCGCTGGTGATGCAAGGAATCGTTTACTTTACCTCACTGGACGGTTCGGTGTATGCGCTGGATGCTAAAAACGGTTGGGTCGTCTGGCGTTACCGGATGATGAAAGGGTCGATCTCTTCACCCTGCCGGGCGGAGAATTATGTCATTGTCGGATCAGCCGATGGCAACCTGTACTGTTTGGACGCCAACAATGCCCGCGAAATTTGGAAATACCAGACCAATCATCAGGTGAGCGGATCGCCAACGGTGCACAAAGACCTGGTTTACTGCGGTTCGGCGGATGGAAACCTGTACTGTCTGGAATTGAAAACTGGCCGCCTGCGTTGGAAATTTGCAACCGACGGACCGATTACCTGCACGGCGTTGATTTTCAATGATACAGTGTATTTTGGTTCTGCAGACCAAATATTTTATGCCATCCTCGGATAAGCAACGGGATGAATGGACTCGGAGGCTACGTGTTCAACTTTCTTAAGAAAATCTTTGCTGGTGAGAAAAGCAAACCCATCACTACCCGCCCTCTGGTGGAAAATATTCAGACCGCTCCGCTGACCGAAGAGCAGTTGCAGGTGGTTTCCATTCCGTCGGTCTCCATGACGCCGGCGCATTTTTTGGTGGGGTGCGGACAGTCGGTTGGCAGACAAAGAGACCACAATGAGGACACGCTTTTTTCCTTGTCCGCGGTTTTATCGGACGGGAATAATGAAATCCCGTTTGGTTTGTTTGCTGTCGCGGACGGTATGGGGGGCTATGAGTACGGCGAGCTGGCAAGCAGCGCTGCGGCGCGTACGCTGGCTGAAACCATCCTGACAAAAATTTACCTGCCGCATATCGGACTGGAAGGAGCATCGGGCGGGGAAAGCCTGCAAGAGATCATGGATTCGGCTGTCACCCGTGCCCAGCAGGCAGTGAGCAAAAAGGCTCCGGGGGGCGGTACCACATTAACCGCCGCGCTGGTGATTGGCGAACAGGTTACCATTACCCACGTTGGCGACAGTCGGGCGTATTTTATTTTCCCGGATGGGCGAATGCAGTTGATCACTCAGGATCACTCGCTGGTGCGCCGGCTGGTAGAGCTGGGTCAGATCACCGAGCAGGAAGCGGCGGTTCACCCGAACCGCAATGTGCTTTATCGCGCGCTGGGTCAGGCGGAACCCTTCCGCCCGGATATCCAGACGCTGCCTATGCCGCATCCGGGTTACCTGATGCTTTGCAGCGATGGCTTATGGGGTTTGGTGACCGAAGCCGAGATTTTCCAGATTATTGCCAGCGCGCGCAATCCATCCGTGGCGTGCAAAAACCTGGTTGATGCCGCCAATGTAGCCGGGGGACCGGATAACATCAGCGTCATTCTGGTTCAATATTTCTAAATTCAGGCGATGAAGACGAGCTTTTATCATATCCTCGAAATACCCTTCAACGCAACCCCCGAAGAAATTCGCGCGGCGTATTTCGAGGCGGCTCGTCGCTACCATCCGGATGTCAACCCCGATCCAAACGCGCGGCAGAAGTTCCTTCAAATTCAAGAAGCCTACGAGACCTTATCCAATGTAAAGAAGCGGGCAGCCTATGATGAACAGCTCCCGGCGGATTTGAAGGAAGTGCCTGTGGTGGGCATCTCCATTTCCTACGGACGTTCGAACATCACCATCCTGGATGAATCGCAGTTGTTCTACGTTTTGCTGGAATTAGAAACGCCCAAAGAACCGGACCCCAAAGATTTACCGCCAATTCATGTCTGCCTGGTGCTGGATTGTTCCAATTCGATGCGCGGTGAACGGATCGAAATGGTGCGGGCAAATGTCAGTCAGCTTGCGCGAAAACTGCGAAGCAAAGACCGCTTATCTATCGTCGCCTTCAATGACCGCGCCGAGGTGGTGATGACACCCCGTGAACTGGATGAACCGAACGCGGTTGACCTGGTATTGAATAAATTGCAAGTTGGCGGGGCTACCGAAATCTTCCAGGGGCTTTCGATAGGGTTCGACATCATCCAGCGTTTCACGCGCGAATCGATGATCAAGCAGTTAATCCTGATCACCGACGGGCACACCTACGGGGATGAGGCCGACTGCATCGAACTGGCAAGCCGGGCAAGGTTGGAGGGCATTGCGATCAATGCCTTGGGCATTGGTGATGAATGGAACGACGTTTTTCTGGATAAACTGGCTTCGATCAGCGGCGGAAACGCCGTCTATATCAACCGGAGCGAAGACCTGACCCAATTCATCGAAAACAAGGTTCGATCGATTACGGTCAGTTATGCCCGCAAAGTGGAATGGTATGCCAACATCGATGAATCCATCGAATTGTGCTATATTTTCCGTATTCACCCGGATATTACCCCGCTTGGCAATGCATCGCCCATACCTTTGGGTACAATTGAATACGGAAAGAAAACCAGTATAATACTGGAATTCAAACTTCCGCCGGTCAACGGTGAACAGGCGGAGATGACCTTGTTGAAGGGCGCGATCAGTATGCACATCCCCTCGCTTAATAACCCCTTCGCTCGTTATCCGATCACCCTTTCCAGGCAGGTGCGCGAAGGGTGGCAAGCGGAAAAACCGCCGACAGCCGTTTTGCAAGCCATGTCGAAAATTACCCTGTATCGCTTGCAGGAGAAAGCGCGGCAAGAAGTACAGGCAGGCAATATTCCCAAAGCCACGCGGCATTTACAGCACCTGGCAACGCATTTACTGGCGCAAGGTGACCGCGAATTAGCCAAAACGGTGCTCGTAGAAGCCGATCATATTCAACGAACGCACTCATTCAGTAAAGAGGGAGACAAGAAAATCAAATATGGCACGCGTGCTTTATTCTTGCTGCCAAGCCCTTCGGGGAGGAACCCATGATCCGTTGTCCTAATTGCCAGCATCAGGAATTGCCGGGCGCGCTGTTTTGCAGCGAATGCGGCGCTCAGCTGGTTACTGTGGATGCCTTGACAACCCAAAACCTGGAAAAGGTACATTCGGATACGCTGAACAGTAACGCCTTGTTTGGAAACGCCCCCGAGTCAGATGTAAAGGTTGAAAGCCAGCCGGCGATGGGGGGAATCGAGCCGGTTGTCTCCTTGCATATGGTTGAATCGGGGAGGACGATCCATCTCAGCGGCAGACCTGAATTTTCACTGGGACGCATTGCCGAAGGTCAGCCGATATTACCGGACGTGGACTTGTCCGAATTCGAAGCATATACCCAAGGGGTGTCGCGTTTGCACGCGGCGATCAAAGTCGGATCGCAGCGGGTATCGATTATGGATCTTGGCTCTGCCAATGGTACACGGGTCAATGGACAAAAAATTGTCCCGCATGTTGATTATCCGGTCAAACACGGCGACCTGATTGCCTTGGGAAAACTGAAGATCCAGATTATCATTCATAAATAAACCCTGCGAGAAAAGACCTATGCCAAGCTTGGTGCTGCATATTGTGAATGAAGACCCGGTTGTCGGGGAGGTGGATGTTTTGCCTTCGCCGGCTGATATTCTTGTGATCATCAAAAACCCGCGTAAAAGGGATGGCAAGGATCTCAATTACCTCGAGCCCAACGTGACCACAGTCATCTGGCCAATGAGCCGGATCAATTTCATCGAGGTGCTGCCGACCAGCGAGGAAGAGGAAATTATCACTTTCGTGAGGGAGTGAAATGGCTCAGGAAGATGATTTCAAGAATCGCGTCATCCTGGTTGTGGATGACGAAGAACGCATGGCGCGTTTTATCCGCCTGAACCTGGAACACGATGGTTTCCAGGTGGTCGAGGCTCACCGCGGTCTGGAAGCCATTCACCAGCTGCGCGATTCCATGCCGGACGTGGTGATCCTGGATGTGATGATGCCGGATTTGGATGGTTTTGAAGTGCTGAAAATGATTCGCGAGGTCAGCCATGTGCCGGTGATCATGCTGACCGCCAAAGGCGAGGAGGACGATCGGGTGAAGGGGCTGGAACTGGGGGCGGATGATTATGTCACCAAACCGTTTAGCCCGCGCGAGTTGGTCAGCCGGGTGCGGGCTGTGCTGCGGCGTACCGAGGGCAGCGGCTTCGGCGCCAAGGAGTCGTATCAGATCGACGAGCGGCTGAAGATCGACTTCAGCCGAAGGGAAATTTGGGTCGAGGGAAAACTGGTCAAACTGCGCCCTACAGAGTACCGTCTCCTCTATCATCTGGTGCAGAACGCCGGTTGGGTGATGACCTACGACCAGCTGCTTTCCAAGGTCTGGGGTTACGAATACCGGGATGAGCCGCACTATGTGCGCTTGTATATCAACTACTTGCGGCAGAAGCTGGAAAAAGATCCGGCGAATCCGAAATACATTCTCACCGAACGCGGCGTGGGCTACCGCTTTATGGATTTCAACCGCCAGGCAGATAGTTGAGCATCCGGTAAGCCATCAATCTATAAAAAATTAATACAACGCTTGCAGATTTCTAACGCAAGCGTCGTACTATTCGACGTAGGAAAATCAATACATCCAGCGTAAGGAGGTGGATTATGGCTAATCTAACTGTTTTTGATCCTTTCCGCGAAATGGCCAGCCTGCGAACGATGATGGACCAGGTCTTCGATAACGTGCTTACCCGGCAGGCAGAAACGTGGCGCGGGTATGAATGGATGGCTCTGGACATGTTCCAGACCGATGACGATATCATCGTCAAGGCAGTGCTACCGGGGATCAAGCCGGAGGATATCAATGTTTCCATCACCAACCAGGTGTTAAATATCCGCGGCGAGATCAAAGAAGATAGGGTCAACGAAAATGCCACCTATCACATCCGCGAACGACGCAGCGGCGTGGTCACCCGTGCGGTTCAGTTACCGGCACCGGTGATTTCTGAAAAGGCACGAGCGGAATTTGAAAACGGCATTCTGACCCTGATGCTGCCCAAAGCGGAGGAAGTGCGTCCGAAAACCATTTCCGTCAAGGTCAAGTAAAGCAAACGTTCAACCGATGTGACTCCAACAGCTGCGCGTACCTCCCGCGAAATGGGCGGGAGGTACGCTTTAACCATGCAACTTTTTGATGGGTTGTGAATCTAAACGTGATATACTACTGATTATAAAAACAAGAAAGAGGAGAGAGGGATGATCAAAGAGCCTGTGCATGTGACCGATACGGCGTTCGAGAAAACGGTTCTTCAATCGAATCTACCGGTTATTGTGGATTTTTGGGCGCCCTGGTGTGGACCGTGCCGGATGGTAGCGCCAATATTGGATAAAATTGCCACCGAATATGCTGGAAAGGTCATCGTTGCCAAGGTGAATACTGACGAGAATCCGGATTGGGCAATGCGCTATGGCGTGCAGGGTATTCCGACCATGCTCTTTGTTTCGGGCGGGAAGATCGTCCATCGCCAAGTTGGGGCGCTGCCCGAAGGGATGCTGCGCGAGGTGTTGGATCAGTTCCTGGAGGTGGTGCAAACCTCATCCCCAAGCAAAAACTGAGGCAGAGCAAAAATCCCGGCTCACCGCCGGGATTTTTTATTATGCTTCCACCCGCTGGATTTTTGCGCCCAATTGGGCGAGTTTTTGATCCACCTTTTCGTAACCGCGATCGATCTGCCCGACGTTGCGGATAACCGAGTTGCCTTTTGCGGAGAGGGCAGCCAAAACCAGCGCCATACCGGCGCGAATATCCGGGCTTTCCATCTTTTCGCCGTACAATTCGGTCGGACCCTGCACAATGCAGCGGTGCGGATCGCACAGAACGATCTGCGCGCCCATGCCGACCAATTTGTCGGTAAAGAACATGCGGCTTGGGTACATCCAATCGTGGAACAGAATGGTGCCTTTGGATTGGGTGGCGACTACCAGCGCAATGCTCATCAGGTCGGTCGGGAAGGAGGGCCAGGGCATAACGCTGATTTCGGGGATAGCATTGCCAAGGTCTGGCTCGATCTCCATTTTTTGATTCGATGGGACAAAGATATCGTCTCCGTGGGTTTCCCAATGTACACCCAGGCGGCTGAAAACCAGGCGAATCATATCCAGGTACTGGTTGCCCGCATTGCGGATGGTAATTTCGCCACGCGTGACTGCGGCAGCGCCGATGAAACTAACCACTTCGAGATAGTCCGAGCCGATGGTAAATTCTCCACCGTGCAGACGTTCAACGCCGGTGATGTGCAGAGTGTTCGAGCCGATGTTCTCGATCTTCGCCCCGAGGGTGTTGAGAAAATGACACAGTTCCTGAATGTGAGGCTCGGATGCGGCATTGCGGATGATGCTTTTGCCGCGCGCCAGTACGCAAGCCATGATGGCGTTCTCGGTGGCGGTGACGCTGGCTTCGTCCAGCAGGATTTCAGCGCCGGTCAAGCCTTTGGCGCTGAAATGGAAATAGCGGTCATAGGTGACTTTCGCACCCAGTTTGCTCAACGCCAGGATGTGGGTATCCACCCTGCGCCTACCAATCACATCACCGCCCGGCGGGGGCAACCGCAGCTCGCCGCTGCGTGCAGTCATTGGACCTGCCAGCAGAATGGATGCCCGGATTTTGCGGGTTAGATCGGGGTCGAGATTTGCAGGGCGAACAACTTTGGCATGAATTCGCCAGGTGTGGGCGTCCAGATCCGTAATTTCCACCCCTAGACTCTCTAGCAATGCCCGCATGGTTTGGACATCCAGTATATTTGGAACGTTTTTCATGATAACGGGTTCAGCGGTGAGCAGACATGCCGCCAGCAAAGGCAGAGCGGCGTTCTTGTTGCCGGAAGGGGTCATTTCTCCCTTCAGCGGGATTCCACCTTCGATGATAAATTTTTCCATTTGATCCTCCAGGGTGATGGGTGTATTATAAACGACGAAGAGCTTTTTTGTCGCTGCGCGCGACGATCCATTCCGGAGTGTTGTTGATGTACACAATTGAAGCAGGCGATGAAAATGGATTTCCCGTGCTGTTGCTGCATGGCTTGGGTGCGTCCGGCGAATCGTGGGTTTTACAGAGCGAGGCGCTGGTTCGATGCGGTTACCGCGTGCTTGCTCCGGATTTACCCGGTTTCGGAAAAACACCAGCAGATGCGCGCAGGTGGAGCCTGAGCGGCGTGGCTGCTGAATTGCAGGAATACTTGGATGAAAAAAAGGTCACCGCGTGCGGAGTGATGGGCATTTCGATGGGCGGCGTGATCGCGCAAATCCTGGCGGCAAACTGCCCGGAGAGGATTCGTAAGGTCATTCTGGTTAATACATTTGCATCCCTGCGGCAGGGAAGATGGAGCGAGCGGTTGTATTTCATCAAACGAGGATTGCGAGCTTTTATCCTCTCACCCCAGGCACAAGCCGACCTGGTTGCCCGGCGGGTTTTTCCCAATGCCGACCAGGAAGCGTTCCGGCGTATGTTGAAAGCCAGCATCGCCCAGGCGGATGGTAAGGTGTACCGCGCGTGCATGCTGGCGCTGGCGCGTTACGACGGTAGAGAGCAAGCCCGGAAGATCGCGGCGCCCGTGTTGGTGATCAGCGGTGCCAACGATACCACCGTGCCGCTAGAGGTGCAAAAAGAGCTGGTGTATGCCTTTCCCCATGCGGCGCAGGCGATTATCCCCCATGCGGGGCACGCCGCCAACATTGATCAACCGCAGCTCTTCAATCGTCTGATGTTGGAGTTTTACGCGAACCCGTCTGAAATCATCCGCCGGTATGTCTCCGGGTCGGTGACCGGTTGTTTGCAATAAAAGTTCTGACAAATGTACGCGGTTGTACGGTTATCGATGGGCGGACGGTCTTTGAAAATGGCTGGTGCATTGTCCACACCGGCTTGCTCGGAGCGGACAAAAATCCGGCGCGGATGATAGGGCGTGTTCGCCGGACGCAGCCATTGGACTGCCGCGGATGACTGTTCAGCCGGGTACACCAGGGCGATTTGCTGGTTGGGTCCGAGTGCAATTTCCATTACCTGTAACCAGTAGGCAAAGGCGGTGGGGTATTCGGCGGTTGTTTCCTGCAAGGCGGCGAGCATGTTGTGGGCAGCCTGCGCGCCGGGATCATTTTCCTGCAACTGGGTGTAAAGGAACAGGGCATGGGCTGCCAGGCTGTTTCCCGATGGAATGGGATTGTCCTGGGGGTATTTGGGCAGGACGGGAATATCGGCTGCAGTGTTGGGCGCATCGAAGAATCCGCCGAGCGGATCCTGGAACAAGCGCTGCATTTCTTCAATCAGTGGGGAAGCGGATTGAAACCAGGTGAGGTCACCATCGAACTGGTAGAGGATTAACAGTGCCACAATTAATCCGGCATAATCTTCCAGAAAGCCGGTTGTGTGTGCCTGACCATTTCGCCAGGAGCGCAACACCTGTCCGTCCTTGACCAGATTCGAACACAAAAAAGCCGCGTTTTGTTGAGCGGCAGCAAGATAATCGGCTCGGTCCAGGTAGAATCCGGCTTCGGCGAAAGCGCGCAAAGCAAGCGCGTTCCAGGACACCAGGATTTTATCGTCGGTCAGCGGGCGGGCGCGGGCACTGCGCGTGGCGAACAGCCGCCGGTGCGCCGAATCGAGCTGGCGGTAATATTCTTCGGCGGATATCCCCAGTCCGGTGGCAATTTTACCGGATTCCTCCCGCCGTTGAAGGATGATTTTTCCTTCAAAATTGCCATCCAGCGGAAGCGTGTAGGTGGCGGCGAAAGCCGCCCATTCCGGTGTCAATTTCAATAAGGTGTCGATTTGGTTGGAATCCCACAGGTAAAATTTGCCCTCTTCGCCTTCGGAGTCGGCATCCAGACTGGAGTAGAACCCGCCGGTTGGGTGACGCATCTCGCGCAGGATGAAATCCAGGGTGTTTTCGACCGTGCGGCGGTATTCGGGGTTGCCGGTACGCAGGAATCCGTGCAAATACGCCAATGCCAACAAGGCGTTATCGTAAAGCATTTTTTCGAAGTGCGGCACCAGCCAGCGGCTGTCGGTGCTGTAACGGTGAAACCCGCCGCCGATAACATCATACAGCCCACCATTTTGCATACAATCCAGGGCGCGGCAGGCGATATCCAGCGCGGTGGAATTTCCGCGAAAGGCGTGAAAAATCAGAAAATCAATCAGCATGGGTTGGGGGAACTTGGGCGCCCGACCCCAGCCACCGTTTTGATGATCGTAGTGCCGGATCAATGCGGCAGCCGCGCTTTCGAGGGTGTCCAGGCGGATGGTATCAGCCGCCCTGGCTGATGACCAGCGGTTGGTGTCTTGCAGGTATTGGCTGATCTTCTCCCCAATCGATTCGATCTGATCTCGCTCGCCCAGCCATGCCCGGCGAATGCCTTCCAGCACTTCCAGGAAGGCGGGCATACCGTAGCGGGGTGCCGGTGGAAAATAGGTGCCGCCGTAAAAGGGTCTTAAATCCGGGGTGAGGAATACGCTCATTGGCCAGCCGCCCTGACCGGTCATGGATACGACCGCGCTCATATACAGGTTGTCCAGGTCGGGTCGTTCTTCGCGGTCAACCTTGATGCTGACGAAATGTTGATTCAAGAAGCGGGCAGTGGTCTCGTCCGTAAACGATTCGTGTTCCATGACGTTACACCAATGACAGGCGGCATAACCAACGCTGAGGAAAATGGGTTTATCTTCGCGTTTGGCTTTCCGCAACGCCTCTTCGCCCCAGGGGAACCAGTCCACCGGGTTGTTGGCATGTTGCAATAGATAGGGTGAGATTTGCTCCGCCAGTCGATTTGCCATTTCTTCTCCTGCTGGTCGTTTATCCTGGATCAATGATACCTTGTTTGTCGAAAAAATTCGACCTGTGCTGCCCGTGCGCAGAATCTTTTCAAAAAACCAATTCGAAACACCAAAAAGAGGTATACTCAACTCTTAGTTGGCTTTATCCCATTTCTCTCCAAGAGGTGCGGTATGATCTCGGTTGAACAGGTCGATCTGGGCAGCAAAAAAGCGGTTGATGAATTTGTAAAATTCCCGTTCAAAATTTACAAGGACATTCCGCAGTGGGTTCCACCGATTTTGAGCGATATTCGTTTGATGATCAACCCGCAGAAACATCCCTTTTACGAGCATTCCAGCGGCGATTTTTTTGTCGCCCGGCACAACGGTGAAACGGTTGGGCGGATCGGCGTGTTGGAGAATAAACCCTTCAATGCATACCACGCAACCCACCAGGCGCAATTCTATCTGTTCGAAAGCATCAACGACCAGGAAGTTGCCAACGCCTTATTCAACCGGATTTTCGAATGGGCGCGCAAACGCGACCTGACTGAGATTGTGGGTCCAAAAGGATTAAGTCCTTTCGACGGCTATGGGATTCAAATTGAAGGGTTCGAACACCGCCAGATGATGATTATGATGAATTACAACCCGCCGTACTATGTGCAGCTGGTGGAGAACCTTGGCTTTCAAAAAGAAGTCGATTTTGTTTCCTGCTACGTTCACCGCGATTCGTTTCAAATGCCGGAGAAGATACATCTGGTTGCTCAACGCATTCAGGAGCGGGGCACCTTCAAGGTCGTGACCTTCAAAACTAAGCGTGAATTGATCGGCTACGCCAATCAGATTGGCGATGCGTATAACAAAACTTTTGTCAACAACTGGGAATACTACCCGCTGACCCAAAGAGAAATCGATTTTGTGGTTGGTAATATCACCACTGTGGCTGACCCGCGCCTCATCAAGGTCATTCTGTACCAGGATAAACTAATCGGCTTTTTGTTCGGTTTTCCAGACGTTTCGGCGGCATTGCAGCGGGCAAAAGGGCGCTTGACTCCCTGGGCGATCATCGATTTACTGCGCGAGATGAAGCGCACCCGGTGGGTTTCGCTCAACGGGGCGGGCATTTTACCCGAATATCAGGGGCGCGGCGGTAACGCACTGCTGTACTCCGAGATGGACAAGACGATCAAAGAGTATGGCTTCGAGCATTTCGAATTAACCCAGGTTGCCGAGACGGCAGTGCAAATGCGCAAAGACCTGATGAGTGTGGGCGGAAAAGCGTATAAAAATCACCGCGTATATTTCAAGCACATCTAATCCTGTGCGGAGGATTTGGGCTTTGCGCCCAGTTCTAATCCAGTATGGATGCCGTAGGCGATCAACACGGTGACAAAAGGCACCAGCGGCAGGTAATAACGTTGAAATGAAAGCGGAATGCTGGCAAGTATGCCAGCCATCTGTGCCAGAAAGGTGATTAGAAAGAAGATCACCGGACGCGGCGCGCTGCTGGTACGCCGGATGAGATGGACGACCATCCATAATAAGCCGATGAGAGTCAGCGCCAGCAGGAATCCGCCGCTGACGACTCCCTGGTACAGGTTATTCCAGGGACGTGAAAAATAAAGGCGCTGCGCCTCACCGGTCTGCGCCCGGTAGTTGCCCACATCTGCAATCGCGGACTGGGTGAGGTACAGTTGGGCAATCAGGGCGACGCTTTTCTCGGCGAGTGTGTCCGGTGCGAGGGCAGGGTTGATGCTGCCGATCATGGCGGTTTGAGCGGAAAGCAATCGGGAGCGCTCTTCTGCGGCGGACTTGAGCGCGTTCCGCGGGCTTGACCATAAGACCGGATTGAGCGCAAGCGTGATGGCGATGAACAGGGCAAGATACAAGCCGAGATCGGTCAAAGACTGCTTGGGGCGCAAGGGACGGCGAACCCATACTAACAGGATTGGGATTACCCCCACGATGACCAGCGGCGCGGCGGAATATTTGGCATTGAACGCCAAGGCAGCCGGGATGGAGATCAGCCACAGGCGCTTATCGAGCGAGAGGAGCAGAAACAGGAACAGGACAAAGCCAAAAAAGAGCAGGCTTTCCGCCATGCTGCGGCGGGTATGGAGCAAGACCAGCCCATTTGTGGCGGTCAGGATCAGGTTGAGCCAGCCGGCGCGTTTCCCGGCAAGCCTTTCGCCAATTTTGAAGGATAACCAGAGTACCAGGGGGAACACGAAAGCCACCGAGAACCGCGCAACTGCCAGCAAACGAGGGGATGGCAGCGCGCCATTGTTCAGGTTGGTTTGCCAGTCCTGTGACCAGTCCCAGTCGGACTGGATCGGCGGCTCGCCAGCCAACTGCCTGCCAATGGCGATCATCCAGCGGGTGAGCGGCGCATCCAACAGGCGGTAGCGCTGGCGGATATCCAGACTGTTTTCGGCTTTCCAGGTCAGCGCATCCGGCTGGGTTGTGAGCATCTCCAAATCGCTGCTCATGAAAATCTGCGAGCTCTCATCCGGGTGGAAAGGCACCTCGGCGATGCCTGTGAAATAAATCAGGCTGAACAACATAATCACAAAAAGTAAAATCCAGCGGGAAGAATCGATTGTTTTCATCGGCGCGGATTTCCTGACAAAAGTGTTTGTTGCCAGTTCTTATTCCTGAATACAATTAACAAGGTGGGGAGCTTCCGATGCAGCCAAAGAAGACCATCCAACTCGATCCGTGCTTGTGGTTGCCATTGATCCTGGCAACCGGGGTGATGCTTAAGGTTGTCATTCTGGCATTCGACCGGGTGCCGTTCAACGCCGACGAGGCGATTGTGGCACTGATGGCGCGCCATGTTTTGCAGGGGGAACGCCCGGTCTTTTTCTACGGTCAGGCGTACATGGGCAGTCTGGATGCCTTTCTGACGGCGGCTGTCTTTCGGGTGGTGGGCGAACAGGTGTGGGGTATTCGCTTGGTGCAAACCCTGCTTTACCTGTTTACGATGCTTACTACGTATTATATCGGCAAACAGTTTTTCGGCTCGGTGAGAACGGGGCTCATTGCGGCTGGATTGCTGGCGATTCCGCCGGTAAACCTGACCTTGTACACGACAGCCAGCCTGGGCGGGTACGGCGAGGCTTTGCTGATCGGCAACCTGATGCTGCTGGCTGCCTGGCGCGTCAAACGATTGTGGGAAGTTAACAACTTGAGCGGGGAGAAATCACCGTCCAGCGGACAAATACCACTCGCGGGGTTGATTTGGGGGTTCTTGTGCGGGCTGGGATTGTGGGCAAATGGCTTGACGATGGTCTACGCCGCACCCAGCGCCGTTTTGATCCTGTATGCCATGATCACCAGCAAAACAGGCAGGGCGGCTGTTCCGCCTGTGCTGTTCGCTGCTCTGGGCTTTTTTCTTGGGTCGTTGCCCTGGTGGGGGTATGCCCTCCAAAATGGGTTTGGCAGTTTGATTGGGGAATTGATGGGACAGGCTGTGGCGGTCGAAAGCGACCCATACGGAATGCGGGTTTTGAATCACCTGGTGGGTTTTTTGCTGTTCGGGTTGACCGCCATGCTGGGATTGCGCCCACCCTGGGAAGTTGCCTGGTTGGGCTTGCCCCTGATCCCGTTCGTGCTGGCGATTTGGATCGGGATCGGCTGGTATTGGCTGCGGCGGTTGAAGAATGACACTGCCGCAAAGGGAGTGTTGAACGGCGTTGTGCTCATCTTTGCCCTGGCTTTCCTGTTGACTTCCTTTGGCGTGGATTCCAGCGGGCGTTACTTCTTGCCGCTTGGGGTGGTTATCAGCCTGGCGGCGGGCAGGGTGATGAATGAATGGATGGATCGAAAACCGGCGGCGGGACTGGTGGTTGTCCTGCTGTTGGGATTTCATCTGTGGGGAAATATCCAGTGTGGATTGAAATTCCCGCCCGGCTTTACCACCCAGTTCTATGCCCCCGCTCGGGTGGACATGCGAGCCCTGCCGGAGGTGATGGATTTCCTTGAACAGCAGGGCGAGGTGCGCGGTTATACCAATTACTGGGTAGCATACCCGCTGGCGTTTTTGAGCCGGGAAGGGATGCTGTTTTCGCCGCGTCTGCCGTATCACCCCGATTTGCGCTACACCGCGCGGGATGACCGCATACCCGATTACACCCGGCAGGTGGAAGCGAGTGAACGAGTGGCATTTATTACCACCTTGAATCCCCTGCTCGACGAGCAGCTGCGGGCGGGTTTTCGCGCATTGGACATGCGGTGGCAGGAGACTCGCATCGGCGATTTTCGCATTTATTACAACCTGTCTGCTGCGCCGCGCATCGATCAGCTGGCAGCATTCATCTATCGATAAAACCCCATGACCAAAAATCAATCCCTGGACAATCTGGTATTCGTCATCACCCTTTTGCTGGTGTTTATCATGGCTGCGCGTACGCCGTTGGACAGTGACATGTGGTGGCATCTCAAAGCAGGCGAGATCACACTGCGCCAGGGCAGCCCGATGTTGGCCGATGCGTTCTCGTTCACCCGCTACGGCGAGGCGTGGATCAATCATTCCTGGCTTGGGCAGGTGATCCTGTATCTGCTGTTTGAAAATGGTGGCTTTTGGGGGTTGGGGTCTGGGGTGGCGCTAACCGTTTGCGCTGCGTTTGCCCTGCTGTACCGGACGATGAAGGGCGCGGCGCTGCTGCGCGCTGCCATCCTCATCCTGGCGGCGGTGGTGTCTTCGTTCGTCTGGTCGCCCAGACCGCAAGTCTTTTCCTTGCTCCTGTTTGCGTTGTTGTTGCATGGATTAACTCGTTTTCAGCGCGGAGAAAGCAACAGGTTGTGGTGGATGGCGCCGGTCTTTGTGCTCTGGTCGAATGTGCACGGCGGGTACAGCCTGGGATTTTTGCTGCTGGCGGCTTTGGTGGCGGGCAGGCTGATGGATGGACTGCTGGACGGCGATG
>JBBIQB010000073.1:0-12007 GCA_037442545.1 Bellilinea sp.
GCCGGGCACCCCACAGCACGCCGGCTGATCCGGCTGCGGTTACAGGAATTAAATCCTTCCATCCGTCCTACCTCTTCCTATTTGGAATCGTCTCAACCCTCAGTGATCTACCCACTGCTTTTCCCTTGATCGGTTTCATCGGAAAGATGGTGGACTTCAATGCATCCATTGTACTTTTTCTAATCCCGCTGCTGGTCTACGTGCTCATTTATGTTGCGCCATTGATCGCCCTATATGCCATTTATCGCACCGTCAAAGAAAAGATACAACCGCTAACACAATGGTTTATCAACCTGATTCATAAATTCACTCGGTACGCATTGGCGCCTTTGCTTGTTGGTTTGGGAATCTGGGCCATCCTGGACGGATTTCAGCGGCTAATTGCAGGATGATCCGCTCAACGTAGCAGCCAAACCGGTTAATAAGGTTAGGTTCTACCGTTTTTCCTCTGGAAACGGTAGAGTCACATTTTTCAGGTAAAATAAGAGCGCGTTTGGCGCAACTTAACCACCCGGTTAAGGGTTATGATAAGCGGTTTTGGAATTCTTTTTATTCGCGTTACGGAGGAGAAGAAATGCCACAAGATCGAACCCGTAAGATTGTCATTACCGGTGTATTGGGGGCAATTGCAGCCTTATTAGGTTTGACCCGGCTTGGATTCATCCCCTGGGTCACTGTGGCTTCCCTCACCATCATGCACGTTCCGGTGATCATCGGCGCCGTTCTGGAAGGTCCCATCGTCGGCTTGGGTATCGGGTTGATATTCGGTGTGTTCAGCCTGATCCAGGCTGCTGTCGCCCCCACCGGACCGGCGGACGTCTGGTTTACCAATCCGCTGCTTTCGGTGCTGCCGCGCCTGTTCATCGGTCCGGTTGCCTGGCTGGTTTGGCGTGCCTTGAGCAAATGGCCTGCCGTCGGTTTGATCGCCGCGGGCATTGCCGGCAGCCTGACCAACACCGTTCTGGTGCTGCTGATGATCGGCGTGCTGGGTTTCCTGCCTTTCGCCGCGCTGGGTCCCATTGCGGTTGCCAACGGACTGCCCGAAGCGGGCATTTCCGCCCTGATCACCCTGGTGGTGGTGGCAGCGTGGCGGCAGTTCGCGGTCGGCAAGCGCAAAGGCGCCGATCTGTAGACGATTATAACCGCGCCAGCAGAATAGCCAACCCAAGCGCCGCCGCCAGCGCCACGGCAGCGGCATCTCTCCAATGGAAGTGCATCTCGATCATCGAGGTGCGTTGCTGCTGGCTGCCGTAGCCGCGCGCATCCATAGCCAGTGCCAGGATCTCGGCGCGGCGCAGGCTGGTCAGGAACAGCGGCACGATCAACGGAATGATCTGGCGGGTGCGTTGCAGCAGCCCCCCCTTGCGGGTTCCCCAGTCCGCGCCGCGCGACGCCTGGGCTTTGGCGATCCGTTCGGTTGCCATAGCCAGGAAGGGAATAAAGCGCACCGTGACCTGGACGATCATCACCAGGTCATGGGTGGGGATGCCCAGCCGGGCAAACGGGGAGAGCAACCGTTCCAGCCCGTGAATCATTTCCGAGGTGGACAGGGTGAAGGATGCCAGCGAAAGCGCCAGGATCAATACGCAAAAACGCACCAGCAGCATACCCGCCGAGACCAGCCCGGCAGAATACACCTTAAAGAAGCCCCAGGCAAACAGCGGTTCGGCGTCCGGCGGACGCACCGCGACGAAAATTTGCAACACAGCCAGAATGAGCAGAAAAGGCAGCGGCGGAATCAAGCCGCGCAGGGCAAAGCGCAGCGGTATTCTACCGATCTGCAACAAGAGCAGCACAACCAGCAGTCCAATCCCCAGCCCCAGTGGCTGGGCGGTAAAAGTCGCAGCCAGGATGATGAGGAAATACGCCACGATGCGCGCGCGCGGGTCCAGGCGGTGCAGGGCAGAGTCGAGCGGCAGGTACTGCCCGATATTGACCATGCGCAGGAACTCGAAATTATGCACGGCGCTTCTCCAGGCTGCGGCGCAGATGTTCGACCAGGTCGTTGGCGCGCAGAATGCAGCACGGCAGGTCCCAGCCCAGTTCGCGCAGCCGGGCAGCCACGCGGGTAACAATCGGCGCTTCCAGCCCGTGCTCCTCCAACATCTGCACTTGCGAGTAAACCTGCTCGGCATCGCCGTCCAACAGGGTTGCGCCGTTGTGCAGCACGGTCAGGCTGCTGCTCAACTCGGCGATATCCTCCATGTGATGCGATGAAAGGATCAGGGTCAAGGCATCCTGGCTGGCGAGTCGTTCGAAGGTGCGCAGGGTTTCGTTGCGCGAGCGTGGATCCAATCCAGCCGCCGGTTCGTCCAACAGCAACACCTGCGGGCGCATGGCAAGCAGCGACGCCAGGGCAACCTTGCGCCGTTCACCGCCGCTCAAGGTGAACGTCAGGCGGTCTTTGAAGGCTTCGAAATCCAACCCGACCATCTGCATGGCACTGCGCACCGTTTCGCGCAGACTCTCGCGCTCGCCTTTGAGTTTGGGGGCGTAGGCAATCTCGTCGCCGACGTATTGTTCGAAGAGCTGATATTCCGGGTTTTGAAAGACCAGTCCGGCGTAGCGGCGCGCGGCTTTCAAATCGGTTGTCGGATCGTTCATATCGAAAGGTCCCACCCGCACGCGTCCCTGCTGGGGCAACAGCAAGCCGTTAAGGTGCTGCAGTAGGGTGGATTTCCCCGAGCCGGTCGAGCCAATCAACCCGTGGATGCGCTTCTCCGCGGCGTGCAGGCTAACCCCGCGCAGGGCTGAATGCGCCAGCGGCGTATCCGCCAGATAGATGTGCGCCAGGTCATTCACCTCGATGAACGCTCCGTTCGCCGCCCAGCCGGTGAACGGCGGCGTTTCCCCTGGCTGCGCAGAGAGTCCGTCCGGGGGCGGCGGCAGGGCAGCCAGCAGATCGCGCGCGCGCAGCAGGTTGGGCGGCAGGTCGGGCAGCACCTGGCGCAGTTGGTTTGCCAGCCTGCCCGCCAGTGGCAGATCCAACCCCAGCGCGTGCAGGTCGGCGGGATGGTTGAAGACTTCCTGCGGGGTGCTGTCCATGGCGATCTCGCCGCGATTGAGTACGATCACCCGTTCGGCAGCCACCGCCTCGCGCATGAAGTGCGAGATGACGATTACCGTCAGCCCTTCCTGGTGCAGCTGGTTGATCAAGCGTCGCACCATGCGCCGCCCGCCCGGGTCGAGCATGGCGGTAGTTTCATCGAAAATGACGCAGCGCGGGCGCATGGCGAGCACGCCAGCCAGGGCAGCCCGCTGCATTTGACCGGCGGAAAGCAGGTGCGGCGGGCGCTGGCGATACTCGCTCAGACCGGTGACCGCCAGCGATTCATCCACCCGGCGGCGGATTTCTGCCGGGGGCAAGCCCAGGTTTTCCGGACCAAACGCCACGTCCTCTTCCAGGATCGCCGTGACGATCTGGTCTTCGGGGGTCTGGAAAACCATGCCCACTGTGCTGCGAATTTCGGCGTGGTTGCGCTCGTCGCGGGTATCCAGCCCATTGACAGTTACCCTGCCCTGCTCGGGCAGCAGCAGCGCGTTGAGGTGGCGCGCCAGGGTGGTTTTACCGGAGCCGTTTGCCCCGATCAGGGCGACGTATTCGCCTTCGTGGATTTTGAGCGACACGCCACGCAGGGCTGGAATAGAATCGCCGCCGCGTACCGGGTGGCTGTAGCAAACTTGATCAAATTCGATTAATGCGGCTGCCATTGATTCGCCCATTTTAACATACTGAGGCGGCTGTAACGAAAAATCCCTTGCCTTTCGCCCGAATTCGGGTAACGGCGTTAACTGCCCAACCCGCCGCCCGGATGACGGGACCGGTCTCACGAATACTCTGTACAACGTTAAAGATTAAAGTTTTTTTCGTTGACTCCATCCGCCGCTGATGCTATGATAGAGATGTTCTTTCTTTCATTTTTTTATTCATCCGCAAGAACCGCACGACAATCCTTTCATTCTGCACATTAACAATCTGGCATTCATCCCAAGGAGTTATTCATGAGTATTGAATTCATTTTTCGATTAATCGGCATGATCATATTTGCAATCATTGGGGTTATTTGGGGTGTGCAATTAGGTCAAATTGCCAACTCTGGCGATGGGGTAACCTCATTCAGCGTCGAGGAATACGCCTTCACGATTGGATTGCTGGGCGCGCTGATTGGTCTCATCCTGACGCCGTTGATCACCATCCGGCCGGTAAAAGCCATCCGGTCGATCCTGACGCGTGTATCCGCCCAAACCCTGTTTGCGGCGCTGTTTGGTTTAATCGCCGGGCTGATCATTGCCGTGCTGCTGGCGTTCCCGCTTTCACGTCTGCCCTCGCCGCTCGGCGAGGTGCTGCCGGTGGTCGGCGTGCTGCTGTTCGGCTACCTGGGCATTTCGGTATTCGTCATGCGCCAGAACGATCTTTTTTCGCTGTGGGGCAACCTGTCCAAGAACCAGCCCTCGGCTGCCAGCAGCGCGGCGGACGCTGATGCCAACGCCAACTGGGCGGAATCGCGCACCATCCTGCTGGATACCAGCGTGATCATCGACGGGCGCATCGCCGACATCGCCCGCACCGGTTTTCTGCCCGGCTCGCTGCTCATCCCGCGCTTCGTGCTCAACGAGCTGCAATACATCGCCGATTCGCCCGACAGCCTGCGCCGCCAGCGCGGCCGGCGCGGGATGGAGGTGCTCTCGCAGCTGCAAAAGGAACCGATCATCCCGGTGCGCATTTCCGACATCGACGTCGAGGGCGTGCGCGACGTGGATGACAAACTGGTCATTCTTGCCCGCCAGCTGCGCTGCCCAATTCTGACCAACGATTACAACCTCAACCGCATCGCCGAATTGCAGGGGGTGTCGGTGCTGAATGTCAACGAACTGGCGAACGCGGTCAAATCAGTGCTGCTGCCCGGCGAAACCCTTTCGGTACGCATCATCCAGGAAGGCAAGGAAAGCGGTCAGGGCGTGGGCTACATGGAAGACGGCACCATGGTGGTGGTGGAAAGCGGCAACAAGTTCATCAACAACGAAATCCTGGTCACCGTGACCAAGGTGTTGCAAACCGCCGCGGGGCGGATGATTTTTGCCCGCCCGGATATCGACAAATAACGCTCCAATAAAGGTTTTTTTATGAAGGAATGGATCACCGGGCGAAACCCGGTTTACGAGGTTTTTCGAGCACGCCGCAGGCAGGTCTTTCGCTTGCTGGTTGCCGCCGGCAGCGAAGAAAAGGGCCGGCTGGCGGACATTTTAACCCTGGCGGCGAAGAAGCGCCTCCTGGTCGAGCGGATACAGCGCCAACGGCTGGACGCGCTGGGCGAGAATCACCAGGGCGTGGCAGTGGAGGTCAGCGCTTATTCCTACGCCGATTTGACCGATATCCTCCGCCTGGCAAAGCAGCGCCAGGAAGCGCTGCTGGTGCTGCTGCTAGACATGCTCCAAAATCCGCAGAATTTGGGAACGCTGCTGCGCAGCGCTGAAGCCGCCGGGGTACACGGGGTGGTCATCCCCCCGCGCCGGGCTGCCGGGATCACGCCGGCGGTGGTGCACGCCTCCGCCGGTGCCAGCGAACACCTGCGGGTGGCGCAAATCAATCTGGCGCAGGCAATCGACCGGCTGAAGGAGGAGGGCATCTGGGTGATTGGACTGGAAGGCGAAGCCAGCCAGTCCATCGAAGCAGCCCCGCTGGACGCGCCACTGGCGCTGGTGGTCGGCAACGAGGGTGAAGGCATGCGCTCGCTGGTTTCACGCAAATGCGACCTGCTGGTCAGCCTGCCGATGCGCGGCACAATCGATTCGCTCAACGCGGCGGTCGCCGGTTCGATTGCGCTTTATCTATCCGCTATCGCCCGCCGGCAGAAAGCGGCACATACCAGCACATGAACCTGCCCGCCGTCCCCGAAATCACCGCCGCGCAGCTGCACGATATGCTCACCCAGCAGCAGAATATGCTGGTGTTGGATGTACGCGAGCCATTCGAATGGACGCGTGCCTATCTGCGCCATCCGCTGGTAAGCCCGCTGCCGCTCTCCGAACTCTCCGCCCGCGGACTGGAAGCTCTGCCCGAGCCTGCCTTGGACAAGCAAAAACCGCTGGTCATCCTGTGCCATCACGGCGAGCGCAGCCGCATGGTCACCGCCTGGCTGCGCGCGCAGGGCTGGCAGCAAGCGGTTAACCTGGCTGGCGGTATCGACGCCTACGCCCGCCAGGTGGATGCGCGCGTGGGCATCTATTGATTTTCGCCGCTTGTGTGGTAATCTCGAACCCACTCCCACACCTTTAAGGCTTGCAATGAAAAAAGGTATTTTATTCGGTGTCTTTGCGTACGTCTTGTGGGGTTTTTTCCCCATTTACTTCAAGGCGCTGCACGGCGTCCCGGCGCTGCAGATCCTGGCGCACCGGGTGGTCTGGTCGTTCATTTTCCTGGCTGCCTTTTTACTGGCGCGGCGGGAAATCATTACCCTGATCAAAGCCGTCAACCGGCGCACGCTGCTGATCTATCTGGCTGCCGGTGCCCTGCTGGGAATCAACTGGCTGACCTACGTCTGGGCAGTCAACGACGGACGGGTGGTCGAATCCAGTCTGGGGTACTTCATCAACCCGCTGGTCAGCGTCTCGCTGGGGGTGATCTTTTTACGCGAACGGCTGCGCACCTGGCAATGGCTGCCGGTCGGGCTGGCAGCCGCCGGGGTGACCTACCTGACTGTCCGCTTTGGACAGCTGCCCTGGGTGGCGCTGGTACTGGCCTTCTCGTTCGGTTTGTACGGGCTGCTCAAAAAAATTGCCCCACTAGGTCCACGTAAAGGGTTGGCGCTGGAGACCGCGCTGATCTGCCTGCCAATGTTCGTTTATTTGATCCTGGCGGAATTCAACGGCAGCGGGATTTTCCTGCACACCAGCCCGCTGACCAGCCTGCTGCTGGCGTTGAGCGGTCTGGTGACCATCATTCCGCTGCTGCTGTTTGCCGCCGGGGCGCAGCTTATCCCGCTGACCATCCTGGGGCTGCTACAGTACATTGCCCCCACGCTGCAATTCCTGATCGGCGTGCTGCTCTATCGTGAACCCTTCACCCTGTCGAGTGCGGTCGGATTCGGATTCATCTGGCTGGCGCTGATCCTGTTTTCGCTGGAGAGTTACATTCACAACCAACGCGCACTGCAGCCGCATCCGATTCACTAAATATTGGTTAACCGCGAACCAACTGGTTCAACTGCTCCAACAATTTCTCCGCCCGCGTAGCGCCATGATTGACAAAACGAGGCTTGCCGCGGCTATCCAGCAGGAAGGTGGTCGGCACGCTGAGCACGCCCCAGCGGCTGGCCAGGTCGGATTGCCGGGTCGCATCCACCTCGATTACCTGCAAACGCTCGCCCCACACCGCCTGAACCTTTTGCAACGCCGGGCGCTGCACGGTGCGGCAGGGAAGGCAGTCGGGCGTAGTGAAATACAGAATCACCGGTAAACCGCGTCGCGCACCCGGAATTGACTCGTTTTGGGCAGCCCGGCGCAGCACCAGGCGGTTGACCAGCAGGTATACCAGAAAACCGGCGCTAATCAGGAATACCGCCAGCAGAAAACGACCAAGGGTAGCCTCCATATCAGGACTCCTCCCTGCGCGGCCGCCATCCGGGCTGGCTGCCCGGCGGAGGCGACTGGCTGAAGCCGGGCACGTTCAGCCGGTTGAGCCAGTAATACACCGCGCAGCCAACGCAAAACCCGACAAACAGGTTGAGGGCCGCCAGCGCAATCACCAGCCAGGTCAGCCCCCAGCCGAGCGCCGCCGCGCCGGTCAGCAGGGCGAGAAAACCCGCCGAAAGCACCACGCCGCCAAACCCCTGGGCGAACAGGTGCGGCTCGCGGTTATCCGCGATCACGTCCGGGCGAAGCACGCCCAGCGGTTTGAGCGCCCGGCGGTACAGCCAGCCAAACGCCGGCTGCTTCAACAACGCGCCAAGCAGCATCAGCGCGCCGATCAATCCCGCCAGGGCGGGGAAATTCAAAACGAACGCCAGCACCAGTCCAAGGATGATCACTGCCTGGTTGGTGCGCAGCGCGGAATGGTCAACGGGTTGTAAGGGTTTCATGTATGTCTCCTGCGAAGTCATTGGGATGAATTAACGAAAAAGCGGACTGCTCAACACCATTTTCAGGGGTCGGGATGCAGCCGCTCGTTGTCTTGTCAGTCGTCAGTAGGTGATGCGAATCGATGCAACGGCGGTCAACAACCCCGCCGGGTACAGATGCAGATGAGGCGCTCCGCTCGAATCGTCATGCTTGAACTCACTATTACGACTATTTTAGTGGAGTTTTCGCATTTTGCAAGGGTAAATCCGGCAATTTCCTGTACGAAACCGCAGCACGGCCGTCCGCAGCCACAGACCCTCAACCTGGATGAGTCCACATCAGCCGCAACCCCGCCGCCCATACTGGAACAGCCGCTTCCCCACCAACAGGCGCAGCGCTACGCTGGCTGGCAGGTGCAGGTGGAGGGGCAGTTGGTTAAAGTCTTCAACAATGGCAAGGCGGTTTACCTGACATTCAGCGCGCCGCACCAGGGCGAGACGGTCGTCCGCATCCTCAAAGCCAATTGGGGCAATTTTTCCCAGCCGCCGGGCAGCGGGTACGGGTCAGCGGCGTGATCGGCTGGTACCAGGGTGGGGCGGTCATCCAGGCTGCCCGCCCGGAGCAAATCGAAATTCTGGAGGCGGGGCAAAATGGGGTAAAATAAGGCTCACTCCAACCGAAGGAATCACTGCTCCATTGTTTGAACTTGTATTTTTGGGAACTTCTGCGTCTGCGCCTTCGATCCGGCGCAATCTGCCGGCGCTGATGGTCAAACGCGATGAATACCGCTTTCTGATCGACTGTGGAGAAGGCACCCAGCGCCAGATTTTGCAATCCGGGATCGGCTTCAAGAACCTCAAGCACATCCTCATCACTCACGGTCACCTCGACCACATCCTGGGGCTGGCTGGGCTGGTGTCCACCTTCATGCGCTGGGAAACGATCGAGGAACTAGAGATCATCGGCACCAAATCGGCGCTGGAGCGCATCTACGACCTGATCTACGGCGTGGTGCTGCGCGGCACAGAACCGCCCATGCCGCTGCGCCTGCGCCCGGTGCAAAGCGGGGTGATATTCGAAAATCACGACTTCACCATCCGCGCATTCCCGGTCAACCACCGCGGCTCGGAGAGCCTGGGCTACCTGTTCGAGGAAAAGGGGCGGCGTCCCTTCCTACCCGAAAAAGCCGAAGCGCTGGGCATACCCAACGGACCCTTGCGGCGCGAGCTGGTTGCCGGGCGTCCGATCACCCTGGCGGATGGACAATCCATCCAGCCGGAGATGGTGCTGGGCGAGTTTCGCCTCGGCACGCGCCTGGTGGTCATCGGCGATGTCGGCGATCCCTCCAGTTTGAGCGATATCTGCCGCGACGCCGACGCGCTGGTGATCGAAGCCACCTACCTCGAAGAGGAAGCCGAAATGGCGCGTCATTTCGGGCACATGACCGCCCGCCGCTCGGCGGAACTGGCGCGCGCCTGCAACGCCCGCCAGTTGTTCCTCACCCACGTATCGCGGCGCTACCGCGAAAAAGACATCCTGGCGGAAGCCCAGCCGGTGTTCGAGAACACCATCGTTGCCCGCGATTTCGATGTCCATCCGGTCAAGCGTTTGGCTTGACCGGATGCACGACCGGGTAAGTTTGGCGCAGGGAGACATGCCATAGCCCCCGTGAATCCGACCGACTCCATCCCGCACCGCCGGCTGACCAGATTGGTCTGGTGGCTGGTCTGGCTGGCGCTGCTGGCGGGCGGCGCCGCCCTGTTGGTTTTTGTCCTGCTGCCCTACCCGCAAGCGCGCTGGCTGGGTGACCTTTTCGCCCGAGACGGCAGCCTGGAATCGCTGAGCGAAGATACCTTCGTCCGTCTGCGTCTGCCGCTGCGCTCCGCCGGGATCATCCTGCTGGCGCTTGGGGCGGGCTGGCGGGTATTCAAACCGCGCCTGCTAAACGCACTGGAACGGCTGCCCGCCGGAGTCCGCGCGCTGTTCGCCCGCCTGCCCGGCGATGCGCGCGCGGCGCTGCGCCGCATTGGCGGGTTGCTCGCCCGGCGCGACATGGGACTCCCCGCACTGCTGTTCCTGCTGTTGGCGCTGGCAATTCGCGCGCCGCTGATCAACCTGCCGATGATGCACGACGAATCCTACACGGTTATCGTGTTTGCCGCCCAACCGCTGCACCTAGCGCTTAGCGATTATCATTTTCCCAACAACCACCTGTTCCACACCCTGCTGGTACACCTTACCTATCACCTGTTCGGCGCGCTGCCCTGGGTGGTGCGCCTGCCCGCGCTGCTGGCGGGCGCGCTGCTCGCCCCGCTGGGTTTTTGGGTGGCGCGCCGCCTGTACGGCATGCCCGCGGCGCTGCTGGCGGGCATCGCGATTGCCGCCGCGCCGGTGCTGATCCATTATTCGGTCACGGCACGCGGCTACAGCCTGGTGGCAATGTTCGCCCTGCTGGCGGTTGCCCTGGCGTTGGAATTGCGCCAAAACGGTAACCTGTTTTTCTGGCTGCTGCTTGCCCTGTGCGGCGCGCTTGGCTTGTACACCATCCCGATCTTCGCCTACCCGCTGGCAATGCTGTATGCCTGGCTGGGGCTGGTCTGGCTGACGGGCGCGGTCGATTCTGCCCGGCGCAAATCCTTCCTTGCAGGTATTGTACTGTGCGGGGTGTTGACCCTGGGCTTGACCTTGCTGTTTTACCTGCCGGTCTTTTTCAACACCGGACCCGCATCGGTCTTTGCCCACCAGTGGCTCGAGCCGCTCGCGCCGGAGTGGTTTCTGCCCACCGTGCGCTCGCGCCTGCCCGAAATCTGGCAGGAATGGACGAATGGGCTGCCAGCCGTAGTGTCAGCGCTGTTCATCCTGGGCTGGATCGCTGCGCTGGTGTACCACACCCGACTCAGCCGCGAAGCCGTGCCGCTCCAGGCAGGCTTGCTTGCCCTGCCGCTGCTCGTGCTGCTGCAGCGCGCCAACCCCTGGCCGCGCTTGTGGCTTTTCCTCGTCCCGCTGGTGTTGATCGCCGCCTCCGCCGGGCTAGCAGCCGGGGCAAACGCCTTGCAACAGCGCTTCAAGCCACGTTTCCAGCTCGACCGCGCGCTTCTGACCGGCTGGGCGCTGGTCGTGCTGGCATCCGGCGTGCTTTTCATCGCCGGGGTGGCGCCATTCGGCGAAAAACGCTATGGCGACGTGGAGCAGAGCGTGCAGTACGTGCGCCAACACCTGCGCCAAGATGAAATCGTGATCATCACCGCGCCCGAAGACGCCCCGCTGTGGTTTTACCTGCAACAATACGGCATGTCTTCCGAAATTCTGCGTCGCGACGCCCCGTTTACCGGCGCGTATGTTCTGGTCAGCCGCGCCCACAACCAGACCTACCTGCAGGTGATCCGCGAGCGCGGACCCGACGCGGGGTTCTTCGATTACGCCACCGTCCGGTTGGCAGACCGTAACGGCAGCATGGACGTATACTGGATCGAAGCCAATCACAACGCCATCCGGCGGTATTACGGAGGCGCCGCGCCATGAACCCGCCAAACATCGATCACCTGGTGCGCAGCAAGCGCAAGACGATTGCGCTGATCCTCCACCCGGACGGCAGCCTGGAAGTGCGCGCGCCGCTGCACCTGCCGCAAGCCGCCATCCTGGAATTCGTCGCCAGCAAAACCGCCTGGATCGAAAAGCACCGCGCGCACCTGAACGAGCAGCGCGGCGGATTGCAGCAACGCCAGTTCCAGGCTGGCGAATTGATTCACTTCGTCGGACGGTCCTACCCACTGTATGTCGTTCGCTCCACGACTCCGCTGGTGAGGCTGGAAACCACCCGCTTCGCGCTGTCTGCCAGCCTGCTGCCGCGCGCGGCGCAAATATTGGAAAACTGGTACACCGGGCAGATGAATCTGATCCTCGCCGTGCGGCTGCAAATCCTGGCGGAAGCAGCCGGGTTGAAACCAGT
>JBBIQB010000073.1:12017-16001 GCA_037442545.1 Bellilinea sp.
GCGCATCAGCCGGGCGCGCACCCGCTGGGGATCGTGCAACAGCAAGGGCGTGCTGGCATTCTCCTGGCGGCTGGCAATGGCGCCGCTGGAAATCATCGACTACGTCATCGCTCACGAACTGGCGCATCTGCGCCACCCCAATCACAGCCGCGCCTTCTGGCAGTTGGTGGCGCGCATCCTGCCGGACTACGCCCGCCGGCGCGCCTGGTTGAAACAGCACGGGCATTTGCTTTCGCTGGAGGTGGTCAGTCCGCAGCCGCTGCCTGCTTGCCTGCCCGCCGGATGATCAGGGTGTGCTCGGCTTGCGCGCGGGTGTGGTGGTAGATCAGGCGCTGTTCAGCCAGATCGACCTGCGCCTCCCCATCCGAAACGCTCACCTGGCAGCCATGTGGATACTGGTACGCCGGTAGGTACAATTCGGTCGGCGCGCTGACCTGCGGGTCGTGACGGAAGCGGAAACGGTACACCCCGCTGCGGCAATCGAAATCCATTTCCAGCGGCTCGCCGGCAATTTTCATCGGGTACGGGCGCAGCAGCGCTTGTAGCGCCCTGCCACCGGAATAAATATCCGCCGGATTGGTCTGCTGGTCGCGAGAGAAAATCGACAGGTCTTCATCATTCCACAGGTCGCCGCGCAGGTTGGTGTTGTCGGGGGTGTAATTCCACAGGGTGAAGCTCATCCGGGCATCATCCATGGCGCGTAAACTGCGGTCAAACGCATCGACTTGCTGGCGGTAATCCCCACTGCGGAAAGCATGTTTTTTGTTCAGATCGAAGGCGATGCCAAATTCACCCACCAGCACCGGCGCGTTGCCCAGGCATTCCCGCGCCTGCTGGCGGAACTGGGCAATCTGTTCGGCAAACGAGCGCCGGATGCGCTTTTTGCCAAACACCACCCGCCCGCCATCGCGCACATCCACCGCCATCCAAGGCGAATACGATTTAAAGAACAATACAAAGGCATCGTACCAATGCGGGGCATAGACGATGCGCTCCGCATCACCTGCGCCCCAGCACGGCAGCGGATGGAACGCCTCGCCTTCGACAAAGATCAGCGCCTGCGGGTGCACCTGGCGGATAGCGGCGGCGTAGCGGTTGATGAACGGCTTGAGATAGTCATTGGCAAAATCCACCGCCCGCCCGTTGGCGTGGCTGAAGTAGTCCGCCGCCAACAGCACTGGCTGGTCCTGCCGGTCAACATCCCACACGCCATGCTGCCGCCAAACGCAGCCGTAACCGTCGCGCCAGGCAGACACACCATGCGGGTTGATCAACCGCCGTGCCACCCGGTGAATGCCGAACAGCCGCCGCTCCATCACGTCCACCCGCTGCGGATAGCCCGCGCCGAGCAGCATGGATTGGAATGGGGTGGGCGTGACACCGGTTTGCAGCACGCCTTCGCGCTGGTCGAGACGCTGCCAGCCGATGTAGCCGTGCAAAGGCTCGTTGAAAGTATCGTAACCGGTCACGTTGGGCAGGTCGCACACCCGCTGCGCCAGGGTGCGCAGCGCGGCAATGTAATGGCGCTGCAAATACTCCTGCACCGGCTCTCCCCCGATCTTCAATTGGGGGGCAAAGTGGTTGCCGGCGAAGAACAGGGTGAACATCGTCGCAGCAGCCAGTTTGCTGCTGTTGGAGGGCCAGACCATTTGGGGAAACGGGTCGCCGTGAACGGCATGCACAATCGCCGCGCCGGTTTCGCTCAGGTTGGGCACATCGAAGCCAACCGCTTCCAGCGTCCAGCCCGGCGCGCCGTCGCCGCCGGAAAAACGGCTCCACACGTCCTGGTGAGGATCCACGAACACGGTAATCCCATGCTCACCCGCCTTGCGCAGCACGGCGCGAATGTAGTCCAGGTATTCCTGGTCATACTCGCCCGGCGCGGCATGTTCGATCGCCTCCCAGGTGACCAGAAAACGGACGAAGGTCAAACCCCACGCGCGCAGGCGGCGGAAATGCTCGTCGGCTTCCTCCAATGGAAACGGCCGCCCAACGAACGAAACCGGACGGTGGTCGAAGAAACCCTGTGTGCGGTAGGTAGCGCCGTCCGGATTGACCGGCACCTTGCTCGACCCACAAAGGTTAACGCCGCGCAGGATCAGCGTTCTGCCAAATTCATCCTTGAAATTCGCTCCGTCCAACAGGATCATACGGACTCATTCCTCCAGCCAGTAATCGCCTGAATTTTAACCTGAAAATAGCGCACAGCCACCCCAATCACTTGAAATTGCGCACCCCCGGAAAACGCAGCGCAATAATTACCCCATACACCAGCGACGCCGCCGCCCCAATTCCAATCGAAACCGGCGCGCTGATCCAGTCCGTCATCAAGCCCGCCTGCAAACCGCCCAGGCGCATGGTTACCTGGAAGGTCATGGTATAAAAACTCATCACCCGCCCGCGCAGATCGTCCGGCGAGGCGATTTGCAGCAGCGTGTTCGCCAGCGCGTTCTGGATGACAAAAAAGAAGCCCACCCCCAGCATAATTACCACCGAAGCCAGAAAGGAGCGCGAAAAGGCAAACCCCAGCAGCAGCGCCGGGAATGCCAGGTTACCTGCCGTCAGCCAACGCCCGCGCTGTGCCGTGGCGGGCAGGGAGGCAACCGTCAGCGCCGCGATCACCGCGCCAATGCCGACCGTCGTCAACAGAATGCCCAAGGGCAGCGCTTCGGGCGCCTGGCAGCGCAGCCAACCGCGCTCCGCGCCGCAGAACCAGTCCACAATCGGTTTGGCGCTGGAATCCAGGATTTCGCTGCCGAAAACCGGCATGAGCGTGTTAAAGGGCATCGACAGGAAGGCGCTCACCGCCACCAGACTGATCAGCAGGCTGACCACGCGTTGAGAAAACACAAAGCGCATTCCCTCAACCATGTGAGCCAGGCTGCCGGTATCTTTGTCCAGCGGGCGCGAGGAATCGGGCAGGTTGCGCATCAACAACAGGCTGGCAATCACCGCCAGGAAGGTCGCCGCGTTGAGGAAAAAGGCGTTGGCTTCCCCGGTGGCTGCCACAACCACCCCCGCCAGCGCCGGACCCAGCGCCCGGGCGGTGTTGAACATGGTGGAATTCAAACCAATCGCATTGGTCAGATCTTCCTTGCCCTCGACCAAATCAACGGTAAACGCCTGGCGGGCGGGCAGATCGATGGCGGTCAACGCACCGAACAGAAAGGACAGCAAGTAAACGTGCCAGATCTGCACCACTTGCGCCAGGGTCAGCGCTGCCAGGATCAGCGCCTGCACCATCATGCCAATTTGGGCGAGCAAGATCACCTTCTGCTTGGGGAAACGGTCGGCAATCGATCCCGCCCAGAAGGAGAGCGGGATAACCGGAATCAAGCCGACAAAACTGACAATGCCCAATGCCGCGGCAGAACCGGTCAGGTTGTACACCAGCACCTGTTGCGCCATGGTTTGCATCCAGGTGCCGATCAGCGATACGGTTTGACCGATGAACCAGATGCGGTAATTGCGGTGGCGGAGGGCACGGAATGTTCCCCCTTGCTTCAGGGTAACCCCGCCGCCGGGAGGGAAAGTTTTGGCTGCCATGCTTCGGTAAAATTTTTTGGATGGGGTGAGATGCTTCGATTATACTCCGCGCCGCGCCGCCCCACACGAAAAATCAGCTCTCTTTCGCCGCAAGGGATCCCCCCGTGGATTTGATTTCGGGAATGTTATAATCGCTTGCAGGATGTACCGCACTCGCTACCGCCGCATCACAGGCTTCTTTGGGGGGGTGATTCTCCACCTGATCTGGTGGGACATCCTTTTACCGGCGCTCGGCTTGCGCGCCTGGTCGCGGCGCACCCGCCGGGAACGCCTGCAGCGGATTGCCGCCCGTTTCCGCCGTCTGGCAATCGATCTGGGTGGGGTGATGATCAAGGTCGGGCAATGGCTCTCTTCGCGGCTGGACATTCTGCCGCCCGAAATTACCGGCGAGCTTGCCGGGCTGCAAGAGGTGCGGGAGCGGCTCGAGCGCGACGTGTC
>JBBIQB010000074.1:0-15808 GCA_037442545.1 Bellilinea sp.
ATTAAGCCCGCAATCCACTGGCAAGAAAGGCGTTGCTCATGGGAATCAATCCATCCTGTCATCCAAACCCGGAAATCCTGCCCATTGTACCGCAATCCGGATATTACCGCATAGCGGAATGGGTCTCGCGGCTGGCTTCGCCGCCTTTGCTGGCTGCCAGCAGCCTGTGGGTCGCCGCTCAAAGCAGCCCTTCACCGCAGCAGGCTTATGGTTGGGCGTTTCTCGCCGTATTCTGCATGATTGTGCTTCCTGCTGCCTACCTGGTGTACCTGCATCGCAGTGGACAGATCACCGACCTGGATGTTTACGTCCGCTCCCAACGCATACGCCCCTACCTGCTCAGCATCGGTTGCAGTGCCGCCGCCTGGGGGCTGCTCGAGCGCAGCGGCGCGCCGCCGGTGTTCGCCCTCATCGCTGCCGGCGGGCTGCTCGAAACCATCGGGCTCTTTTTGGTCAATTTGCGCTGGAAAATTTCCGCTCATGTCGCCGCAGCCGGCGGATTGTCTTTTCTGGCATTTTTGCTTACAGGCGCAAGCGCACTGCCCCTGCTGGGCATCGTCCCGCTGGTTGCCTGGTCGCGGGTGCATCTACAACGGCATACCCTGAGCCAGACGGTGGCTGGCGGTCTATGGGGCGCTGCCAGTTTCAGCCTGGCATTCATCCTCCTGGGCTGATCTAATCCAGGATCGTTCCGCGCATCCCCTCCGGGGTGAGCGCATCCAGCCGCACCCGGCTGATCTGGTTCCACAACGGTTGAGCCGCGTGGGCTTCCACCCGCAGATACGTGTCACTCAAGCCGTGCAGCCGCCAGCCGCCCGGGCTGACCTGATCGCAGGATTCCCATAAAACCCCGGCCTGGCTGCCCAGAAAGCGTTGCCGGTAGGTGAGCGCGGCGTGTTGCAGCACGTCTCTCATGCGCGCACTGCGCATCCGGGCGACCTTGCCATTGACTGCGCCCTTCATCCGGGCGGCGGCAGTCCCGGGTCGGGATGAATATGTAAATACGTGCCCGCCGGCGAACCCCATCTGGCGAACGAACTGTAAACTTTCCTCGAATTCTGCCTCGTCCTCGCCCGGAAAGCCGGCGATCAGGTCGGTGGTGATCGCCATGTCCGGCGCAATGCCGCGGGCAAACTCGACCAGGGCGCGGTAATCCTCCGGGCGGGTGTTGCGCACCATGCGTTTGAGCGTGGCGGCGCAGCCGGATTGCAGCGGCAGGTGCAGGTGGCGGCACAGGCGCGGGTTTTCCCACAGGCGGAAGAAAGCGCCGTCCAGATCCCAGGGTTCGAGGGAAGACAGGCGGATGCGCTCGATATCGGTTTCTGCCAGCAGGGCTTCGATCAGGTGGCGCAAGTGCAGCGGACGGGTAAAATCCTGACCCCACGACCCCAGGTGCACCCCCGAAAGCACAATTTCGCGCGCCTCGCCAGCCGCGGCGGCGCGCACTTCGTGGATTACCTGTTGCAGCGGCTCGCTGACTCCCCTGCCGCGCGCCAGGCGGGTAATGCAAAAGGCACAGAAATTATCGCAGCCATCCTGCACCTTGATGAACGCCCGCGTGCGCTGGTGCAAGCCGGGCAAAGGCTGGCGCACCAGCGGTTCCAGGTCGAACTCTTCGGTTGGCGCGCCCAAAACCGCTGCGGTCAGCCTGCTTTTTTGCGGGTTGGGAATGACCCATTCAACGTGTGGCAGTTGGCGGGCTGCCTGCGGTTCGAGGGTTGCCCAGCAGCCGGTTACCGCAATGCGCACGCTGCCTGACCGGGCAGCCTGGCGGATTTTTTGGCGCGAATCGGACGCCGCCGCACTGGTTACGGCGCAGGTATTGACAACCACCAGGTCAGCCTCCGCCGCGCTGGCAGCCAGGCTGTGTCCCGCGGCGCGAAACTGGTGGGCAAGCATCTCAATTTCACTCTGGTTGAGACGGCAGCCAATCGTATCGAAATATACTTTCATACCCTTAAGGCTTGATCACGTAAAAATTATCGAAATGCACTTCGACGCCGGGGGTCTGATACGCGCCCGCCATCAAACCAACATCGCCAATGGTGAAGTCGCCATCTTCGACCTCGGCGAATTTGTGTTGATTGATGTACAGACTGAGACGACTGCCGTTGCAATCCGCGCGCAGCTGGTTGACGGCATTCCCCTGCGCGATCATTTTACCAAATTCCAACCCGTCCGGGCTGCTCAATATCTGGTACAAGCCGTCTTTGATCTTGACAATCCCCCCGTAACCGTCGCTGCTGATCAGAAACGCGTAAAAATTGTATTCATCCTGAAATCGGCAAATCAGTCCGAAATCATTATCCAGCGGGCCGCCCACCGTACGCGCTTCGACTGCCAGAGTTACGTCGGTGAACCGCTTTCCGGCTAACGACCAGTAATCGAAATTCGCCTGGTTGATGCGGAATGCCAGACCGCCGTCTTGGTAGGCAATCACCGCCTCGGGAGAATTCCACTCCCGCCAGCCGCTGACAGAGTCGGAAAAATCATCGTACAGCAGGATGCTGCCGGGATCGATGCGCGAAATCTCTGAAATTTGCATCCGGTCGGTCAGGTTGCAGCCGGCAAGCAGCAGCAACACGAGCACTTGGCATATCCGGGCGGCTGATTTTTTCGACATGGTTAATCTCCTCTGTCAATCCGGACGGCTCACGACAGTAAAAACCACCGGATAAGGCATAGAAAAGGCGCATTTCAGGGCAGAGTCGAAAAATAGCGTTCCAGCAGCCTTTTTGCCAGCAACGCAACCGCCGCATTTTCGGCTTGTGCGGCACGGCTGAGTGGGCGAAATGCTTGGCTGGTGCGTCCCATCTCGATATAAACCTGCCCCAGGTAAAGGTTGGCGGATGCACTGGCAGCATCGATCTCCAATGCCTGTTGCAAGAATTGTTCCGCCTTTTGCAGATCGCCAAGGCGAAGATAGACGAAGCCCGCCATGCTCAATGTTTCCGCATTTTGCCCGTCCAGGGCTAATGCCTGGGCAGCCGCCGGCAGGGTATAGGCTTGGGCATCGAATCCATTGGTCGCCGAGAACATTGCCAGCGCCCGCCACAAGGCAGCGTTTTCCGGCTCGATCTCAACCGCCCGCTGATAGGCGTGCATGGCTTCGATCAGGTCGCCGCTCTCCGCCAGGGTCGCCCCGATCTCCACCTGCCAGCGCCCCTGCCGGGGATATTTTTCCGCCAGCCCGCGCAGGTAACTGGCGGCTATTAGCGGCTGGTTCTGCCGCCGCCAGTACAATGCCAGCGCAGTTTGAACGATATCGGAAACCGGGTTGAGTTCCTGCGCGCGGCGCAAGTCCGGGTAGCCATCCTCGCCCAAATTCTGGCGCGCCTCGCCGAGAATCGCCCAGGCTTCGGCGTAGGTCGGAAATTCAGCGACGGCGTTGAGCAGCGCCTGTTGCGCCAGGTCCCAATGTCCCAAGTCACCCAACCGCTGTCCCAGGATGACCAGACCATACGCGGGCTGCTCATCCTTCACGGCAGTTTCCAGCGCGTCAAGCAGGCGCGCCGCCTGCTCGGCTTCCGCGCTTCGACCACTGCTGAGCGGCGTCAGCACCGCGATAGCCTGCGAAGCATCCTGAACGGACAGCAGCAGACCGGTTGCCAGTCTCGCCTGAGGATTGCGCGCTTCACGCGCCAGCCAGCGCTGCGCGGTCGCCAGCGCGGCGTCAAACTCGCGCTGGTCGCGAAAATGCTGGATCAGCCGCGGATAATAACCGACATCGATGTTCTCCCGTTCGCCGAGCACCCGCCAGGCAGCCAGCGCCGCCGGGGTTTGCCCAGCCTGGTAACGCGCCGATCCCAGCCGGTATAAACCTTCATCGGAAATTGCGCCCGCCTGCAAGGCTGCGCTCAAGTCCTCCGCCGCCTGGGTGTAGTTTTCCACCGCATATTCATGCAGCCCGATGCGTTCCCACAATTCCGACCGCTGCGGCTGGTAAAAGAGTGCCAGGCGCAGCTGGGCAGCCGCTTCCACATGGTTGTGCTGCGCCTCCGCCAGATGCAAACGGGTCAGAATTTGCACCAACCGCATCGGCAATGGATGGAGCGGCAGCAATCCGAGCAGCACCACCGGCAGGCAAACCATCACCGCCAGCAGCAACTGGGTCTTAAGGGTTAATGGTGGCGCACGTCGTTTCACAACACCAACCTGAATCGAGCAAGCCGGCGCATTGCACCGAATAAACACCCGTTGCCTGGTCGATTTCCATCAACGAAACCCGGGCAAGGTCGTTTGTCAGGCATCCTGTAGTATATCAAAGAGATGCTCCCCTGGCAGAGCGCAACGGAAATGAAATGTTTATCCGTCTTGACATTTGATTTATTGCGTGATAAATTTGTCATACAGGTCGTTCGGCTCGCGGAGCCAGACCAATATTTTAACCAACCGTATGGAGTACAGCATGTCAGAACGTTTCACCGGGACCGTCAAGTGGTTCAACCCTGCCAAAGGGTACGGCTTTATCGGCCGTGACAATGGAGAAGATGTGTTCGTTCACTTTTCCGCAATCGATATGCAAGGCTACAAGCAATTGAAGGAAGGCCAGAAAGTGGAGTTTTCTATCGAAAAGGGTCCCAAAGGTCTCCAGGCAGCCGAAGTTATCCCAGTCCAGTAAGTCTTCGTTGCGCATACAATCATACAGAGCCGCCCGCCGGCTCTGTTGTTTTTTAATTACGCTGAATTCCCAACAGGTAGGCGCCCAATTTGACCATTTCCAGCAAGGTCGTTTCCCAACCGCGCCGGCTGAACATCCAGTCCGCCGAGCGGTACCAGTGACCCTGCACGGCGCGCACGCGGATATCCACCGGGCTGCCGCGAAACACATCGGTGAAAATCAGCCGCGTGCGGAAGGTATGATACGAGTCGGTAACAATCACCGCGGATTGGTAGCCCCAATATTCCAGGTATTGGCGCACCGTTTCGGCTTCCTGCAAGGTGCTCAGGGCAATTTCCTCAGTGATGTATATATTATCCATCGGTACGCCCATAGCGGAAAGATTGTTGCGCACCAGCAGACTGTAGCGGGTGCCAATTTCGTTGATCGTCACCCCGGTTTCGGTGATCAAAATACGGCGCGAGGGTTCGTTGGTATATAAATCCACCGCCTCCTGCCAGCGCTGGCGGTCGCCGCCGCCCAACAGGACAATCATCTCCGCATCCTCCAGCGTGTCTGAGGTGATTAACAACGCTCCCAGCCCCCACAAGCAGATAAAGCACAATCGGCAGACCGATCAGCAATCCAAGCACCCCCACCCCGCTCAAAAGACACCCCGAACAGCCCCGTTCAGCCGTCCGAGGTTGGGAAGAAGGTTGGCTGTGATTCATTTGCTTATCCTTTACGCCGCTCCAGTGCAGCAGCCATTTGTTCGATCGCTTGTGCCAACAGCGAACGCGGGCAGCCAAAATTCAAGCGGACGTGACCTTCGCCGCCCGCGCCAAAGGTTCGCCCGTCGTTCAATCCAACCCGGGCTTCGCGGGTAAAAAAGGCGCAAGCCTCCGCTCCCAGACCGGCGGCGCGGCAATCCAGCCACGCCAGGTAGGTTGACTGGGGTATTGGCATGTACACGCCCGGCAAGCATTGGTTGACCGCCTGCACCAGCCAGTTGCGGTTGGCTTCCAGGTATGCCAGGAGTGCGTCCAACCAGGCTTGCCCGTGCCGGTATGCCGCGCGGGCAGCCACCATGCCCAACAAATTAACGCCGCCGACCAGACCGCGCCGCGCCTGTTTGATTTTGTTTCGCAGCGCCGGGTTGGTTATCACCGCAAAGGAAAATTCCAGCCCGGGGATATTGAACGTCTTGCTTGGCGCCATCAAGGTGATCGTCCGCGCGGCGATTTCCGCATCCAGCGAAGCCACCGGCAGGTGGCGGTGTCCCGAATAGACCAGGTCGCTGTGGATTTCATCCGAGCAGATTACCAGGTTATGGCGGATGCAAATTTCCGCCAGCCGTTCCAGTTCCGCCCGGGTAAACACCCGCCCAACCGGGTTGTGCGGGTTGCTCATCAGAAACATGGCTGGGTTTTGTCCGGCAGCCTGCTCGAAACGGTCGAAATCGATTTGATAGTCTCCGCCTTCACACAGGTAAAGCGGCGCTTGGATCAACGGCGCGCCGGCATTGTCGCCAACCTGCAAAAATGGCGGGTAAACCGGCGTCTGCACCAGAACGCCCCCCCTGCCTGGGCACAACGCGTGCGCCATCAGGTTGAATCCGACCACCACTCCGGGGAAAAAGACCAACTGTTCAGCCGCGACTTTCCAATGATGGCGTTCCTCCAACCAGGCGAGAATCGCCTCCTTCAATCCGGGCAGTTCGCCGGGGTAGCCAAAGATGCCGTGCGCAACCCGTTGCTGCAAGGCGGCAAGGATCTCCGGCGCGGTGGGAAAATCCATATCTGCCACCCACATCGGCAAAACATCCTGGTCGAAGGCATGCCATTTGATGCTCTCGGATTGGCGGTCAATCATGCGGTCAAAGTCAAAGGAAGTCATTGGGTTGCTCTGGGCTGTGTCAAGATGGGTTGCTGCCAGGTTGCGTTCGAACCCGATTATAACCGCCTCCACTGCACCTGTCGAATGAGAATCGCAAGGCTGCCGGCGCTCACTGCTCTGAGATGCACCCCGGCGCAGGGAAATTATCCGCCAGGACAATGCCTGCCAGCCGCTGCCCGGCAGGTGTACATGATAAAATGAAATGACGATTTCCCGGCTCGTGACCAACAAAAATTCGTTCACGGCTGGAGCGGGTTCGTCACCATGCGCGGTAGTACATAAGGATTAGTCAATGGTCTGGTTTGTGTTTCTGTTGAGCGCCTTTGTAATCATTCTGGCTGCCATCCGTCTGGCGCAATTTGGTGATGCCCTGGCGCTGCGCACCGGATTGGGCGGCTTGTTCGTCGGGGTAATTTTCATCGCCGCCTCGACCTCGCTGCCCGAGTTGTTGACCACGATCAACGCGGTTGGTTTCGGCGAGGTCAACCTGGCAGCGGGAAACCTGCTGGGCAGCAACATGGTCAATATTGCCATGCTGGTGGTACTCGACATGATTTTTCGCAACAAGCGCATCCTGCGCACCGCAGCGCTCAAGCACGCCCTTTCCGGCAGTCTGGCTTGCCTGCTGATTGGAGCGGTAATCTTTTTCAACCTGGCGAAATTGGAAGTTCAGATCGGCTGGGTGGGGATCGACAGCCTGATCCTGGTGCTGTTGTACCTTGCCGCCGTCTGGCTGCTGCATCAAAACCAAAATCATGTGTCCGATTCACAGGAGGTGCGCGAAATACCCCCCGGATTGCCGGGAATGAAAACCGCCATCTTCGGCTTCCTGGTCGCCAGCGCAGCCCTGGTGTACATTTCGCCGCTTTTGATTCAATCCAGTGCGGAAATCGCGCGCATTACCGGTCTCGGCGCAACCTTCATCGGCACTACATTGCTGGCACTGGTCACCTCGCTGCCGGAACTGGTCACCACCATTTCCGCGGCAAAAATTGGCGCGAACGATATGGCAATCGGCAACCTGTTTGGCAGCAATATGTTCAACATGTTCGCGCTCGGCTTGGCGGATTTCTTCTATCTTCCCGGGCGTTTTCTGGGGGTGATCGACCCGGCATTTGTGATCGTCGGGGTGCTCGGCTTGATCCTGACGCTGCTCGGCGTGGTCGGCAATCTGATCCGCTTGCAGCGCCGTTTTTGGCTGCTCGAAGCCGATGCGGTGCTGATTGCGATTGTCTATATGGGCGGGTTATGGCTGCTGTACCAGCGCGGCATCAACCCTTGAGGCTTGCTGTGAGGGTTTGACAACACCCGGCTCGAAAACTGATATACTCTAACCAGCGCCTATGAGTCAAGATGTGTCCTCTCCGCCCTCCCCGGAACTGTCCTTGCTCACCTCCCCCGACTGGGTGGACTATGAATTGCTCGACAGCGGCAACGGCTGGAAACTGGAACGCTTTGGTAAAATCCGCCTGATCCGTCCCGAGGCGGAAGCCGTTTGGACGCCGGCACTGCCGGAAAAAACCTGGAAACAGGCTGAAGCACGGTTTCAACCCAGCCCGGAAGAAAACGGCGGACGCTGGCAGTTCCACCAACCTCTGCCGGAACACTGGCACATGGGTTATAAGCAGCTGCGCTTCTTTGTCCAGACCAGCGCGTCACGCCATTTGGGGGTCTTCCCGGAACAAGCCTGCCAATGGGATTGGATCGGCGCGCAGGTTAAATCGGCCGGCAAGCCCGTCAACGTGCTCAACCTGTTCGGGTATACCGGCATTGCCAGTCTGGCAGCTGCCAGCGCCGGCGCCAAGGTGACCCACCTGGACGCTTCGCGCAAAGTCATTTCCTGGGCGCGCGAAAATCAGGCTCTCTCGAATCTCGAATCAGCCCCCATTCGCTGGATAGTGGATGATGCGCTCAAATTCGTCCAACGGGAGGCGCGGCGCGCCTCGGCCTATGATGGCTTGATCCTCGACCCGCCCAAGTTCGGGCGCGGTCCCAAAGGTGAGGTGTGGGAATTTTACCGGTTGCTGCCCAACCTGCTGCAAGCCTGCCGGCAGATTCTCTCTGGTCACCCGCGCTTTGTCATCCTCACCGCCTATGCGGTAAAGGCATCCAGCCTGACACTGCACAACGCGCTGCACGAAATGCTGCGTGATTTTGACGGCCAACAATCTTCCGGCGAAGTCGTTCTGGAGGAAAGAAGCGCCGGTCGCAGGCTTTCGATGGCAGTTTTTTCGCGTTGGAACGCGGGCAACGCTGGTTAATTATTTTTTAGAGGGATTATTTGCATGGATCAAAACACAACCCTGGCAATCATCGGTCCCGGCGTCATGGCGGAAGCTATCATCGCCGGGCTTATCCGCAATCGGGTGCTACCCGCCGCGAATATGGTCGCCGCCGGACCGCATTCCGAACGCGGGGTTGACCTGGTCAACCGCTACGGCATCGGCTATACCAGCGACAACGCCCAGGCTGCCCAAAAGGCGGACGTGGTTATCCTGGCGGTCAAGCCGCAGAAACTGCGCGCCGTGCTGGCTGGGCTGCACGGAAAAATTCCCCCGTCCTCGCTGGTGCTGTCGATCATCGCGGGCTCATCGATCCAAAACATCGGCAGCGGGTTGGATCACACCGCCGTCATCCGCGCCATGCCCAACACACCGGCGCAAATCGGGCAGGGCATCACCGTCTGGACGAGTTCGGCGGCAGTGACCCCCTTTCAAACCGAAACCGCCCGCGAGATTCTCTCCGCCCTGGGACAGGAAATATTCGTCGAAGAGGAAAATTATCTCGACATGGCAACCGCCCTGTCGGGCACCGGTCCGGCGTATGTCTTTTTGTTTATGGAAGCCCTGATCGACGCCGGCGTTCACCTTGGTTTCCCGCGCCGGATCGCCGAACAGCTGGTTGCACAAACCCTGCGCGGCTCGGTGGACTACTATGTGCGCAAGAAAGATCATCCCGCCCACCTGCGCAACGAAGTCACCTCGCCGGGCGGTACCTCCGCTGCGGCGCTGTATTATCTGGAAAAAGCCGGCTTCCGCACCGCACTCAGCCGGGCGATCTGGGCAGCCTACGAACGCTCGCAGGAACTGGGACGCGGCAAAAACAGCCAGCCGCCCGAAAAACAGGGCGATTAACCGGCATGGATACAACCCGGACTCATTTATTTCGTAAATATCGCAGGAGGTGGACATGTTTACCAAACTCAGCAACAGTTGGGAACTGGTCAAAGCCAGTTTTCGGGTGCTCGGCGCGGACAAGGAACTGGTCGTGTTCCCAATCGTTTCGACCATTGGCACATTAATCGTCACCCTGACTTTCGTTTTGCCGATGATCCTGTCTGGATTGGTTGACCGGGTGGTCTCCGACCAGTTCGAAATCGCCGGGATCCTCCTGCTGTTCCTGTTTTACCTGGCGCAGTACACGGTGATCTTCTTCGCCAACACCGCGCTGGTGGGCGCGGCGATGATCCGTCTGCGCGGCGGCGACCCGACCGTCGGTCAGGGATTCCAGGTCGCCTTCAGCCGGCTGGGCAACATCATCGGCTATGCGCTCATCGCCGCCACGGTTGGGATGATTCTGCGCGCCATCTCCGAACGCAGCAGCGGGTTGGGCAGATTTGTGATCTCGCTGATCGGGTTTGCCTGGAACATCGCCACCTTTCTGGTGGTGCCCATCCTGGCGGTGGAAGGGTTAGGACCCATCGAAGCCATTAAACGCAGCGCCGCCCTGTTGAAGAAAACCTGGGGCGAGCAAATTGCCGGCAATTTTGGCATTGGCGCAGTCTTCGGGTTGATCTCCCTGGTGATCATCCTCTTTGGGGCGCTCTTCGGCGGACTGGCAATTATCTACCTGGACACGCCCGCCGTGGCGATTGCCATCTTCATTCTCATGGTGGTCGCCCTGGTGCTGCTCGGACTGATCAACTCGACCCTGAGCGGAATTTACGCCGCTGCGGTGTACCAATACGCCGCCACCGGTGAAACCGGCGGCTTTTTCGACGATAACCTGGTCAAAAACAGTTTTGTGTCCCGCGTTCAATAAGCACATCCGGCTGGCTCAATCCGCCAGCCGGTGATTTGCGCCGCATTGCATTTCCGCGGGCCGGTTTTCTAAAATCCCAGCCCGCGGTTGTATATCAGCGCCATTTCGAGAATAAACACCACCACCAATGCCGCGCTGATGATAAATTCAATCCAGCTCATTGGCTTGCACCTTCATCGTCGCCAAGTTTGCGAATTCCCTTGGCTATCGCCAGCGGCCAGGCAGTGAACACGCCCGTATTGCGCCCGCTTAAATCCCCGATCACTTCCTCGGTCTTCGTCAAACACTGCTGGACGAGGTCGTCATTATCCACTGCAATAAACAGAGTCAGATTGTCTTGTTCCATCCCGCTGGGAATCGGCTCCACCAGGAAAGTCAGATGCAACCTGGAACGTTGCACCTGGCGGCGGAAAAAACCGGTACTTTCAGCAATTGTTACGCCGTTGATTCCAATATCATGCCAGGCATCCAATAACGCATCCAATTTATCCGCATCGTTTAACACACACATGATCATATACATGACGGCGGTTCCTTTGTCTAAATTATCCACATCCCAAGGGAAAAGCGCTCTAATTATACCCGCTTGCACAAGGACAATCCTTGTAATGAACAGCGCCAGCCAGACGAACACTCCTCCCAAATTAAAAAAACGGCGAGGTGACAGGATGCCACCCCGCCGAACATGCGCATGATGCGGTTAACCCGGCGGACTCATCGGCTTGTAGAAGTAGATCTGATTCCCGTCCGGATCTTCAAACCTGCCCCACCAACCGATCTGATCGATTTCGGTTTGGTGATTCAATATTTTTGCCCCCAGCCCCTGCGCCCGCTCCAGGTCAGATTCAATGTCCTCGGAGAGAACATAAACGGCAACTGTCCCGACGGGAAAATCCGCCCCTACCGGGCTGAACCCGCCGCCAACGCTGCCCGAATCGAACGAGGCGTAATTCATCTCTGGCATGTGAGAGATTTTCCAGTCGAACAGGTTTTCATAAAACTTGCCGGTTTTTTCACGATCCCGGCTGCCGAATTCGATGTGGACGATGGGATAGTTAGGCATATTACCTCCAGGTAATCAAAACAGGTTGGTTCAGACACATAAATAGTACATAAGTTCTACCATTAAGTCAAGTATCAATTTTCAAGTATAATTCGACAGTATCTCTTGATTGTGGAGGTTCAATCATGTCGCTCAATTTGCTGGATGACACGCTGAATGTCGATATTTTCTACGAGGAAACCGACCGGGAGTATTGCGACAATATCTGCATTCGTTTTTGGGAGTCCTGCCCGCAGGAGGAAAAACTCTTCGTTGCAGATGAGACCAACCTCTATATCACCCCTGAACAGGCTCGTAAACTTGCCGCCATGCTGTTGGATGCCGTCCAACACAGCCAAGCCAACTGCCAATCTTAACCTTAATGCGCCGGGACGAAGGCGACCAAATAAATCGAACCGCTGGTGGCGGAAATTAATTCCGATGTGGTTTCTTGCGGGTTTCGCCAGCCGCAGGTTTCCAGAAAAACCACGCGCTGCCCGCTCTGTATAACCGCCAGCAATTGAGAGTCTTGCTCCGCCAGCTGCCGCAACGCCTGGCTGAACGGCGCGGTGAAATATGCGGGCATACCCTCCGGCGGGATGCGCACAGCCGCCGCGACGATCCAATCCCCCCGGCGCATCTCAACTGACGTGCCCGTCAGCGCCTGGGGGCGCTGACGGGTTTGCTCCAGGTTGAGCCTGGCACGATCGATGCCGCTACCTTCCAGCGCATGGCGCAGCGCCTCGCCCGCCCCACCCCACCCCGAATGCACCGTGAACAGCGCGTGCCGCCCAGATTCATGCAAACTGGCACAACCGTGCTGGTTGCCATACTGGCATTGGCTGCCAGGGAAAAAACCAACCCGGATGGCCGGGCTGCCCACCCAGCCGGACTACTGTGGAATAATGCGGATTTCCAGGGGTTCATCGCCTGGCTGCACCCAGCCGGTAAAAAAGTGTCTTGGGTTGGCTGAACGATCAAAGCGCTGGGTTGCGTATTAACCAGCAGCGGTTGAAAGGGGGTTGCCGTAGCCCGCACAGGCTGGAACGGGTGGGGCTTGCCCCGCGCTGGAATACCGCCGCTGCTGCCGGAAAGGGCTGCACCAGTACCGCTACTAACCCAAGCCAAAACAATCCGCCCACAAGCAGGCAAGCCAGAGCGGCGCGTTGCATCCATCCAGGTTGGATACAGTCAGTCAGCTAATCCAACAGTCGTTGCGGCATGGCTTAACCACGCGAGGGCAAACGCCACGACAACGCCAGACCAGCCATGCCGATCAGGGTAAGCGCGCTGGCAATTCCCGCCAGCCAGCCCGCCACCCGGCGGTTGCCCTCACCGCCCGGATACGGCCGGTCGTACACGGTTGGGGTTTGTTGAATTTGCGGCGGGGTCAGGCTTTGGGTTAAACCAATGGTCTGGGTCAGACTGGGAATTGGCATCCGGGTCAGGCTGAGCAACGGTGTAGGGCTGGTAGTAAGGGTGGGCGTGCTTGTCGGCGTAGGTGTGGACGTGGCTGTGGCTGTATCCGGCGCTTTGCGGGCGATGGTGGGCAGTTGACAGCTTTTGCCCAACACGATCCCGCTGACCATCGCTGCCAGCGTGGTCAGCATCCGCGCCGTATTTCCTTTGGGCTCACCCGGATACAATTGCATGATCGCCTGCTCGATGGTACGATACACTCGACGATTGTCACTCACGGCACACTCCTGTTCTTCCTTGGCGGGAAAAAACATAGTGTACCAAAAGTGCCAGTCGTCACTTGTTAAAGTGTCCGGCAATCAAATCCGGGAAAAGGGTATTTGGATTGAGCCGAAATATCTCTATAATATAAGTGGAGCCTTACCCGATTTCTATTTTGTCAGGAGGGGTAACCATGGAAAGCACGGTTCGCCAGATTTTGAAAGCCAAAGGTGGGCAGGTGTGGTCGGTTGGTCCGGAAACCACCGTCATGGAAGCGCTGGAATTAATGGCTGAAAAGGACATTGGTGCGGTCGTGGTTGTTCAGGACGGCAAAATGACCGGCATCTTCTCGGAGCGCGATTACGCCCGCCAGGCAGTCCGCCAGAAGGAAACGCTCAACTTGCTGCCAGTCAGTACATTCATGACCCGCGACGTGATCACTGTCACCCCGGAACAATCGGTCAAAGAATGTATGTTATTAATGACCTCCCGCCATATTCGCCACCTGCCGGTGATCGAAAACGAGCAACTGACCGGGATGATCACTATCGGCGATGTGGTCAAGACGATCATTTCGGATCAGGCGCTTTTATTGGAGGAAATGGAGAACTTCATCAGCGGGCGGTACGGCCACTGAAAAAGAGATATACTTAACCCAGCCGGTTTTCCCTGTTTTTAATAATTCTTAGCATTCCCTATTTTATTTGCATAATACAGTTGTGATTTTTCTCACTAATCAACCTCTAACAGTACCCCAATAGCCCTATGCTCGCCAGAATTTACTCTTGCTCCGTCATCGGTCTGGAAACCGCAATCGTGGAAGTGGAGGTAGATACCGGGCAGGGATTACCCACCATGGTCATTGTTGGGTTGCCGGATGCCGCGGTTCAGGAATCGCGCGAACGAGTGCAAATGGCGATCAAGAATACCGGTTTATTTTTCCCGCGCAAGCGGATTACGGTAAATTTAGCCCCCGCGTCGGTGCGCAAGGAGGGACCCGCCTACGACCTACCCATCGCCCTGGGCGTGCTGGTAGCAACCGAACAGATCCCGCCCAGAGCCTTTAGCAACACCCTGGTGGTGGGTGAATTGTCGCTGGAAGGCACCGTGCGGCACGTGCGCGGGGTGCTGCCGATGGCTGCCGCCGCCCGCCGACTGGGTTTTATGCGCATGTTCGTCCCCGAATCGGACGCCGCCGAAGCCGCCTTGATCCCTGACCTGGAGGTCATTCCGGTGCAATCCATCCACGAATTGACCCGCCACGTGCTGGGGGAAGCGCAGATCCACCCGCACCCGGCGGTTCATATCGAGGAAATCGAGGTCCAGGTACAAACCGATTTCCGCGACATTAAAGGACAGGAGCATGTCAAACGCGCCCTGGAAGTGGCGGCAGCCGGAGGGCACAATGTGCTCATGTCCGGCCCACCCGGCGCGGGTAAGACGCTGCTGGCGCGCGCGCTGCCTGCCATTCTGCCGCGCATGACGATCGATGAAGCCCTGGATGTGACCCGGGTATATTCGGTCGCGGATCAATTGCCGGCGGACGTACCCCTGGTGCGCAATCGTCCCTTCCGCGCCCCACACCACACCATCTCCCACGCCGGGCTGGTCGGCGGCGGCAACCTGCCCCATCCGGGCGAAGTGTCGCTCGCCCACCGCGGTGTTCTCTTTCTGGATGAATTGCCCGAATTTGGGCAGCGCGTGTTGGAAGTGCTGCGCCAGCCACTTGAGGATAAAGTTGTCACCATCAGCCGTGCCCAGGGTTCGCTGACCTTCCCAGCCAATTTTCAACTGGTGGCAGCGATGAATCCTTGCCCGTGCGGTCATTATGGCGACTCGGTTAAAGCCTGCACCTGCTCCGCTTCAACCGTAACCAAGTACCAGAAACGCATTTCCGGACCGCTGCTCGACCGGATCGATATTTACATCGATGTGCCGCGCGTTGATTACGAAAAATTGAGCGATCGCCGCCAGGGGGAAGGCTCGTATGCCGTTCGCTGCCGGGTGGAAACCTCTCGCCAGATTCAACGCAAGCGCTTCAGCGCGGATGGGATTGCCTGCAACGCGGACATGCGCCCGGCGGATGTGCGCAAATACTGCGGTCTGGACGAAGCCTGCTCCGCCCTGATGCGCAACGCCATGCAGCAATTCCAGCTTTCTGCCCGCGCCTACCACCGCATCCTTAAATTAGCCCGCACGATTGCCGACTTGGCAGCCAGCGAAACCATCCAGCCGGCGCACCTGGCCGAAGCGCTGCAGTACCGTCCACGCCAGCAACATCTTTAAACCTTCCAGGAAACAAGGCATGAGAACAAAATACCAAACGATTGTTCTTGGAATCGCATTGGGATTGACTGGTATTTTGGTTTTCCTGATTCTTTTTAACCGGGCAATGACCATCGGATTCAGCCACGACGAATATCAATTTGTTTCCAGTGCCCAATTATTCGTTCAGAATGGTTTACTGCCCTACCGGGATTATCCTTTTTTGCATATGCCCTATCAGGTGTTGATTGTTTTTTTACCCGACTTGCTTACGACAAAGCCGC
>JBBIQB010000075.1:0-2513 GCA_037442545.1 Bellilinea sp.
TGCTCTTCCGATCTGCAATCGAGCGGGAGGGGGATGCGCGTGGGGTTTCCTACGCCGAGATGATGGAACGGGCTGGCAGGGGGGTGGCGCGGGCGGTGATGATCTGGTGGGGCGAACGCCAGCCGCGCATCGCGCTGGGGCTAGTTGGCTCCGGCAACAATGGCGGGGACACGTTGGTGGCGCTGGAGGCGCTCGCCGCTGCCGGCTGGGCGGTGCGGGCATACCTGGTGCGTCCGCGTCCGGTGGATGATGCCTTGCTGCGGCGTTTTCAGGCGGCTGGCGGTCTGGCGGGTTGGCTCGAACAGGACGCCGGTTTTTCCTTGCTGGATGAATGGCTGCATCAGGCGGGCGTACTACTGGATGGCGTGCTGGGCACCGGTGCCCAGCTCCCGCTGCGGGCAGAGCTGGAGCGCGTGCTTGCCCGCGTGCGCGACTTTCAACCCCTGCCGCCGGTGATCGCGGTGGACTGTCCCTCCGGTGTGGATTGCGACAGCGGCGCGATTTCTCCGGCGGTAATCCCGGCGCAGCTGACCGTGTGCATGGAGGCTGTCAAACACGGTCTGGTGCGTTTTCCGGCAGCCGGGCTGACCGGCAGGGTGGTGGTGGCGCGGTTAAGTCTGCCGCCGGATTTGGAAACCTGCCGCGGGCTGGATGTGTTTGTTGCCAGCGGACGCGAAGTGCGCGCCTGGCTGCCCAAACGTGCGCCGGATGCGCATAAAGGCACCTTCGGCACCGTGCTGGTGGTTGGAGGGTGCGAGGATTACATCGGCGCGCCGGCACTGGCGGGGGAGGCAGCCTACCGGATCGGCGCCGGGCTGGTGCGTACCGCCGCCATTCCAATTGTTCGGGATGCGCTGGCGGGACAGCAAGTGGAAACGACCTGGCTGGCGTTGCCGGAAAAAGATGGCAGCATCGACGCGGCAGGCGTGGAGGTGTTGCGCGCCAACCTGGATCGGGTCACGGCGCTGCTGGTGGGACCCGGCCTGGGCACGGCAGCCGGCGCGGCGGAGTGTATCCAGCGCTTGTTTTCGGGCAAATCACCGCTCCCGCCGCTGGTGCTGGATGCCGACGGACTGCGCTTGACCGCGTGTTCGGGTGATTGGGCAGCCCGGCTGCCGCGCGAGTCGGTGTTAACCCCTCACCCGGGTGAAATGAGCAGCCTGACCGGATTAAGCGTCGGGGAGATTCAGGCTGAACGAGTCGAAGTTGCGCGCCGGTTTGCCCGCCAGTGGGGGCACGTGGTGGTTTTGAAAGGCGCTTTCAGCGTTGTGGCGTCGCCGCAAGGCGCGGTGCACATTATCCCGGTGGCATCGGCGGCGCTGGCGCGGGCAGGCAGTGGGGACGTGCTGGCAGGCTTGATTGCCGGGCTGCGCGCTCAGGGACTTGCGGCGTACCCGGCGGCGGTGACGGGCGGCTGGATTCATGCCCTGGCAGGACTGGAAGCCGAACGCTGTCTGGGTCAATCCGCATCGGTTCTGGCGGGCGATATTTTGCAGGCGGTTGCGCGCGTGCTGCGCGAAACGGTTGCCGGAGAGCACACCCGCGACCCACTGTGGGTGCTTAACGCGTAGAATGCGAACGACCGGTACGGGTGTACCGGTCGTAAAATTTTTAACAGAACCGATTCAGGAAAGTTTTTGCTCGACCTCGCCAGCCGCATCGCTGGATTTGGAAGCAGCCTGACTCAACTTTGATTTTTGTTCCTCGATCAGCGATGCGCTTTTCTTTTGCAGCTCTTCGGCAGCCTTCTTGGCTTTTTCCAGCATTTCCTCAGCGCGGTGGACGGCTTCGTTGGCGGCTTTCTCTGCTTCGGCGTAGGTTTCGCTGACCGTCTGGGAAGCCTTGTCGCGCAGCTCGATGGCGCGTTCTTTGATCACTTCACGCGTTTCTTCACCCGATTGTGGGGCGAGCAGCAGAGCAGTAATTGCACCGGTCAGACCTCCGATCACAAAACCGATCAGAAACGCTCCAAACTCATCTCGATCAGACATGTCAATCTCCTTTCTGTGATTATTATAGGGATACAGGTTCGGCTACCCGGCTCACCGCCGATCCGGGCGGAAAAAATCCAAGAATTTACGCAGACCTGCCAGGTATTCGTTCAACTTAAGCACCGGTTCGACCATGTTGTTGCTGAGAAATTCCGTGGTGCCGCGCAGGTTGTTGACGGTCTCGTTGGTTGAATCCAAGATCGGTTTAATTTCATTTTGAAGCAGATTGATCAGGGTTGCCAGTTGGATGATTAGGATGATCAACCCCACGCCCAGCACCAGCGATTCGAGCGCCATGAATATAATGAAGATGTCCCGCACCCGCGCAGTCGTGCCTTCTGGGGCAGTTGCCAGCAGGACAATCCCGCCGATTATCAGCCCCACAACAAGGATGACCGCGATGATGATCCCGGCGGCGCGCCGGTTGCCAGGCTTGGGGGGCGCGGTTTCGGCGGGCGGGGGCAGGGTGGGCGGTGGGGTGGTTGGCTGCGGTTCAACCGTCATGCGGTTATTATAACACAA
>JBBIQB010000075.1:2534-9857 GCA_037442545.1 Bellilinea sp.
GAAAAATCAATCCTTTTTCGACCGCATTTTCAGGCAAGGGCGGGGAAAATCGGGGTGCATCGTGATAAAATTAAAGGCTATGCGGAATCTTGTGCTGGGTTTATCTTTGCTTGCCTTTGCGTTCACCCCGGCATACGCCGTGCTTCAAACCACCGGGGGGGTTGAATTGAGCTCGCCCCAGCCGGATGCGGTGCTGCAAGGCTCGGTAAACGTCTCCGGCAGCATCGATCCGCCGGATTTGGCAGCCTGGGAATTGTTGTTTGCCTACGCGGAGGATGCTCCGGGCAGCAATCTGTTCTTGTTGGCGCAGGGCGACCAACCGGTGCGGGAGGATACCCTGACGGTGTGGGACACTACCTTGATCCCGGACGGCAACTACCGCCTAATCCTGCGGGTTAAACTGGCGGATGGCGGTGAAGAAGAGGTGGTTGTGGGTGGATTGCGGGTGCGCAATTATTCCCCGATCGAAACGGCAACCCCGCCGGCGGCTGAAGCCACTCCGCTGCCGGTGGATACGTTTACGTCGCCGCCTGCGCCTACCCTCATTCCGAACACGCCAACTGCCTACCAGCCCAACCCGGGCAGTACCCGGCGCGAAGACGTGGTGGAGAGTATGCTGCGCGGGGCTGGTTTTGCCGTATTCGCATTGCTGGTGGTCGGAATTTATCGATCCATGCGCCGCCGGGGCAGGTGACCCTGACACGGGTGATTTTGGAGGTGGTTTTGAATTCATTCGGTTCTCGCATTCGCGGAGTATTCACACGCAGGCAGCCTGCCGCTCAAGAGGAATCGGCTGGCGGCGCACCGCTTTTTTTACTGGTGGGTTTGGGGAACCCCGGACGCGAATACCGCAACACCCGCCATAACGTGGGTTTCATGGTCATTGAGCGGTTGGCTCAGGAGGCTGGGATTGGTTTGACCCGCGTTCAGCACAAAGCCATTACCGGGGTGGGGCTGCTGGGTGAACGCAAAGTGCTGCTGGTCAAGCCGCAGACCTTTATGAACCTGTCCGGCGAAGCGGTGGGAGGTCTGGCGCGTTTCTACAAGATCCCGCCGGCGTCAATCATGGTCATTCACGACGACCTGGATCTGCCGTTTGGCACGTTGCGCTTGCGCCCCAGCGGCGGTTCTGCCGGGCAGAAGGGCATCCAGTCGATCATCGCCCGCCTGGGCACCCAGGACTTTCCGCGTCTGCGATTTGGCATTGGCCGCCCGGCGGGCAGCAAACAAGGCGCGAACTACGTTCTGCATGGCTTTTCGCCCGGCGAACAAAAGGAACTGCAATACCTGCTGGCGCGGGCTTCCGAGGCGCTGCGCGTCTTTGTCCAGGAAGGGCTGGACACGGCAATGAATCGTTATAACGGCGCACACCTGGAGGATTGACCGTGCTCGATGCAATCCGCTCCCTGCGCGCTTACCAGCACCTGCTGGCGGAATTAACCGGCGGCGGCAAGCCGCTCAACGGGCTGGGGTTGATGCGCGCCGCGCGCCTGCCATTGCTGGCAGCGCTGTGGCAGGACCTCGACCTGCCCATTCTGTGGATCACCGACCGTACTGACCGCGCGCTGGCAATGCTGGACGAACTCTCGTTTTGGATGGAACGCCGGCATATCCGTATCTATCCGGAGCCTAACCCGCTGTTCTACGAACCGGCAGCCTGGGGCACCGTCACCCGCCGCGACCGGTTGAACAGCCTGACGGCACTGTCGTTGTACCACCTGATGGGGGCGAACCGTCCCGACAATCCGCCGGTTATTCTTGCCCCGATGCGGGCAGTGATGACCCGCACACTGCCGCGCCGGGACTTTCTCAAAGCCAGCCGGGTGCTCAAGAATGGGCAAAATATCCCGCTGGAAACCCTACAGCGTAGCTGGATGGATATCGGCTACCAGCCGGCGGACACGGTGCTCGAACCCGGGCAATTTGCCCAGCGTGGCGGCATTCTGGATGTTTGGGCGCCGGCGGAGGAATTGCCCGTCCGCCTGGAGTTCTTTGGCGACGAGATCGACACCATCCGGTGTTTCGATCCGGCGACTCAGCGCACCGTTGCCCGCCTGGAGCATTTGTTGGTTACCCCGGCGCGCGAAGTGCTGCCTGGTTATGCCCGCGCGATCGATATTCCGTATGAAAAGGTGGACGAATTTTACCTGCCGCTGGTTCATCCCACGCCCGCCAGCATCCTGGATTACCTGCCGCGCCCGGCGCTGGTGTTGGTGGATGACCTGAATTATTTGCAGGCGATTGCCAATGAGATCGAGGAACAATCGGTTCACCTGCGTGAGGAGAGTATAAAAGAAGGCACGCTGGTCGAGGGTTTCCCGCTGCCATACCTGACCTGGTCAGAAATTCTCGATGAGCTGACCACCCTGCGCTGGTTGGACTTTGGTCACAGCGCCGGGGAAGAGCCGTCGCCGCTGGCGGAGGCGTTTCACCCCGGTCCGCGCTACGGCGGACGGTTGAAACCCTTCTTCGAATACCTGATCGGACTATGCCGCGAAAACCAACCGGCGGTGGTCGTTTCGCGCCAGGTATCGCGTCTGAAAGGGTTGTGGGAGGAGCAGAACTGCGCGGTTAACCCGCCGCAGTTTTTTGAAGGCAGCCTGAGCGAAGGCTGGACTTTGACGATTTCACCCGAACGGCAATTCCACCTGCTGACCGACAGCGAAATCTTCGGCTGGGAACGCCCGCAACCGCGCACGCGCGCCAGACCGATTGCCGACTCGCCCGAATCAACCTACGCCGATTTTAAGCCCGGCAACTGGGTGGTGCACGTGGATTACGGCATTGGGCGGTTCACCGGTTTGGTGCAGCGCGTGCTGGACGGGGTGGAGCGCGAATTTCTATACCTCGAATACGCCGAAGGCGATCAACTTTTTGTCCCGGTGCACCAAGCAGACCGGTTGAGCCGTTATATCGGTCCGAGCGGCGAAACGCCGGCGCCGACCCGCCTGGGCAGCAGCGAATGGAGCCACACCCGCCAGCGGGTGCGCGAAGCCGTGCTGGAAGTTGCCCAGGATCTGCTCGAACTGTACTCGCGGCGGCAGGTGGCGGCGGGCTTTCAATTCAGCCCCGACTCGACCTGGCAGCAGGACCTGGAAGCGGCTTTTCCCTACGTGGAAACGGAAGACCAGTGGAGAGCCATTACCGAAGTCAAACGTGACATGGAGCGCCCGCGCCCAATGGACCGTCTGCTGTGCGGCGACGTGGGCTACGGCAAGACCGAGGTGGCGCTGCGGGCGGCATTCAAGGCGGTGATGGACGGCAAGCAGGTTGCCATACTGGTGCCGACCACCGTGCTTGCCCAGCAGCATTATGAGACTTTTCGCCAGCGGCTGGCGGCTTTTCCGGTGCAGGTGGAAATGCTCTCGCGCTTCCGCTCGCCGCGCGCGCAGGACGAGATCATCCTGCGCGCTGCGCTGGGCGAGGTGGATATTGTCATCGGTACCCACCGCCTGCTGCAGGCGGATGTCAGTTTCAAAGACCTGGGGCTGTTGGTCATCGACGAGGAGCAGCGCTTCGGGGTAACGCATAAAGAGCACTTCAAGCGCCTGCGCACCGAGGTGGACGTGCTTACCCTGACCGCAACGCCGATTCCGCGCACGCTGTACATGGCGCTGACCGGTGTGCGCGACATTTCAGTAATCAATACCCCACCCGCCGAGCGGCTGCCGATCATCACCCACATTGGACCCTATTCGCAGCGGCTGGTGCGCCAGGCAACACTGCGTGAATTGGAACGCGGCGGGCAGGTGTTCTTCGTGCATAACCGTGTGCAAACCATCCGCGCGATGGAGCGCCACCTGTACAATTTGGTGCCCGAGGCGCGCATCGGCGTTGCCCACGGGCAGATGAACGAAACCGACCTGGCGCAGGTAATGCAGGAATTTACTCACGGACGGATCGACGTCTTGTTGTGCACCTCGATCATCGAATCCGGGCTGGATATTCCTAATGCCAACACGCTAATCGTTGACCGCGGCGATACCTTTGGGCTGGCGCAGTTGTACCAGCTGCGTGGCAGGGTCGGACGCGGGGCGCAGCGGGCGTATGCTTATTTCTTCCGCCACCGCCACAAAGCGCCGACCCCCGAAGGGCAGGAGCGCCTGGAAGTCATCGCCGAGAATACCCAGTTGGGGGCGGGTTATTCCATTGCCATGCGCGACCTGGAAATGCGCGGAGCGGGCGAACTGCTGGGCAACCGCCAGCACGGGTACATTGCCAGCGTTGGGTTTCACCTGTACACCCGCCTGCTGGCGCAGGCGGTGCGCCAGCTGCGCCAGGTCAGCGACCTGACCCTGCCGGTGCTGCCCGCCGAGGAAATTCGCGAACTGCGCATGGCGGTGGCGGTCGATCTGCCGCTTGCCAGCGGCATTCCCTCCAACTACGTGGCAGACCAGCAGGTGCGCTTGAGCCTGTACCGCCGCATTGCCGATGTCCAGGATCAGGGCGAGATTGATGCGCTGGCGGTGGAATTCGAGGACCGCTTCGGCGCGCTACCGGAGCAGGTCCACCACCTGTTCTACCAGATGCGGGTCAAGTTATTGGCAGAAGAGGCTGGGCTGACGGCGGTGGCTGTGGAAAACGACCAGATTGTGCTGCGCTTCCCGCCGCTACCGGAAAATATCCAGGCGCGCAACCTACCCCCGGTCGGCGGAACGGTGCGGGCGGGCAAAAACGCCTACCGCCTGCCCTATTCCCGCGAGGACCCCACCTGGCAGACAAGCCTGCTGCAAACCTTGAGCGTGGTTAAGGCTGTCCTGGGCGGCGAGCGGGTCGAACAGGTTAACCGGATCGGCGAATACTAGAAATTTTGTTTTATCTTTGGGATTTTGTGATACAATCCGCTCGTTCGCTCGTTTCTTTTTCTCTGCACGATGGAAAAGGTGGTTCGAATGGACTTTAAATTGCAAGCTCCGTATATCCCCACCGGTGACCAGCCGGAAGCCATCCGCCAGCTGGTGGAGGGCATCCGCAATGGACAGCGCCACCAGGTGTTGCTGGGCGCTACCGGCACCGGCAAGACCTTCAGCATGGCAAATGTGATTCAAGACTTGCAAATGCCGGCGCTGGTGATGGCGCACAACAAAACCCTGGCTGCCCAGCTGTACGCCGAGTTTAAGGAATTCTTCCCGGACAATGCGGTCGAATACTTCGTCAGCTATTACGACTACTACCAGCCGGAAGCCTACGTTCCCCAGCGCGACCTGTATATCGAAAAAGAGACCGAGATCAACGAGGAGATCGAGCGGCTGCGCCTGGCAGCCACCACCGCGCTGATGTCGCGGCGGGATGTGATCATTGTTGCGTCTGTTTCCTGTATTTATGGCCTGGGCAATCCGGAGGAATTTGGCAAAGGGCAAATTCTGCTCGAAACCGGCAAGATCTACCGCCGCAATGCGCTGCTGCGCCAGTTGATCGAGATTCAATACCAGCGCAACGACCTGGATCTGCGCGCCGGAACGTTTCGCGTGCGCGGGGATACGCTGGAAATCTATCCAGCCTACGAGGACCGCAAGATCATCCGCGCCACCTTCTTTGGAGACGAGGTCGAACGCATCCAGGTGGTCAACCCGCTAACTGGCGAATTGTACGAGCAGCCGGATCAAGTTACCATCTTCCCTGCCAAGCATTTCATCACCGGTGAAGACCGCCTCAAAACAGCGCTGCAATCCATTGAGGAGGAATTGACCCAGCAGTTGGAATACTTCCAGAAGAATGGAAAATTGCTCGAAGCCCAGCGCATTGAGCAGCGCACCCGTTACGATCTGGAAATGTTACGGGAGGCGGGGTACTGTTCCGGGATTGAAAACTATTCGCGTCACCTTGACCAACGCCCGCCGGGTTCGGCGCCGTGGACGCTGATCGATTATTTGCCCAGCGAATACCTGCTCTTCTTGGATGAATCGCATATGACCATCCCGCAGGTTCGTGGCATGTATAACGGCGACCGTTCGCGCAAGCAAACCCTGGCGGATTTTGGCTTCCGCTTGCCCTCGGCGCTGGATAACCGCCCGTTGAAATTTGATGAGTTCGAAGAACACATGGGCTATACCATCTATACTTCGGCGACCCCCGGTCCCTACGAGTTGGGGCGCGCCGACCAGGTGGTCGAGCAAATCATCCGCCCGACCGGGCTGGTCGACCCGGAAATCGAGGTACGTCCGACTCGTGGTCAGGTGGATGACCTGGTCAAGGAAATTCGCAAGCGGGTGGAGATTGGCGAACGGGTGCTGGTCACCACGCTGACCAAGCGCATGGCGGAAGACCTGGCGGACTACCTGCTGGAAATGGGCATCAAGGTTCATTACCTGCATTCGGAGGTGGAGACGCTGGAGCGGGTGGGCATCCTGCGCGATTTGCGGCGGGGCGTGTTCGACGTGGTGGTCGGCATCAACCTGCTGCGCGAAGGGCTGGACCTGCCGGAAGTTTCGCTGGTGGCGATCCTGGACGCGGATAAGGAAGGCTTTTTGCGCTCCGGCACCGCCTTGATTCAGACGGTCGGGCGGGCAGCCCGGCATGTCAACGGGCGGGTGATCATGTACGCGGACAAAATCACCGATTCGATGCGTTTTGCCATTGACGAAACCAACCGCCGCCGCGCCAAACAGACGGCTTACAACCAACAGCACGGTATCGAACCGGTTGGGATTGTCAAGGCGATTCATGACCTGACCGAACGGTTGACCCTGACCCAGAGTGTGGCGGAAGCGCGCGGCGAGTACCAGGCTGGCAGGAAAGGTTTTGTACCCATCCCGCCCAACGAATTGAAACGGCTGATCCATGAAATGGAAAAGCAAATGAAGCAGGCTGCCAAAGACCTGGAATTCGAGAAAGCCGCCGGGCTGCGCGACCAGATCTACGAACTGCGCTCCCTGTTGGCGGAGGAGAGCAACCTGCCGCCCTGGCAGAAAGCCCGCCTGCTGGCGGGCGAAGAACCGTGATAATTTGACCTGGCGCAAAGCCGGGCGACGGAGGCCGGATTATACTCAACCAGGAAATCGAGAATAGACCGCCATCTGGAGGAATGAATTTTGAAAGCACAGACGCGCTCCAGCGTCCCGGTCAAACTGTTTCAACGCCAGATCGCCATCCCGGTCGAACACGGATCGTGGGTCTTTTTGCTCAGCCCGCTGCTGATCGGTCTGGCAGCCGCCGGACAGGTTACACTTGCCACCGGCTGGCTGGTATTGGCAGTGGTGGCAGGTTTTTTCTTCCGCCAGCCGCTGACCATCGCCGTCAAAGTGTTGAGCAAACGCCGCCCGGAACGGGAACTGCTGCCCGCGTTGTTCTGGATGGGGGGGTACGCGGCTGTTGCGCTGGTGG
>JBBIQB010000075.1:9867-15568 GCA_037442545.1 Bellilinea sp.
AGCGGGTATTGTCCAGTCCGGGCAGGGATTCATCCTGGTGCTGGGCATACCGGCGCTGCCGGTGCTGACTTGGCACTTGTGGCTGGTCAGCCGCCGGGAGGAACGGCGCAAGCCGCTGGTTGAGATTGCCGGCAGCGGGGTATTGGCGTTGAGCGCGCCGGCAGCCTACTGGCTAGGCGCGGGCAGGCTGGATGCGACCGGCTGGCTGCTGTGGTTGCTGCTCTGGCTGCAAGCGGCGGGATCCATCCTGTACGCCTATTTACGGCTGGAGCAGAGGGTTTGGAATGAAATCCCGGCTGCCGGCGCGCGCTGGAAGGCTGGCATTCTGCCGTTGGCGGCAACCGGTTTTTCCCTGCTATTGGCGACTGCGCTGGCAGCACCGGGCTGGCTGCCCGGGCTGCTGCCGCTGGCGCACCTGATCCAGTTAGCAGAAACCATTTGGGGCGTTCTGCGTCCTGCCGTGGGAGTTAAACCGGTGGCAATTGGGGTGCGCCAGTTAATCATCAGCGTGATGTTTACGCTGGTTTTTACAGTCATCTGGCTGTCGGGCTAATGCGGGCTGGATGGTTTTCCAGCGATTATTCCGGCAGGTCGCTGTACATCACTGCCCGGTTGCGCACCGATTTTTTTACCCGGTACAGGGCATGATCGGCGTGCCGGAGTAATTTGGTCAGGTCGTAGCCGGAGGTTTTGCTGGTCGAAGCCCCCATGCTGACCGAGATGAACAGGGTGTCCTGCCCGACGTTGACCGGTTCGAGGGTGATTGCCTGGCGCAGGCGTTCCAGGGTAGATTTAACATCCACCGGGTCGATGCCTGTCAAAAGCATGACGAACTCATCGCCGCCGTAGCGGCCGAGCACGTCTGCCGGACGCATACGGTTGCTCAGCCGGCGGGTGACGGCGCTTAACACCTGGTCGCCGAGCACGTGGCCGTAGGTGTCGTTGATTTCTTTGAAATTATCCAGGTCGAACACTACCAGCGCCATCGGCAGGTTGTTGCGTTTGGCAACCTGAATAATTTCATTGCAGCGCTGAAACAGTCCCCGCCGGTTGTAGGCGCCGGTCAGCGGGTCGGTGAAGGACAGGCTCTCGACTTCCTCGTACAGGCGGGCATTTTCCACTGCCAGGGCAGCCTGATCGGCAAATGCCTGCAAGCGGAAGACCACCTCCTCGTTGTAAAAACCGACAATGGAACTGTCCAAATTAAGAAAACCGATTACCTGACCCCGGCTGAGCAAGGGCATTCCGGCATAGGATTTGATCCAGCCTAGGGTTTGGTTGCTTTTCCACAGGCTGGATTGTTCGGTGTTTGGAATGACCAACGGCAGACGAGTTTCATACATTTTGCGCAGGCTGGGAAAATCGTCGAGGCGGAAGCGCAGTCCTTCCAAAGCGCTGGCGGATTGGCTTTGCGCATAGCCGTCATAGAGCACCACCTTGACCCATTCCTCTTCCAGCAGCATCAGGTTGGCGGATTCGTGCGGTACCACCTTGCCGACATTTTTTAGAATCCGTTCGACCACTTCGCGGAAGTTGAGCGTGCTGGTGATGGCAGACGCGGTGTCGCGCAATGCCTCCGAGAGGGCGCGCAGTTCGCGCTCCGTGTTTTCCGCCCACTTTCGCTCGGTGATATCGAAGGCAATCACCAAATAACCAATGATCTGGCTTCTTTCCTCGATGGGGGTAACCGTGCAGTAGGCGGTGAACTGCGCTCCGTTGCGCCGCCGCAGGGTTATTTCGCCATTCCAGGAATTGCCGGTCGCGACGAATTGGCGGATGACGTCAACCTCCTGGTGGGATTGGTCGGGCACAAAGGTTTCAAAAATAGGGCGACCCAGAACGGCGTCTTTTTCATAACCAAACAGAAATTCACAGAACCGGTTGAGATATAGAATTTTTCCGGTCTGATCGACGGCGATGGCAGCCTGACCGATGCTATCCAACAGGTGGGCTTGAAAGAGAATGCGTTTTTCCCGTTCCTTCTGGTCGGTAATATCGCGGAAGCTGGCGAGCGCGCCGCTCACTTCTTGCACGTCATTCAGGATTGGCACGGTATTAACCGATAACCAGCGGATTTGTGCATTGGCGGTGATCAAGCCCTGTTCGAAATCCTTGACACCCGTTTTACGTTTCAACGTTTGCACCAGGGGGATGTTTTCCTCGGGTAAAACATTCAACTCGGCATCCACCTGCTGCCAGCTGCAATCGGCGCAAGCCGGGGTGAGCAGCCGCTCCGGTTGGTTGCCGAAAATTTCCTCCGCGGCGCGGTTGGCAAAGGTCACTTTGCCAGAGGTATCCACCACCACAATCCCTTCGGAAATGGTTTGTAGGATGTTGTCGAGACGCTGCTGGGCATCTTGCAGGTTTTGCTGGGCGATGACTTGCTCGGTAACCACCTGAAAATAGACGGTGATGCCGTTTTGCTGTGGAAAAACCCGCACCCGGTACCAGTTTTGGTACGGCTCGACCGGGAAATAGGTTTCAAAAGTTAAGTCGGTCTTGTGCTGGATGGCGTAACGGAATTTTTCCTCGAAGATCGAACCGCGCGCTTGCGGGAACACGTCGAACAGCATTTTTCCCAGAGTCTCTTCGCGTTTACGGTACAGCATTTCTTCCGCGGCGCGGTTGAAGTAGGTGACAACCAGGTTGTCGTCCAGCGCGAAGAAGGCGTCGCTGATGCTTTCCAGCACCTGGGTGGATTTGGGTTCAAAACCGTGAGAAAGGGTCATCCGTCCGCGTATCCGGTTAATTCGATAAAAAAGATGTGCATAGTGTAGTGGAAATGCAAATGGATTGCAAGGTAAGGATTATACTTTTTCCATTAACATAAACTTATGAGAAAAGTCAACGTTTTTCTGAAGGGGATGTGGGTTCGACCCGTCCTGGCGGCGCTGCTGGTCGCCATGCTGGTCGGACTGGGCAGTGGCGCCGGCGTGGTCACCGCCCAGGAAGAAACACCCCAAACCGGCGAAGCCGTTTTTGAGGATGGGACACAAAATCAAATTCAATTCACCGGCTGCAACGCCCAGAATTTTGCCACAATCAACGCCGCCTATGAACAGCGCGTGGTCGAACTGGTCAACGATACCCGTGCCCAGAACAACCAGCCGCCGCTCAAGCGCAATGATGCCCTGGACTACGCCGCGCGCTATCATGCCCGCGACATGAAAGAGGACAATTATTTCAGCCACGACAGCAAAGACCGCAACGGTTCGACGCTGACCACTGTGTGCAGTTGGTCAGCGCGGATCGACAAGTTTTATTTCAACCGTTCCTGGCTGGGTGAAAACATCGCTGCCGGATACTCCGATCCGCAAACGGTGATGAACGGTTGGCTGGGCTCTCCCGATCACCGCGCCAATATCTTGAACGGCAGTTTCCGCGAAATCGGGGTAGGTTATTGGGACGGCGGCGGCACGTATAACCGCTACTGGGTGCAGGATTTTGGCACCCGTTCAGCTGTCTATCCCATCGTGATCAACCGCGAATACGCTCAAACCAGCAGCCCGGATGTCGGTCTGTATATTTATGGCGAGGGGGTGTGGAACGAGATGCGCCTGCGCAATGATGACGGCACCTGGGGTGCCTGGCAGCCGTTCCGTTCGTCGCTCACCTGGCGGCTGAACTGGCTGCGCGGAATGCGGAGTGTATCGGTGGAACTGCGCCGCAGCGGTCAAGCCACCGGCGCATCCAGCAGCGACAGCATCGAACTGACCACCAACGGCGCACGCCTGGCGGTTCAGCCGCACGAGTTGGTGTTCCTGTACGACCGCAGCCGCCAGCAGCTTTTTCCACCGCACTATTCGTTGATGGCTTACGACGCGGAAGACGGCGCAGCCTTGAACTGGACGGTTGGCATCACCAGTGGGGACTGGTTTGCCGTTTCGCCGCAACAGGGTACCACGCCGGGCAGCGCGGTGGTCAGCGTACCGGATAACCCCAGCCTGTTCATCCACAGTGCGACGTATACCGGCAGCCTGACCATATCTGCCAGCGGATCGCACCCGGTAGCGGATACGCCCCAGACCATCCCGGTGCGGCTGCTGGTGGTCGAGAACGTGAGCCAGGTGTACCTGCCGTTGGTCGGGCGCTGAACCGGTCAACGGCGCCCATGCCGGATGGCGCGGACGGCTTGCAGCGCCTGCACAATGCCGGTGCGGATGTGCTCGAATTGACCTCCGGCAATTGCCTGACGTTTTGCCAGCCAGGAACCGCCAACTGCCAGAATGCGTTCATCGCGCAGGTATTCGCTCAGGTTGTCACTGTTGATCCCGCCGGTGGGAATGAAGCCCACGCCCGGATACGGGTCGGACATGGCGCGGATTGCCGCCAGCCCGCCCATCACGCCGGCGGGAAAAAACTTGAAATATCGGCAGCCCAGGCGGATGCCGTGCAGGATTTCGTTGGGGGTGACTGCCCCGGGCAGAAAAGGCAGGCGCCGTTGCTGCGCCCAGTGCAGCGCGTCCTCCGGCAAGCCGGGCGAAACGAGGAATTGCGCGCCGGCTTCGGCGGCTTGCTCGGCTTGCGGGCGGTCGAGCACAGTGCCGGCGCCGAGTAAAATCTGCGGGCGGGCGCGGGCAATGGCTTGAATGGATTGCAGCGCAACCGGGGTGCGCAGGGTGATCTCCAACAGCGGCAGCCCGGCGTTAAGGAAGGTTTCCGCCAGAGGCAGCGCCTGTTCGAGCGAGTCGATCTCGATGACCGGAAGGATGCCGTGCTGGCGGATGCGGTCAAAAATCGCGTCGATTGGATCGTTCATCATCCAAAATCCAGGAAACGCGCCGGGTTGTCCACCAGCAGGGTGTGAATTTGCGCATCGCCGATGCCGTGTTGTTTCAATACAGGCACGAACACCAGCAGCACATACCCCAGTCCTTGGGTGTGCGGGTTGTGCACCTTCCAGGAGGATTTGCGTGCCAGGTCGCTGGATAGCAGGATCTGCCGCCCGTGCCCGGCGGCAACCAGGTCTTTGATCAACGTGGCGCGCTGGCTGTCGGGCCAGTATTTTTCCTTGCCGATCTGGTCGAAACCGAGAAACACCCCCCGCTGTGCCAGTTGGAAAACCATTTCGCGCGGCTGGTTGCGGTCGAGATGCCCGACCAGGATTTTTTCGGGGATTACGCCGGCTTTCAACAGCAGGTCCGCCTGCTGGATGGCAAAACTGCCCGCTTCGGTGTGGGTGGTGATGGGCGCGCCGGTCTCGGCGTGCGCCAGCGCCGCCGCCTGAATCACGCGCCGCTCGCTCTGGGTGGCGTTATCCAGGCTGGTGGCAACCTTGATCGCCCCGGCTTGGATCGGGCTGCCGTCGATCCCGCGGCGGATTTCCTCGATCATCCGCCGGGCAATCTGCTCGACGGACTGCCCATGCAGCGCGGCGGCGCTGAATTTATCCTTGTGGTGCCCGGTCACGGTGATGATATGCACCCCGCTGGCAAGCGAGATCTGTTTCAATTCCTGGGGCGAACGCCCGATTTCCTGGGTGGTCATCTCAACCAGTGAACTGCCCCCGGCGGATTTGAAATGGCGCAGCTCGGCGACCGCGGCGGGGATCGAATCCAGTCCGAGATCGGCGTCCTCGCCCGCCAAGTGGTCGGGCAGGTTCCATAGAACATGCTCGTGACAGGCGGTCGCGCCCAGTTCGGCGGGGATGGCTCCAAGTACGGTCTGAATGGGCATGTTCACCTCCTCAATCGAGAATTGC
>JBBIQB010000076.1:0-2438 GCA_037442545.1 Bellilinea sp.
CGTCGTCTTTGGTAATACGGGCAGACCCCTGGAAGTGCAAATTCGCACCCTGGAGATGCACCAGAACGCGGAATTTGGCATCGCCGCCCACTGGCGTTATAAAGAACGCGGTCCGCGCAACGAAATGTACGAACAGCGCATCAACTGGTTGCGCAAGTTAATGGAATGGCGACAGGAAATCGAGGATGCACAGGAATTCGTCGAAGGAATGAAAAGCGACGTATTCCAAGACCGGGTGTACGTCTTCACCCCGCGCGGGGACATCATCGACCTGCCCGCCGGCGCCACCCCGATCGATTTTGCCTACCTTGTACATACCGAAATCGGTAACCGCTGCCGCGGAGCGAAGATCAACGGCAAGCTGGTCACTCTCGATTACACCCTAAAAACCGGCGACCAGGTGGAGATTCTCACCGCCAAGCAAGGCGGACCCAGCCGTGACTGGCTGAATGTCTCTCTGGGTTTGGTGAAAACCCAACGCGCCCGCTCGAAGATCCGCGCCTGGTTCAAGCGTCAGGATCGGGAGCAAAATCTGACCCAGGGCAAAGTCATGTTCGAGAAAGAACTGCGCCGCCTGGGGGTTACCGACGTGGACGTGGAAAAATTAGCCCACGATTTCGATTTTCGCAACCCCGAAGACCTGTACGTGGCAATCGGTTGCGGCGATGTCGGTCTCGGCCGGGTGATCAACCGCATCAGCGACGAAAGCGCGCGCAAGGATCCTTTCCTGTTCTCGCTGCACCAACCCAAAGAAAGCAAACCCAGCGGCAACGGGGTCACCGTGCTAGGCTTGAAAGGGCTGCTGACCACCTTTGCCCGCTGCTGCAATCCAGCCCCAGGCGATGACATTGTCGGCTACATCACTCGCGGGCGCGGCGCGACCATCCACCGCCAGGACTGCCCGAATGTTTTGCGCATGAAGGAACGTGAGCGGATTGTCAAAGTCACCTGGGGCGAACCGCACCAAACCTACCCGGTGCATATCATGGTCAAAGCCTACGACCGGCAGGGTTTGATGAATGACATCTCGATGATCCTCAGTAACGAAGAAGTCAACCTGGTGGATATCGGGCTCAAGGTATCGCAAAACCTTGCCTCGATCCACATGGTTCTGGAGGTTGGTGACATCACCCAACTCAGCCGTGTCTTAACGCGCATCGAAAACCTGCCCAACGTTCTGGAAGCCCACCGCAGCAATCCCGGTTGACCACAGGGGGAACCCTTGACCGATCCGATTTCCGTTCAAGAAGCCATCCAAAAAATTCTCGCTGCGTTTTCGTCCCTGCCAACCGAGCGTATCCCCCTTGAGGATGCTCTCCATCGCATCCTGGCGGAGGAAATCCGCGCCCCGTTCGATTTGCCCTACTTCACCAATTCCAGCGTCGATGGATTTGCCGTATGCGCCGGTGAAGACCCCCGCGCCGGCAGCCGAGCAACCTTCCAATTGCTGGTGATGGGGGATATTCCGGCTGGCGTGCAGCCGGAATTTGTGTTGGAAAAGGGGAAAACCGCCCGCATTATGACCGGCGCGCCGCTGCCCGATGGCGCTGACGCCGTTTTGCCGGTCGAGGATACCGATTTTCCCTACCGTGATGCATCTGCGCCCCTGCCGAAGCAGGTTACCTTCTACCGCTTTCCGCTTGCCGAGGAAAACGTGCGCCCGCGCGGGCAGGATTTGCGCGCCGGCGACCGATTGTTGCTTCCCGGCAGAAGAGTGCAGCCTCAAGACATCGGCCTGTTGGCTTCGCTTGGCAAAGCCGGCGTGCTGGTGTATCGCCAACCGCGGGTGGCGTTGTTTTCTTCCGGGGATGAACTTCTCACTCCGGGCGATGAGCACGCCCCGGGAAAAATTTTCGATTCGAATAGTTACACCCTCAGTCTGCTCGCCCGCCGCGAGGGCGCCCAGGTAACCCGCCTCGGTGTCGCCGCCGACGATTACGATGCGGTGCTGCGCATGCTCGATACCGCAGTCTCGGCATCCGCCGACTTAATTCTGACCTCGGCGGGCGTCAGCGTCGGCGCCTATGATTACGTTCGCCAGGTAATGGAAGAAAAAGGGCAGGTAAAATTCTGGCGGGTCAACATGCGTCCCGGCAAACCACTCACCTTCGGCGAATATCAGGGCGTTCCGGTGCTCAGCCTGCCCGGCAACCCGGTTTCCGCGTTTGTTGGTTTTCTTGTGTTCGTTCGCCCGCTCCTCGCCCGGCTTTCTGGATTGCCCGATATTCATCTGCCCACCTTGCAGGCGCGGTTGGAACACCCGGTACTTTCCGATGGGCGCGAAAGTTACCTGCGCGCGCTTGTCCACCGTACAGCACAGGGTTTCACCGCCCGGTTAACCGGTCATCAGGGTTCCGGAAACCTGTATTCGTTGGTCCAGGCAAATGCTTTACTGATCGTACCAGCGGGGGTAAAATCACTTCCTGCCGGCGCTTCGG
>JBBIQB010000076.1:2448-15184 GCA_037442545.1 Bellilinea sp.
TAATGATCCTTTACCGGTAGCGGAGAAAGCTGAATGACATGTTGGAAATTGGTCGCGCTCATCACATCGGTCGTAGGAATTGCGGATTCGATTTACCTGACCGTCCTTAAAGTATCCAATAACAAAACCCTGTGCATTCAAGGCGTCGGAGATTGCTGGTCGGTCAACACCAGCCGCTATTCGGAAATTGCCGGCGTTCCAATTGCGGTTCTTGGGCTGCTGGCATACCTCTTCATCTTCGCCATGTTGCTGTTGGAAGAGCGCAACCCGGTAATCAAACTGTATTCACCGTACGCGTTATTCGGTGTTACTTTGATTGGTGTGATTTACTCTGGATACTTGACGTACATTGAAATTGCGGTTATAAAAGCGATTTGTCCGTTCTGTGTGGTTTCTGCAATTGCCATGCTAATCTTGTTTATCTATGCTTTGCGGGGATTGATATCGCCCACTGCGAACGAAACCTAATCTCCTCAGGAGGATTGAATGCCGAAAATCCGCTGCCATTATATTGATTGTGCCTTTCTCGATGAAGGCTATTGCAGTGCAGCATTGATTGAAGTGGATCCCGATTCAGGTTGTATGACCTATTCTCCAACGGCGGATGCTGGACACGAGGATGAATGGGACGAAGAAGAAATCGAAGAATGGGAAGAACTTGAAGAAGACATCGAGGAAGAAGACGAAGACTGGGTCGACGACGAAGAAGAAGAATTTTAAGCCGCCGCAATACACCTCAACGGATGCCAACCCCGGGAGAGGTTATCTTTCCGGGGTTTTTTCTCAAAAAATGCCCTCATGCTGCAAGATCAATTGATCCAAAAAAACCTGCGTTTTAACACCATCGTCAACCTGATCGACGGCGGTTTTTTTGGTTTTGCCATCGGGCTTGCCTCCTTCTCGACCGTGCTGCCGCTTTTTGTCGCCAACCTGACCGACTCCGCCATCCTGATCGGGCTGGTGCCCGCCATTCATGCTGTCGGCTGGCAATTTCCCCAACTTCTCACCGCCCGTTCGGTCAGCAGGATGCGGCAATTCAAGCCTTTCGTCCTTTTTATGACCATTCAGGAACGGCTGCCATTTTTCGGGCTGGCAATTCTGGCATTTTTTTTGCCCACACTCGGTACCCAAACCACCTTGATTCTGGCGTTCGGGCTGCTCATCTGGCAGGGGCTGGGCAGCGGCTTGACCGCCAATGCCTGGCAAAACTTTATCGGCAAAATCATTCCACTGCAACAACGGGCAACATTTTTTGGGGCGCAATCCGCCGCCGCCAATCTATTGGGCGGCATTGGTGCCATCATAGCCGGGCTTGTTTTGGAGCGCACGGCATATCCCTCCAACTTTTCCACCGTTTTTTTGCTCTCCAGCGCGATGATGATTATCTCCTGGTTTTTTCTTTCATTATCCCGCGAACCAGATCGGATGACGCTGGACTACCCCCAAACGCGCTCCAATTTCTGGCGCAGCGTGATCGACATCCTCAAAAAGGATATTCCATTTCGCTGGTTCATCGTCAGCCGCATCGCCTTCCAGTTCGCCACCATGGCAGCCGCCTTTTACACCGTGTATGCGGTCAAAGTTCTGGGTATGGGCGAAGCCGCAGCCGGCGTGATGACCAGCGTTCTGTTTATCGTACAGGTCGCCTCGAATGGCGTCTTCGGCTGGCTGGCGGATCGCAAGGGACGTTTGCCGATCCTGCAAGTCGGAGCCATTTGCGCGGTGGTAGCCGCTCTGGCTGCCTGCATCGCTCCCAATTTTTACTGGTTCTTCGGTATTATGCTCTTTGCGGGCATGGCAAGCTCGGTCTTTTGGACGATTGGGATCGCCGTCAGCCTGGAATTTGGCGCCGAAAGCGAGCGCCCGACCTATGTCGGCTTAGCCAACACCCTCATCGCCCCCAGCGCCATCCTTTCGCCACTGATTGGCGGCTGGCTGGCAGATTGGGTCAATTACCAGCTGACCTTTCTGGTCTCCGCGCTATTGGGAATTGCCACCTTGGTGATCCTGGTTTTGTTTGTGCGCATACCGGTAAAGGCTGCGCCCGTTTTATCGGAAGAAAGCCCCTCGCATTAATCCGCATCCAACCGGGCTTGACGAAACCATACATACCCGTAGAAATAAACCGGTGAAATGAACGTCAGAAAGAAAAACCAGAACTGGCGCGGGATTCTCAAGTAGATCAGGAACAGTAAACTAAACAGGACGATCATCACCGAGCCAACTTTTTCCCAGCGAAGCGAGACCAGGTAACCGCACAACAATCCGAAGTGAAACAACAGATTAAGAACAAATCCGGAAGCAATTTCGCCACTTTGGGTGGAAGCCAGGCTGAGGTGTTCAACGAAAAACGCCCCCATCAACAGGAATAGAACGATGCAAAAGATCCGTCCGATCCATCGAATGGTAATTTGATAAGTGGGGAGTTGAAGATCGTCATCCATTAAAGCACACGAATACAACTATTATATGAAGTTTTCAACGGGTCAGCTTAGCTGCGCACGATTTCAAAGAAATTTATAAACCTCGACCAACCGTAAACCACCCCGCGCAATTCGCTTGCCGGGGTGGTCGCAATGTTCATGGGTCTATGAAAGTTCTATTTTTGCTTCTGTTCGATCTTCGCCCAACTATCGCGCAGGGTAACGGTGAGATTAAACACCGGTTTGCGCGGGGTTGAATCCGCATCGACACAGAAGAAGCCCTTGCGCTCAAATTGATACCGGTCGCCGGGTTTTGCATTCGCCAGGCTTTGCTCAACCTTGCAATCATCCAACACGTTCAACGAATCGGGGTTGAGATAGTCGAAGAATGTTTTTCCCTCAGCCACCTGAGCCGGGTTTGGGACACTAAACAGCCGGTCGTACCAGCGCACCTCGGCATCCAGCGCATGGCGCGCGGAAACCCAATGAATGGTCCCCTGAACCTTGCGCCCGTCCGGCGCGTACCCCCCGCGGGTTTGCGGATCGTAGGTGCAATGGATCTCATCCACCAGCCCGGTTTCTGGGTTTTTCACGAAACCCACGCAACGGATGATATAGCCGTAGCGCAAACGCACTTCGCGCTCCGGCGCCAGGCGGAAATACTTCGGCGGAGGCTCTTCGCGAAAATCATCCCGCTCGATATAGATCTCGCGAGTAAAAGGAAGCAGGCGGTTGCCGGCGAATGGGTCTTCCGGATTATTGACGGCTTCCAATTCCTCGACCTGCTCTTGCGGATAATTGACGATGACCACCTTGACCGGGTCGATCACGCCCATCACGCGCGGGGCGCTGCGGTTCAAATCGTCACGCACCGCGCTTTCCAGCAGGGCAACATCCACCACGCTTTCTTTCTTGGAGACACCAACCCTATCGATGAATTTTCGCACTGCCTCGGCTGTGTACCCGCGGCGGCGCATTCCCCGCAGGGTGGGCATACGCGGGTCATCCCATCCGCGCACAAAGCCCTCATCAACCAACTGTTTTAGGAAGCGTTTGCTCAAAATAGTGTAGGTGATGTTCAGGCGCGCAAATTCGATCTGCCGGCTTGGGAATATTCCCAGTTCACGAATGAACCATTCGTACAGCGGGCGGTGATCCTCATACGCCAGGTCGCATAACGAATGCGTAATTCCCTCGATCGAATCGGACTGCCCGTGAGCAAAATCGTACATGGGGTAGATGCACCAGGCATCCCCGGTGCGGTGGTGACTGGCGTGAATGATCCGGTACATCACCGGGTCGCGCAGGTTGAGATTGCCGGATGCCATGTCGATCTTCGCCCGCAGCACGCACGTTCCCTCCGCAAACTCCCCCTTGCGCATCCGCTCGAACAAGTCCAGGTTCTCTTCGACACTGCGGTCACGGTAGGGGCTGTTCTTTCCGGGTTCGGTCAGGGTGCCGCGGTATTCCCGGATTTCATCCGGGCTGAGGTGACACACATAGGCATTTCCTTTTTTGATCAGCGTCACCGCAAATTGATAGAGCTGCTCAAAATAATCGGAGGCGTAAAATTCGCGCTCTCCCCAATCGAAACCCAGCCAGCGAATATCCTCTTTGATCGCCTCGACATATTCGACATCTTCCTTGACCGGGTTGGTATCGTCGAAGCGCAAATTGGTCGTCCCTGCAAACGCATCGGCGCTGCCAAAGTCGATGCAAATGGCTTTCGCATGACCAATGTGCAAGTAGCCATTCGGCTCCGGCGGAAAGCGGGTTTTCACACTCTGGAAGCGCCCCGCTTCCAGGTCTTCCTTGACGGCATCGAGAATAAAATTACTGCTTTCCGAGGTTTGATCAGTCATGTCGTCTTCTCCTTGATGTAGAGAAAAAAGCACCCTTTGGAGGGTGCTTTCGCCAAAAGGCTGGGGGCAGAGGATTCGAACCCCTATCAACAGATCCAGAGTCTGCTGTCCTGCCGTTGGACGAGCCCCCAAATCTAACGAAGCCGATTTTATCATCGAATATCGGCACTGTCTAGGCTTCGCCAGCGGGCGATGTTTCTGCCATGGCAACCAGCAACGATACCGCTTGTTCCATCCGTTGGACGACTTTTTCCTTACCAATCACCGCCATGCTCTCGAACAGTGGCGGGCTTACCGTTTGACCAGTGACCGCCACGCGAATCAAACCGAACACCTGCCCTGCCTTCAACTCGCTCGCCTCGACCAGTTCGCGCAGCGGTGGTTCGGTTGTCTCAACCTCCATATCCGGTAGGGTTCGCAGAACCTCCAGGATTTTTTCAGCCAGATCGCGGCACTGGCGGGCGGTCAAGTCCTTGACCAGCAATTGAACCGGCTCAGGCTCGATTGTTTCCTTGAAGAAAAATCCCGCCATCTCCGGGGCGTCATCCAGTCCTGCCAGCCGCTCCTGGATTAAAGGCGCGATTTTCAGCAGCACTTCGTGCGCAGGACTATATCCTTTTTGGACAAAGAACGGCTTGATGCGCTGCGCCAGGTCCGCGACTGGCAACTGGCGAATATGCAAGCCATTAAAGTGATCGAACTTGGTGAAATTGATTGCGGCAGGCGATGGATTCAGGCGTTCCAGGCTGAATTTCCCAATCAGATCCTGCATGGTGAAAAACTCGGTATGATCGTCGTAGCTCCAACCCATCAGCGCAATCCAGTTGACCGCCGCCTCGGGCAGGTAACCCAGCCCTTGCAAATCTTTCAGGAAAATGGAATAACCATCCTTGATCAAGTCCGCCGACTCGCGTTTGGACATTTTTCCTTTGCCGCTCGGCTTGAGGAACACGGACAGGTGAACCCAGAGCGGTTCCTGCCAGCCAAATGCCCGGTGGATCAGCCCATGCAGCGGGAAGGTCGGCAGCCATTCCGAGCCGCGGATGACGTGGGTGATGCCCATCAGGTGATCATCGACCGCCGCGGCGAGGTGGTAGAGCGCCAGTCCATCGGATTTGACCAATATGTAATCATCCAGCACGCGGTTTTCCACCGTAATCTCACCGCGCAGCAGGTCACTCACGGTGGTTGTCCCCCCTTCTGGGGTTTTGAAACGAATCACGTGCGCTTCGCCGCCTGCCGCTCGGCGGCTGGCGTCCTGCGGGTCTAAGCGGCGGCAAGTTCGATCATAATGGGGCGATTCCTTGCGGGCTTGCTGCTCCTGGCGCACCTGTTCCAGGCGCTGCGGGGCGCAAAAACAATAATACGCCTGCCCGCGTTCGATCAATGTATGGGCATATTCCTGGTAAATTTGCTTGCGCTGCGATTGCCTGTACGGTCCGTTGGGGCTGTCTTTGCCCGGTCCTTCGTCCCAATCGATGCCGAGCCAGTGCAGCCCGTCGATGATCTCCTGCTCCGCCTCCGGCATGTATCGTTTGCGGTCGGTGTCCTCGATCCGTAAAATGAACTGCCCGCCGGTTTTACGGGCGATCAGGTAATTGTACAATGCCGTCCGCGCCCCGCCAATGTGAAGATGTCCGGTTGGAGAAGGCGCGAATCGAACCCGAACCGGAGGAATGGAATAAGACATGAGGCTCCTTAGAAATCCAAAGATTGGCTGTGGGCTGCCACGCTTTGCACCAACCCAATGCCCAGAACGAGCGAGATCAACGAACTGCCGCCATAACTGATAAAGGGTAATGTCAACCCGGTCACCGGCAGCACGTTGAGATTGACTCCGATGTTAACCGCCATTTGGAAGAAAATCAAGACCGCGATGCCATACGCGATCAAGGCCCCAAACGGATCAGCCGCTTTGCGCGCAATTGCCAGGCAGCGAATGACAACAAAAACCAGCAAGCCGATCACGATCGAGGTACCAATAAAACCGAATTCCTCCGCCATGGCGGAGAAAATGAAATCGGTATGGCGCACTTTGAGAAAGCGCAACTGCACCTGGGTGCCACCGCTGTATCCCTGTCCGAACAATCCCCCATTGCCAATGGTGATCAACGCCTGCTCGATGTTATACGTCTCGCCATGTCGGGCGTTCGGATCGGGGAACAGGAAATTGACCACCCGGGTGACCTGGTAACCCTGGATGAACGGGATTTCGACCCCCGCTACCAGTAAAAACACCACCAGCCCAAACAGGAGAACGCCGATCAGTCCGAAGATGATCAGATACCGGGTTGGCAACCCGCTGATCCACAGCATGGCGAACCAGATCACTATGACCACAATCGAGGTGCTCAGGTTGGGTTGCAGCAGGATCCACACTACCATGCCGAAAGTCATCAGCGCGCTTTTGGCGATCCACAGCAGATTTTTGGGCTGGTCCAGGCTGCGGGAAAAATAACCCGCCAAAACGATGATCATGATGATCTTGACCAATTCCGAAGGCTGGATATTAATAATGCCCACCTGGAACCAGCGCGTAGAGCCAAAGGCAGCATCACCAATCAAATTGATCCCGATCAACATGCCAATCCCCACCAGGTACATCAGGTTGGTCAGTGAAGCCCAGGTGCGATAATTGATCGAAGCGATTACCAGGATGATTACCATCCCAGCCGCAACGTAGATCGTCTGGTTTTGCACAACGCCTGCCAGCTCCAAATTCCCGGCAATCGCCGAGCGGATCATGATAATGCCGAACACCGACAGGATCAACACCGCACCGAACAACCAGTAATCAAAATGACGCCATGTTTCCCGTCTTAACATCTTGCACGTACCTTATAAGGAATTATTTCCGGCGCGAATTGGTCGCTCGCAGCGGAATATCCGCAATCAAACGCTGTTCGCGCCCTTCCTGCGCCATATCGATGCGCACTGCATTCGGATCAATCGCCACATGCCGCGAAATAACCTCCAGCAGTTCGTTCTTCATGATTTCCATCTGGTGCGGGGTGATGTCGGTTCGGTCGTGAATCAACACCAGTTTGAGGCGTTCTTTTGCCTGGTCGGCGCTTTTATCTTTTTTTCCTGTAAGGCGCTCTAACCAACCCATGATTAAGCTCCTCCTCCACGCAACACGCGGCTCAGGCGGTTGAAGAACCCATCCTTTTCCTCCAGGTTGAGGAAAGGCACTTTTTCGCCGTTCAAGCGCCGGGCAATGTTTTGAAACGCCAGCCCTGCCTTGCTTTTCCCATCCAAGGCAACCGGTTGCCCGCGGTTGGTGGAAACAACCACGCTCTCGTCTTCTGGAATAATCCCAATCAACTCCACCGCCAGCAGTTCCAGGACATCCTCGGCGTTGAGCATGTCGCCGCGCTTGATCAGGGTCATGTTAACCCGGTTGAGAACCAGCCGCGCCGGACCCTTCTCCTCCGCCTCGATCAAACCGATAATCCGGTCGGCATCGCGAACCGCGGAAACCTCCGGGTTGGTCACCACCATAACCACATCGGCGGGGGCAATCGCGTTGCGGAAACCGCGCTCTATTCCCGCCGGCGAATCGATCAATACCCAGTCAACGTCAGAACGCAATTCATCACACAAACGAACCATATCGCTGGGCGAGACGGCATTTTTATCACGGGTTTGAGCAGCAGGGATCAGGTACAACTCCGGCAGCCGTTTATCACGAATCATCGCCTGGCGCAGACGGCAGCGGCCCTCAACGACATCCACCAGGTCGTACACAATGCGGTTTTCCAAGCCCAGCACAACGTCCAGGTTGCGTAAGCCGATGTCCGCATCGATACATACCACTTTATGCGACAAATTCGCCAGGGCGACGGCGATGTTGGCGGTGGTGGTTGTCTTTCCTACACCGCCTTTTCCGGATGTAATCGTCAATACTTTGGCTGTCATTCTTCTCCCCGCCTCATTTCAAATTCCATAATTCGGTAATGATTTCATTTTTCTCGATGCGCGCCAGTTCGGCGCCTTTGGATTTCTTTTTTGGCGGCGGCGCGTAAAATATACTGGCTATGCGCAGCTGAGTGGGACTCAATTCCAACGCGCATACCACGCTTTTTTCGTTGCCTTGCGCCCCGGCATGGACACTCCCGCGCAGCCGCCCCCAAACGATCACATTCCCATCGGCGATGATTTCAGCCCCCGGGTTGACGTCTCCAATCACCACCACATGCCCGTGCGTCGAAACCCGAAACCCGGAACGCAGCGTGCGTTGGATCAAAATGGCGTCCTCGCCCGGCAGTTGCGTGTCGCTCTGGCGGATGACTCGCTCCGGTTTGGGGGTGGACAAGCGCGTCGCCAGCCCCAACACCCGTGCGGTCTGCTCGGTGACCGGCGAAAGGCTAATTACAGCCCACAAGGCTATTTCGCGGTCGGACAGCCTGTCGCGCAGTGCGCCCATGTCAGCGGCATGCACAATCCGGTTGCCAACATCCAATGCCAGGCGCGCGCCGCGAAAGAAGGCGCTGCGTTCCTCGATCTGCTTGAGCAGTTTAATTTGCAGGGTTTCCCAATCACCCTCGCTCAAGGTGACCAGTAATCCTTCGCGGATGCCCTTGATGCTGATTCCGCCTTCTTTTTCAAGCGGCTGCGTTGCCGCCGATTTTTCGTCTTGGTCGGTTGCTCGTGTAATCATATGGGTTAATTATAGCAAAACCGGTAAAAGCCGTCGGTTGAATTAAGGGGTAATCACGTTTGGCTCGCCGGAGTCGATTTCCTTCAAGGCAAAATAGGCTTCCATCACTCGCCGGACGACCGGTCCCGCCAGAACGGCACCTTCGCCTCCGTTGTACACAAAAGCAACCACTGCGATCTCCGGGTTGTTATAGGGGGCATATCCAACATACCATGCATGCGAGGGCCAGTTGCCCGGCTGGCAAATGCCTTTTTCGCGGGCAACATTATCGCAATACTCCGCCGTTCCGGTTTTTCCAGCCGATTCAAAGTCAACATCTGTAAAAATCAGCGCCACCGTGCCGTCTACGACGGTATAGCGCATCCCCTTGCGCACTTCTTCCAGCACCCACGGCTCCACGGTTTTCTTTTCACCGGTCTGGAATAATCTGTCGTCGTAGATATTGATGATCGGGTCTTTGGTGATATCCCAGATCATCTGCGGTTCGAATGGCCGCACCACTTCGCCATCCGGGTTGGTAATTTCGTGAATGAGGGTGGGCTGCATCATCCTGCCATTATTGGCAATCGTCGCCGCTGAAACCAGCACTTGCAAGGGAGTTGCCAGATTATAGCCTTCACCCACCGAAGCAAGGTACGTATCGCCAGTTGCCCAGTTTTCCCCTTGCGAACGTCGTTTCCAGTTTGGATCTGGTGCCAAGCCATCCGCCTCGCCGGGCAGTTCAATCCCGAAAGCGCGTCCATAGCCCAGCGCCTGAGCGTATTCTTTCAACCGCCAGATGCTCAAACCGCCATCCGGCACCTCGTCCTGATAGCCGCCGCCGAGCTTATAAAAATACACGTTGCACGAAACACCAATTCCGCGCACAAAATTCACATCCCCGTGTCCGGCGCCAGTGGTCTTATACGTATAGCAGACGTATTCTTGCGTTCTTGGCCGGGGATCGTTGGGTGAAAAGCGCTGTTCCAGTCGGATCACGCCCGGATCGAAAAGCGTCTGTTCAGGCGTGACCACTCCCTCGTTCAGCGCTCCCATGGCGGTTGCCAGTTTGTACACCGAACCCGGCGAATGTTCGGCGGAGATGGCATGATTGAATAACGGGCGGGCTGGATCCCGGCTGAGTTGATCGTAATAATACGCGGGGATGAATCGCGCCATGCGGTTGTTTTCGAAGGTGGGATGCGAAATCATGGCGAGAATTTCACCCGTGCGCACATCCATTGCAATCACCACACCCAGCGTGTAGCGGTTAGGATCGCCAACCCGCGTATTATAAAAGCGCATATTGTTCAATAACGCTGCGCGCGCAGCGGATTGCAGCCGCACGTCGATCGTCAGGTGGACATTATTGCCGGGCACCGCCTCCACCGGCGGCTCGACGTCCCGCAAAATCTCACCAGCGTTGTCCACTTCAACCACCCGTTGACCGTTTTTCCCGATCAACACATTATTCAGACTATTTTCCACGCCCGCGTAACCAACCTTGTCGCGGTTGGCGACGAAACCCAAACTCTGCCAGTATTCTTGTTCGATTGCCGGGATCGGGCCCAAAAAGCCCACCACGGCAGAAGTCAAGACGCCGGTGGGGTAATCGCGGAGGGGCTCAATTTCGATCTCGACCCCCGGCATGGCGATGCTCTTTTCACGAATGACCTTTGCCGTAGTTTCATCGATATTGCAGCGAATGCGCACCGGGTTGTACGGCGCCAGCGATTCGCCAATGAACACAATTTGGGTAATCCCAAGATCATTCAAGCAGGGGGTGAAATTGCGCACCGTCTCCGCATTAATCTCTCCATTATTAACCGGCATATTGATCAATGCCGAGAGCTGGCGAAAAATCTCCTGCTCTGCGCCGTCATCCGTCGGCAGATTGGCAGGTGTAATGACAACGTTGTAGGAAGCGACATTTCGCGCCAGCACCACCCCATGACGGTCGTAGATCAACCCACGTTGGGTAGGCAATAGAATAACATTGGTGCGGTTATCCACCGCCCGGATAACGTACGTCTCACCATCCAGAACCTGAATGGAAAACAAGCGGATCAGGTAAAAACCGATTACGCCCCCCAATACCAGATAAGTGATCAAAACTCGCCAACCACTCAGGATTGGAACAGGTTCATGTTTTACTTGAGACATTGTTACACCGTTTCCATTGGATACACCCAGTGCGCCAGATCATTGACCAATACAAACACCGGTAAGGCAAAAATGAGGTTGAGTAAGGTGCTGGGTAATGTCACCAAAGACAGGCTGTCTTGAAACGGCAGCGTTACGCCGGAAACGAAAAGGGTGAGGATTGTAATCCCATGATACCCTATTGTACCCACAAAAGTTGTCAGCAGCATCGCCAGTATCGGCGTTTGCCAGACCTGTCTGCGCAGCAGACGGGCAAACCCACAGGCAAACAAGTAGCCTGCCAGTGGGGCGTAGAGCGGCGTGGCCGAGACCAGGGACACCCCTGCCCCGGCGATGATTGTCCACTGCCAGGCATGACGCACCCGCTCATGCAGCGCCCAGGCAATGACAAAGACCAACAGCAGATCCGCGGCGCCTTGCAGCAACGGCAGCCGGCTGACTACGGCTAATTGCAGCATCAGCAGAACGGCGACTATTGGAACAGCCAGCAGTGAAATGAACATACCCATCAGGGGGCGGGTGTTGGAATTAAGGGCGTGAAATTGACCGGTCGGAAGTCGACGATGACCAGCACGGCCTGAAGCGTGGTGAAATTGACCACCGGTTGTACTGCGCCCGACTGGAATAATTCGTTGGTGGCTTTGCGCACCGAAGTGACTTGTCCGATCAAAATATCGGCAGGATAGGTTCCGCCAAGTCCGGATGTCAAAACCAGGTCGCCGTTTTGCAGCGGAGCGTCTTGTGAGATCACCCCTACCGTCAAATCACCGGTGATCGAGCCCAACAATTGCGCATCGCTGCGGTGCGGTTCGATGCTCACGTTAACAATCGAAGCCGGGTCGGTTATCAAACGCACCCGCGCCGCCGAGGATGTGACCGCATCCACCTGACCAACCAGGCCCTGGTTGGTGATGACCGGCATTCCGCGCCGCAATCCATCATCCGAGCCGCGGTCGATGAAGATATAGCGCAGGAAGGGATTGGGATCGCGCCCAACCACGGCAGCTGCCACGTACTGCCCGCCTTGCGGGTTGGAACGGGCAAAATCGAGCAGCGCATAAAGCACCTGCGCTTCGCGTAGTTGTTGCTGCAATTCAATGATCTGCGATTGCAGACTGGTGACTTCCTGCTCCAGCTGCTGGTTGCGCGCGCGTAGGCTGGCAATGTCGCGCGGGACAGTCACAAATTCATAAATTGCCATGTAACGACTTGCCAGCCATTCCTGCACGTTGACCATCGGTTTAAGCACCGTGTTGAACAGCGGCGACATGTACCCGCTTAACGCAAAGAGGATAATCCCAACCACAACCAGGGCGAGCGTTGTTGTTTGCCAGAATCGCGATCCGGAGGCTCTCATTCTGGATATATTTTACCGCCGAGCGGCGGAAAAAAATTTAAGGAATAGATTAACGTATACCGGTGCGGTCGAGACCAACCAGGAAATCCTCATACTTATCCAGGTCTTCAAGAATCATGCCGGCGCCACGCGCCACGCAGGTCATCGGATCCTCAGCCACCCAAACCCGCAAATGCGATTCGTCCGCCAGCCGTTCGACCAGCCCATGCAATTGCGCGCCACCGCCCGCCAGACAAATGCCGTTTTCGATCAGGTCGGCGGCCAGTTCGGGTTCGGCCCGTTCGAGCGTGCG
>JBBIQB010000077.1:0-15131 GCA_037442545.1 Bellilinea sp.
AGCGTTCCCACCAGGTGGCCCAGGTGGCGCGCTCCGGTGGGGCGGTGTCCGGTTAGAATGCGTTGGGTATGGATGGTCATGGCATTTACCTCCTTGTGTAACCCTTTCTTAAAATGAAAAGACCTGCATCCGTGGGGACGGATAACAGGTCCGTGGTGCCACCCCAGTTAGGCAGCTTTTGAACAAAAATCCCCTGATGAAAGCATCCAGGGGGACTAAAGCCAGCCTCACTCGTTGCGGGTACGGCTGCTCATGCAGCGATACCCTTTGCCCAGATAACGGTGGCAACTCCGGCGCGGACTACTGGGATAAATTCCGTTCGCCCTGCAACTCCGAGGTCCATTCGGTGGCATTGTACGGGCAGGCTCTCACCGGCTGCTGCTCTCTGTTCCGCCTCGACGCCACCTACTCGTCCTCTTCAACGTCTTTCATAGGTCGATTAGCGTAGATTATACTGATTAAGCCGGCTTTGTCAAGCATGATTCCGGGCGTTCGGTTATAATCTATTCGTTAATGATTGTTTACGAGGAGATTGACTTGGCTTTCCCGAATCCATTCTACCGCTGGCGACCGCATCCCTGGCACGGGCTGGAAGTGGGACCTAACCCTCCCCAACTGGTGCATGCCTACATCGAGATCACCCCGTTCGACCTGGTGAAATACGAGGTTGAAAAATCCACCGGTTACCTCAAAGTCGACCGCCCGCAGCGCAGTTCGTCCCAGCCGCCTACGCTGTACGGTTTCATCCCGCGCACGTACTGCGGCAAACGTGTTGGCGACCTGACCCCGCTGGCGCCGCGCGGCGACGGCGACCCGTTGGATATTTGTGTGATCAGCGAGCGCCCGATCACCAAATCCGAGGTGATCCTGACCGTGCGGGTGGTGGGTGGTCTGCTGATGATCGACAATAACGAGGCGGATGACAAGATCATCGCTGTGCTGGCGAATGACAAGTTCTGGGAGAACGCCAACGACGTTACCGATTTGCCGGATGTGCTGGTGGAAAGACTGCGCCATTATTTCAGTACCTATAAATTGCTGCCCGGCAAGGAATCGCAGACCTTCATTCACTCGGTATACAACATCGAGCACGCCACCAAGGTGATCCAGGCGGCAATTGCCGATTACGATGAAGCCTACGGGAGTTGAGCCTGGCTCACGGGCGGCTTTGCTTCCAGGCGCGCAGCATGCGCAGGTGTTCCTGGTCGTGGTCGAGAATCACCTGATGGATCAGACCGGCGAGGGTGGTTTTGCCCTTTAGCCACGGGTACAGGTGAGGGTTGTTGAGCTCGTTCTGGCTGAACTCTTGGACCTGGCGGATGGTCTGGTCGCGGATAATGGTGAAGTCGTTCCAGATACGCTCGAACGGGCGGTCTTTGAACTGGGCGTACCACAGCGCGTTTTGATCGTCGACGGGAATATTCTTGAGGAATACCGTCGAAGGTTTTCCGCCCTGGCGTGCCTGAAAGAGGGTTTTGATCATCTCCGCTTCCCACAATACCATGTGCGCCAGGACATCCTTGACCGACCAGTCGCCGGCAGCCCCCGGCAGGGTACGTTCTTCCGCTGGCAATTCGGAGACAAAATCCACCAGTGCCTGATGGCTTTCTTTGAGCGCGCGGATGAATTGTTCTTTTTCGACGGGTTGATTCGGCATGTGCTTTTGTCCGTAGGGGGATTTTCCTGCCTTCATCCAGTATAACATCGATTAAAATCAATCTATGCTGAAATTATCGGGAGACAATCCGTGAGTGCTTTTCCAATCAACTGCAGCAACTGGCAGCAGGCGTTGACCGTCGAACAATTTTTGGACAGCATGGCCCAGCATCAAGATGCCATGCGGCGGAGGATGGCAACCGTTCAACTGCGGGCAGATGAAATCGAGCGTCTGCGCAGTCTGGAAACCCCGCGTTACCTGGCGGTGATGACCGAGGATTGGTGCTCGGACTGCCTGATGGTGCTGCCGGTGCTGGTACGGATTGCGCAGGCAGCCGCTGTGGATGTGCGTATTTTCGTGCGCCGGGAATGGCATTCTTTACGCGCTTATTACACCGGGCAGGACATTCCCAGCATCCCGGTGGCGACCTTTCTGGACGAGGACTTTCAACCGCTGGCAACCTGGATCGAACGTCCGCGCGCCGGTCACGAGCGCCTGGCAGCCTGGAAAACAGCCCACCCGGAAGTGGAATTGACCCGCAAGCGGGCGGATTTATCGGCGGAAGAAAAGCGCGAAAGACTTAAAGATATTCTCGACCAGCTGCTGGTGGAAATGGAGCAGTGGTACGCCGAGGAGTTGCAGTCCGAGACCGTCCGCGAGGTGACCGAAGTATTGGGCTTGGGGGAGTCACAAAGCAGGGTTTAATCGTCCGCCAGGCGAGCGGTGGCAGCGAAATACGCGGATTCGAGCGTTTGCCAAGTTTCTGCGGGATTGCAGCGCAAATACTGCCCAAACAGCGGCAGCACGGTGCGCATTTGTTCCGCCATGCGCTGTATCACCCGGCGCAGGGAGAAATGGGCGTTGTCGGCGCTGCGCAGCGCCAGCAGATGATCGGCGGAGCGCAGATTCATCTCCAGCAACACCCGCCGGTTGAAGGCGTTGGGAACGACGTAGGCAGCAACCGCCGGGTTCCACTCAGCCAGTTGACGGTAGGTGTGGTGGGCAGTGCTCATCGCGGCGCGGAAATGGCTTTCCAAGCCCGCCTGCACGATCGCACGCGGCGCAGCGTAACCGAGCCGGGTGGTGAGCGGCTGGGGGGTCTGGGTCATCATGCGGTGGCGTTTGAGCTCGAAATAACCGCCCTGGTCGAGGATCAGGTCGAAGGTGAAATTGGCGTATTCCAACTCGCGCAGCGGGATGGTAAATTTATCCAGGTGCGCCAGCAGGATGGCTGCCAGGCGGCTGCGCTGGGCGGGGGAGGCGGCATTGACCCAATCCAGGCACTGCGCATAGCCAATGTTTGCCTCGCGGTACAATGCTGCTGCCAGCACCCGGTTTTCGGCGTCCGCTTCCCACGAAACCAGTTCGCACCAGTCGCGGCTGTGCCCGGCAGGCGTGAGCGTTGTTTCAAATGAGCGTAGTTCTTTCAGGGTGTTTTCCAGATAGGGGATCGGGTTGGCGTATTTGACCAGCGTCGGCACGCAAGCCTGCCCGACGGATTTTAACGCTTCGCCGGTGTGGCGCACTTCGGCAAGCGGGTGGCTGAGCATTTTGGAGATGGAGTGCTCCAGCGCGCGGGCGTTGATTGTCACGCCGACGTTGGCAAGGGCAGCCGCGGGCAGGTAAAACCGGCAAATATCGACGTAACGCGAACGGATGCGCCGCTCCCAGGCGGCTTCGGTTTCGCCTTCGCGCGCCGGATACTGCTGCTGGATGAGTGCTTTGATCGGCGGCAGGGCTTGCTGGTAGGCGCCGAACAAGGATTGGATGGTTTGCTCGTACAATTTTTTATACGGGTGGTCTTCTAACTCCTGCGGGAGGTGGTAATCCTGATCGCTCCATTTTTGGTAACGGGTGGATTTTTCGGTATAGGATGCCAGCCGGCAGGATTCCAGGCTTTCGACTGCCAGGCGGGAGATGTTTTCGACCGCGATGTGCAGCACGGCGTGCTCCGCCACGGATGCATGACCGTAACCGACGACCCACTTTTCGTGGAACTCGGCGCTTTTTTCGGCGGTCAGCTCAGCGGCGATTTCGGCAAACCGCTGCGGCGAACGGGAGGTTTTGGCAAATGTGACCGCGATGGTTTCCGGAGAGAGGTTTTTCGGATCGAGCAGGTATACCTGACGTTCAGGACGGGTCATCGAGCATCTCCTGAGCAGTTTTCTTATCCTGGTTTACCTGGGCAACCAAGGCATCCACCGAGGGGAAGCGCATTTCCGGGCGAATCCGGGCGACAAAATCCAGCTGGATGGGTTTACCGTACAAGTCTGCCTGGTAGTCCAACAGGTGCGTTTCCAGGTGGGGGTGGGGGGCTTGCTGGTCAAAGGTTGGGCGTACGCCCAGGTTGGTCACCGCCGGGCAGCGCTGCCCAGCCACCCACGCCCAGGTGGCGTAGACGCCGTTGGCAGGGAGCAGCTTTTCCGTCCAAAAATCCAGGTTGGCGGTTGGAAAGCCGAGTTGTTTGCCGCGCCCGTCGCCGTGAATGACCCTGCCGCCAATGTGGTAATACCGCCCCAGCAGGCGGGCTGCCTGGTTGACTGCCCCTTCGAGCAAGTAGGCGCGGGTCAAACTGGACGAAATGCGTTCGCCCTCCAAGTGCACCGGCTCGATCACCTGCAAGGAATACCCCAGCTGCTCGCCGATTTGCTGTAAACGGGGTAGGCTGCCTTCGCGCCCGCGTCCGAGCGCAAAATCCTGCCCAACCAGCAGGCGACGGATATCCAAGCGGGACGCCAGTTCAGCCATGAATTCGTCGGCGCTCATCGAGGCGAGCGCACGATCAAATGACAGGGTGATGACCATCTCCACCCCCAACTGGTGTAACAGGGCTGCCCGTTCGTCAGGCGAAGTCAAGTAACTGGGGTTGGCAATCTTCCCCAGCACAACCGCCGGGTGCGGGAAAAACGTGATCACAGTGCTGGCGGCGGAATCCGCGCTGGCGCCGGCAACCAACTGGCGGAGGACTTGCTGGTGCCCGAGGTGGACGCCGTCAAATACCCCAATGGTGAGCCAGGCGGGGGAGTGTGGAACGTCTGCCAGGGATTGGAAATGATACATGTTCGCCTGTAAAGAAACAAACGGGCGCGGTTTGTGCGGTTGCCACGCGATTCGCCCGTTTGTTTTGGTTTATTGGAAGAACACTTTTTTGGGCTGCCACTCGTTGGTTGCCGGGTCGAATTCCAGCAGTGCCACCAGATCGCCCTGCTCGCTGATGCCGCGCGCCATCTTGCCGACGCCGGCTTTTCCGGGAACGCGGTGCCCGTGGCGGATGGCGTCCACCTGTTCGAGGGTCAGTTCGACCGAGGGCCAGTCGGAGAGCGCTTCGGCAGCCGGAATGACGTACTGATACCAGTTGCCGCTTTCGAAGGATTCGCGCAATTTACGCAGTGGGACGGCATCCCGCAGGGTGAAACGCCCGCTTTTGGTGCGGCGCAGCCCGACTAAATGAGCGCCGCAGCCGAGCATTTTGCCCAGGTCGTTGGCGAGCGAACGAATGTATGTTCCGGAGGAGCAGTAGACATCGATCACGGCTTCCGGCGGCGCCCATTCGAGCAGCTCCAGGCTGTACACGGTGATCCGGCGCGGCTGGAGGTCGACTTCTTCCCCCTCGCGCGCCATCTCGTAGGCTTTGCGTCCCTTGATCTTGACCGCAGAATAGGGTGGTGGTACCTGCTCGATTTCCCCGATAAAGGATTGCAGGGCGGTTTCGAATTGATGCTCGGCAATTTCAACCGGATTGGTGGTCAACACCCGCCCGTCGGCATCGTAGGTGTCGGTAGTGGTGCCCAGCTGTAAAACCGCCTGGTAGCGTTTGTCCGAGGCGGACACGTATTCGCTCAATCGAACCGCCGGACCGAGCAGAACGACCAGAACGCCTGAAGCGCGCGGATCTAATGTGCCGGTATGTCCGGCGCGGCGGATGTTCGTCCCGCGGCGGATGATCTGAACCACTTCATGCGAGGTGAGACCGATGGGTTTATCCACAACCAGCACACCGGAGATGGTACTATTTGGGTTCAAATTATCATTCATGTATGCATACCCCTGATAATTGGACTTCCCCTTTATTGTCCTGAATTGCCGTTCAATAAGGCTTCGGTTGCTGCCAGCACGGCGGCTTGCACTTCTTCGAGGGAGCCGGTAATTTCGGCGCCGGCAGCAGCCGGGTGCCCGCCGCCGCCAAAGCGGGCTGCCAGGGCGGAGACATCCCAACCGGGTTGGGCGCGCCAGCTGATTTTTACATGGTTGTCTTTTTGTTCGATGAACAGCACCGCAATGTCGCTTTCACTGATGCTGGAGAGCAAATTGGTCAAATCGGCGTCGTCGTTGCCATTATACCCGACTGTTTGCCGGTCTGCCTGAGTTAAGGTTGCCCAGATGATGCGCCCTTTTTTCTTGAGGGTGGTCAATCCCACACCCCAGTAGCGCGCGGCGGCGAAGGAGCGCTGCACCAGTCCTTTGTAGTACAGGTCGGGCAGGTTGGCGCCTTTTTCCATCAGGTCTGATGCCAGACGTAGGGCTTGCGGATTCATATTCGACGTGCGAAAGCCGATAGTATCGGTTATGATGCCGGTCAGCAAGGCTTCCGCCACCGGCAGGGTGATCTCCAGTCCCAGTTGGGGCAGCACCTCTGCCAGAATGGCAGCCGTGGCGACCGCCTCCGGGTCGATCAGGTTCAGTTGGGCATAGCCGGTATTGGTGATGTGATGGTCGATCTGGATATCCGGCTGGCGCGAGTCGCACATCGCGCCGACCCGTTTTAGGTCGGCTGCATCGACGGCGATGAAGGTATCGAAATTGCCCTTGGGGGAACGGACAATCTCTGCGCTGCCGGTTAAGTGAAGGAAGCTGTGCGGTACCGGGTCGCTCAATGCCATGACCACTTGCTTGCCGCTCTGCCGCAGCGCCAGTCCAAAACCGAGCATCGAGCCAATGGCATCGCCGTCCGGGCGGACATGGGAGGTGATCAAGATGCGCGCGGCGGTCTCCAACCGGTCGCGCATGGCTTGGATGAGGTGCGGGGCGTCAATCATCGTCTTCACCGTCCATAGTGGTTTCCGGCTCAGCCGGGGGTTCGTTGCGCAGGGATGCCAGCAGCTGTTCGATGCGATCGGCTTTTTCGGGGGTGGGGTCCCAATGAAAACGCAGGCGCGGAAAGACGCGCAACTCGATGCGCTCGGACAGGGCGCGGCGCAGGAAACCGGAGGCGCTGCGCAGCCCGTCCAGGACTTCGCCGGCGCGCTGGCTGCCTTCCACGGCGGATACATACACGTCCGCGAACGCCAGTTCACGGTCGATCTTGACGTCGGTGATGCTGATCCCGCTCACGCGTGGGTCGCGAATTTGACCCATCACCAGCATTTCCGACAGATCCTGGCGGATGCGGTCGGCAATTCGTTGGAGTCTCAATTTGGATGGCATAACACGTTCACCTGTTTAGGATGAGCCGCTCAGGCTGCCGGACCTCGTTCGAATACATAACATTCGATTTCGTCGCCGACAATCACGTCATTGAAATTGCGGAAGGAAGCGCCGCATTCGAAGCCGGTGCGCACTTCGCGCACATCATCTTTTTCGTGTTTGAGGGAGGCAAATTCGCCCTCGTAGATAACCGTGCCCTCACGGCGGATACGTACCTTGGCGTTGCGGCGGAATTCACCGCTTACCACGCGGCAGCCAGCCACCACCCCGACTTTGGAGATGCGGAACACAGCCAGCACTCTGCCGCTGCCGACGGTCACCTCTTTTACTTCCGGCTCGAGCAACCCCTTCATCGCTTTCTCGATGTCCTCGGTCAGGCGATAAATGATGTTATACAAGCGGATGGAGATGCCTTCGCTTTCTGCCAGGCGGCGCGCGGCGGCATCGGCTTGGACGTTGAAACCGACCACAATCGCGCTGGAGGCAGCCGCCAACATGACATCGTTTTCGCTGATGTTGCCGGTTTCGGCGTGGAGGATGTTGATGCGGATATCGCCTTTGCCCAGTTCGTTGAGCGAGGAGACGATTGGCTCAAGCGAGCCTTGCACGTCGGCTTTGACGATCAGGCGCAGTTCGTGATCCTCGCCGGTCTGGACTTTTTTGAACAACTCTTCCAGACTGGCTTTGGGGGCGGATATTTCGCGCTTATGCTGCTGCTGGACGCGCTCTTCGACGATGGCGCGGGCTTCCCGTTCGTTGTCATACCCCAGGAATAGGTCGCCGGCGGCGGGCACATCGTTCATGCCCATGATCTGCACCGGTGTGGATGGACCCGCCTTGCGCAATTTACGCCCGCGGAAATCGAACATGGCGCGAATGCGCCCGTAGGTTTTTCCAGCCACCACCAGGTCGCTGGTTTGCAGGGATCCATTGTACACCAACAGGGTGGCGACCACGCCCTTGGCGCGGTCGACCTTGGCTTCGATCACCGTGCCAAACACCTTGCCTTCCGGGTTGGCTTCGATATTCAGGGTGTCAGCAACCAGCAGGATGGCTTCCAGCAGATCGTCGATGCCTTTGCGGAATTTGGCGGAAACCGGTACGACCATCGTGTCGCCGTCCCAGTCATCCGGCACCAGTCCGGCTTCCGAGAGTTGCCGCTTGGTGAAGTCCGGGTTTGCGTCCGGGCGGTCGATTTTATTCATCGCCACGATGATCGGCACGCGGGCAGCCTTGGCGTGGGCAATCGCTTCGCGGGTTTGCGGCATTACGCCGTCGTTGGCTGCCACTACCAGCACGACAATATCCGCACCGGTGGCACCGCGCGAACGCATGGCTGTGAAGGCAGCGTGCCCCGGCGTGTCCAGAAAGGTGATCAGGCGGTTCTTGTGTTCCACCTGGTAGGCGCCAATGTGCTGGGTAATTCCGCCGGCTTCTCCACCCGCCACATTGGCATCGCGAATTGCATCCAGCAGGGTTGTCTTGCCGTGATCGACGTGCCCCAGGATGGTGACTACCGGCGGGCGCTCCTGCAGCGCTTCCGGTTTTTCTTTGGCGATCAGCTGCCGCCAAAGGGGAATTTCGCCGCTTTCCTTTTCTTCGATAACCTCATACACCTCGGCTTTGGCTTCGAAACCCATTTCGGAAGCCACAACCGCAGCGGTATCAAAATCGATTTGCTGGTTGATATTCGCCATGACCCCATTGGACATCAGGATTTTAATGACCTGAATGGGGCTGGCTTGCATGCGCTGCGCAAGGTCACGCACAGTGATACTGACGGGCAGTTCAATTGTCTTTGACCCATTATCGCTCATAACTCACCTCTCTTCGAATAATTGCTCCCTGCTTCCCCTGCGGATCGTCGCGGGTTTGTCTGGCGTGGCGGTTGACCGGAGAAAGCGGGCTGGAATTTGAGCGGTAGAAGGGTCGTTGCTGATAGTCCTTCTGGCTGGCTCTTTCCTCTATTGACAGGACGGGGTTCAGGCTACATGGGTTTCTTCCGGCAATGATTGCGCGAATTGGATAAGTGCTGCCCGGTCCTGATCGGTCAACTCAATTTTTAATGCGTGGGCGAGCGCCCCTTTCAGCGCGCGATCCCAACAATGACGATCCTCGTGGATGTATGCGCCGCGGCCGGCGTGTTTTCCCGTCGGATCAACCCGCACCCCTTCAGGGGAGCGAACAACCCGGATCAGCGCCCGTTTTGCCATCACCTGACGGCAACCCACACAGGTGCGCTGGGGAATGTGTTTGCTTCGTTTGACTGGTTGTTTAGCCACCTTTCTTTCTCTGGACTAACCCGAATTATTCTTCCCATTCCCAGCCGCCGCCATCCCGGCGATGCTTCTTGCGGATGATCATGGTGTCGCGGTCGGGATCGTATTCGATCTGGGTGTGTTTTTTCTTCTTCTTGCCCTTCTTCTTGTCCTTTTGGGTCGAGCTATCCTCGGTTTCCTCTTCTTCGAAGGTGGTTTCTTCCACCGTCCCAATGCGCAGGTCGAAGATCTGTTCGAAGGGCACTTCCTCTTCGGCAACGGCTTCGCTCTCGATTTGCGTCTCAACCGCTTCTTCCGATTGGGTCGCGGCGGCTGCCAGTTCCAGCGCGGCTTGTTCGATCATCTCCGCCGGCGGCTGGATTTCTGCCATCTCCGGCTCGGCAGCCGGTGGAGCAATTTCCACTGGAAGCATTTGTTCGATCGCTTCCGCCGGAGCGGCAGCCTGGGCGGCTGCCATTTGCTCGTCGAGCGATTCCATCATTTTTTGAATTTCCTGCATGGCGCGCGGACCGATCCCGTTAAGGCGTAGGATGCGATCGGGCATGGTCTTCATTTGCACTGCCATTTCACCCAGCGTGCCAAAGCCGGCTTCCTGTAGGATGTAGGCGACGTGTTCGGGCAACCCGCTGTCGAGGATGTTGATTTCGAAGGCTAATGCCGGCAGCAGCTGTTTTGCTTTGGCGACTTGATCGTGGCTGACTTTTTCGACTTCCACGCGGCGGCTGATGCGTTTTTCGACCCGATCGACAAAACGGCTCAATTGGTCGAATTCTTCTGGCTGCAACGGACGTCCTTCCGCCTTGCGCGCGAGCAGTTCCTCGATCTTGCGCATGGTATCGGATTCCTGCAGCGCCATTTCTGCCAGCACTTCTTCCTTTTGCAGTTTATACAACGCATCCGATGCCGCTTCTGGCAGGCTCTTGATGTCAATGCGCCAGCCGGTCAGTTTGGCTGCCAGGCGGGCGTTTTGCCCGTCGCGCCCAATCGCCAGGCTGAGCTGGTCTTCCGGCACCACCACCGTGGCGGTCTTGCCGCCGCTTTGTTGTTCGTTCAGGTAAACACCGGTTACCCGCGCTGGGCTGATGGCTTTGGCAATGAACAGCGACGGGTCGGAATTCCATTCGATCACGTCGATTTTTTCATCGTGCAGTTCGCGGACGATTGCCTGAATGCGCACGCCGCGGATGCCGACGCAGGCGCCAACCGGATCAATGCCGGACTGAGTGGCGGAGACCGCCACCTTGGCGCGTTCGCCCGGCTCGCGGGCAATCGAGCGGATTTCGACCACCCCGTGGTAAATTTCGGGCACTTCATTTTCCAACAGGCGGCGCAGGAAATTGCGGTGGGTGCGCGAGAGGATGATTTGCGGACCGCGCGAATTATCTTTGACCTCGGCAACCAGCGCGCGCACGCGGTCGTGAATGCGGAAACGTTCGCCGGGGATCATCTCCTTGCGCGGCATACTGCCTTCGGCTTTCATTTCCAGCCCAATGGTCAAGCCTTGCGCGCTGACAGCCTGGACGATGCCGCTGACGATTTCACCCAATTGCTTTTGGTAGTAATTGAGCTGCGCCTGGCGTTCGGCGTCGCGGATACGCTGTTGGATCACTTGGCGGGCGGTCTGCGCTGCCACCCGCCCGAAATCGCGCGGGGTGCTTTCGACAACGATCATCCCGCCCAGTTCCGCGTTCGGGTCGATTTGGCGGGCTTCTTCCAGGTTGACCTCGGTGCGAATATCCTCGACGCTTTCGACGATTTCTTTCTCGGCGAAAATGGTGACCTTGCCGGTGTCGATATCGACCTTGGCTTCCACGTGCTGTGCGTTGGAAGCATTGACAGCTCGCCGGTACGCGGAGACCATTGCCGATTCGAGCGCCTTGAGGATGATTTCTTTGGGAAGCTGTTTCTCTTCCAATACTTCGTTGAACGCCAGTGTAAATTCGTTCTTCATGCCTTAACTTTCTCCGATATGATCCTGTTACTAAGCAGAAAAGTGGGGGCTGCCCACTTTTCGATGACGTCGTCTGACTTTCTGCCTTGCTGATTGAATTCTATCACAGGTTTTGTTAACATGCAAGAAGCGCAAGGTTAAAATCCATCAGGTTTGACATAAACCGGACTGCGGACTATTGAATCCCACCTGGCAGGGATACAATAGTCCGGCTGCGAACCGGATTTTACCCTGCAAGGGCTGGTTTTGTTTTGACAAAAATAAAATCTGCCGGTATGCTTAAAGGGGGAGGATAGCATGACAATCATCGAGGAGCAATGGCTGAACATTGATGGCATCCGCACCCATCTGTACACGGCCGGGGAGGGGGAGCAAACGATTATCCTGCTGCACGGCGGTGGCACTGATTCCGCCTGGCTTTCATGGCAGCCGGCAATCCTGGCGCTTTCACTGCATTATCGCATAATTGCACCGGATTTTCCAGGTTATGGAAAGAGCGACCGTCCCGATCTTCCGTATAACATTCCCTATTATATTGGCTTTCTCCAATGCCTGCTGGATACTCTGGGTGTGGAGAAATTTTCGCTGGTTGGGATTTCCATGGGCGGTGGAATCGCGATTGGCTATAGCCTGGCTAACCCGCAGCAGGTGGAGCGGTTGGTGCCGGTTGGCAGTTACGGGTTGGCGCGCCAGGCGCCCGGTGGGCGCTGGAGTTATACTTTCATCCGCATGGACTGGCTCAACCGGCTGACCTGGTGGCTGATCCGCCGCAGCCACCGATTGGCGCGCGCTTCCCTGGAGCAGATATTTGCCAATCCGAAGGCAATTTCCGACCAACTGATGGATGAACTGTTCGCGGAAATCCGCAACCCGCAGGCAGGAGTAGCGTTTCGTGCCTTCCAGAAAAATGAGATCGAGAAGGAGGGCTTGTGCAAGACCGTCTTCATCGAGCGGATGGGTGAGATTCGCTGCCCGGTACTGTTTATTCACGGGCAGGCAGACCGGCTGGTGCCGCTGGAAAGCGTCCGGGAGGCGCACCGGCGTGTGTCCGGTTCGCACCTCGAAATTCTGCCGGATTGCGGGCACTGGCCGCAGCGTGAAAACCCGGCGTTGTTCAACAAGGTCGTGTTGGATTTTCTTTCTTCGACGAGCGAATTCAGAAAAGGTGGATGAGATGGACAATCAATTTTTATGGTGGCGGGATGGGGTTGTTTATCAAATCTATCCGCGCTCATTTGCCGACAGCAACGGTGACGGGATTGGCGATCTAAACGGCATTCGCAGCCGGTTGGATTACCTGGCGGAACTGGGGGTGGACGCGATCTGGCTCTCGCCGATCAATCCTTCGCCGGATGTCGATTTTGGCTACGACGTGAGTGATTACCTGGACGTGGATGCCAAGTTTGGCAGCCTGGCGGATTTCGACCGGCTTGTCCAGGAGGCTCACCAACGCGGCATCCGCATCGTGCTCGACCTGGTGCTCAACCACACCTCCGACCAGCACCCCTGGTTCGTGCAGTCGCGCAGCAGCCGCGATAACCCCTACCGCGAGTATTACCTGTGGCGCGACCCGGCAGCCGGTGGTGGACCTCCCAACAACTGGCAGTCGATTTTCGGCGGCAGCGGCTGGGAACTGGATGCCCAGACCAACCAGTATTACTATCACATGTTTTATAAGGAACAGCCGGACGTCAACTGGCGCAACCCGGCGGTGCGCCAGGCATTGCTGGATGTCTTTCGCTTCTGGTGCGAACGCGGGGTGGATGGTTTCCGGCTGGATGTGTTCAACGTTTATTTCAAGCATCCCGAATTGCCGGATAACCCGCCGGTGCTGGGGCTGCGCGGATTCGACCGCCAGAAACATATCCATGATTGCGACCAGCCGGAAATGTACCCGCTGCTGAGCGAAATTCGCGCCACTCTGGATTCCTATGCGGAGCGGTACGCGGTTGGGGAAACGTTCATCTCCGATCCGCGCAAAGCCGCCGGTTACAGCGCGCCCGGTTTGCTGCATGCCGCCTTCGACTTTACCTTTCTTCATTGCCGCTGGAAACCCGAACTGTTTTTGAAAGCTATTCAGGATTGGGAACAGGCACTGCAGCCGGAGGGTTACCCGACCTATGTGATGAACAACCATGACACGCCGCGTTCAGCGACCCGCTACACGAAAGATGAAAGCGACGAGTTGCTCAAAGTGGCGGCAGCCTTATTGCTCACCCAGCACGGCACGCCCTATCTGTATTATGGGGAAGAAATCGGGATGCGCGATATTCCCATTACCCGTGAGATGGTGCAGGACCCAATCGGCAAGCGCTACTGGCCCTTCTTCAAAGGGCGGGATGGTTGCCGCGCGCCGATGCAGTGGGATGACAGTTCGCAGGCGGGTTTCACCAGTGGGCAGCCGTGGCTGCCGGTGCACGAAAATTACCGCCAGCGCAACGTGGCTGCCCAGCGGGAACAGCCGAGTTCCCTGTTTCACTTCTACCGCGCGCTGCTGCGGCTGCGCAAGCAATACCTCGCTTTGCGGCATGGCTTGTTGCAGCCACTGACCTTCGAGCCGCAGCGTCTGCTGGCGTACCTGCGCCAGACCGCCGATGAGACCATCCTGGTGGCGCTCAATTTCGGCAAGCGCCCGGTGCGGTTTGCCCTGGGCGGGATGGTGCGCCGGGCAGGCTGGCGGCTGCTGCTGTCCAACCGGCGTGATGCGCTGCCGCCGCTCAAGGAGGGCATGCTGCTGCCCCTGGAAGGGCATGAGGTGTTGATACTCAAACAAGAAGAATAAACCGCGAGCGGCTTATTCTTCCTCGCCGGTGGTTTCGCCCAGCATTTCGAGATCGAAGGGAACGCCGACCTGTTCGCCGGCTTCGCGTAGTCCTCTGACCACTTCCACCAACAGCGGCACGCCGTGCGTGCGGTTGCGCTCTTCCAGTTCGAATTCCTTTTCGCCGTGGATGTAAATGCGCTCGTGCCCGGCGGCTTTGGGCGCGACTTTGAGTGTTGCGATCAGGCGGTCGAGATCGGCTTTGAATTCCTGCGGGTCGCGGAAGGCGTCGATGCGGACGGCGGCGAAGAAGTGTCCGACGTTGGCGGGCAGGTCCTTGCCGGGCGCGCCGACATCTGGTCCTGTGGCAGCGCCGGATAGTACACCGGAGAAAATATCCACCAACAGCGCCAGCCCGTAGCCCTTATAACCGCGCATCAGGTCGATGCCGCCCAGCGGCATCAACGCGCCGCCGTTGAGAACCTCCTTGGGTTCGCTGGTCACCTGACCGTCTTTGTCGATTCCCCAGCCTTGCGGGATTTTCTCGCCAGCCTTGTCGTACACGGTGATCTTGCCAATTGGTACGATGCTGGTCGCCATGTCGAGCACATACGGGCGGGCGTTTAGCGCCGGAGCAGCCACCGCAATCGGATTGGTGCCCAACATGCGCGTGCGCCCGTAGGTGGGCGCCACCAGCGGCTGGGCGTTGGTGAAGGAAATACCAATCATGTCGTGTGGCAGCGCCATCATGGCGTAATACCCGGCGATCCCGTAATGGTTGCTGTTGCGCACGCTGCCAAACGCCGCGCCGGATTGGCGGGCTTTTTCGATCACCGCTTGCATGGTGTGGTAGCCTACCACCATGCCCAAGCCGTTGCCGCCGTCAACCAGCAGGGTGGCGGGGGTTTCGCGCATCGCCCGGAAGGGTGAAGCCGGATCGATCAACCCTTTGAGGATGCGGCTGCCGTAATAACTGTGCAGGCGGATGATGCCGTGCGAACTGACCCCACGCAGGTCGGCGGAAATCAGGACATCCGCGGCGATGCGGGCGTGCTCTTC
>JBBIQB010000078.1:0-12712 GCA_037442545.1 Bellilinea sp.
TCTGATTTCCAAGGAAGCCGGGGCGGACTTCGTCAAGACCTCGACCGGTTTTTCCGGCGGCGGCGCCACCGCCCACGACGTGGCTCTGATGCGCCGGGTGGTCGGTCCGGAGATGGGCGTCAAGGCATCCGGCGGGGTGCGCACCTACGAGGACGCCGAGGCAATGGTCAAAGCAGGCGCAAGCCGCATTGGCGCCAGTGCCGGGGTCAAGATCATTGCTGGACCGAGCCAACATGAAACCAGCGCCCAACCCGCCGCGCAGAAAGGCTATTGAGATGCTGATCGCCAAAGTCGTTGGCACAACTGTTGCCACCATCAAGGATGAAAAACTCACCGGACGCAAATTGCTGCTCGTCCGCCCAACGGATGAATTCGGCAAGCCAACCGGCAAGCCATACGTCGCCGTCGATACGGTGGATGCCGGGGTCGGCGACCTGGTACTGACCTGCGCCGGTTCGTCCGCCCGCCAGACCAGCATCACCAAGGACAGCCCGGTGGATGCGGTTATCATGGCGATCATCGACACCCTCGAAGTGGAAGGGCAGCTGACCTTCGTAAAATCCGCCGGTTAGCCGCCCTGCCCGGGCAGCCAACCGCAACGTTCCATACCGCTTGACCTGTGTAAAGAAAGGAAATTCAAATGGCTGGAGAAACTGGATTAATCGCGCTGGGAATGATCGAGACCAAAGGGCTGGTTGGTGCCATCGAAGCCGCCGACGCCATGGTCAAAGCTGCCAATGTAGTTCTGATTGGATCAGAATACATCGGCGGCGGGTATGTCACCGTCATGGTGCGCGGGGATGTCGGCGCGGTCAAAGCCGCCACCGACGCCGGCGCTGCGGCTGCCCAACGCATTGGCGAGCTGGTGTCAGTGCATGTCATCCCGCGCCCGCACGGTGATGTTGAGATGATTCTGCCGCAAAAGAGCAAAGGCGCGATCGTCAAATAGCGCCCCGATTTCAATATCCATGCAGGCAATTCCACGCCTGACGATTGCCATCCAACCTGCCAGGAGACAACCGGGACTTAACCCATGAACGATGCTTTTTCACTGCGCTGTTACTGTTTTATCGACCGCATGCAAGCCCAATACGCTGCTTTCATCGGCACGATCACCCAAGGGGATCTACCGGTGGAGGGGATGGCGGCGCTGTACGTCGAGATGGCACCCGGAAACGAGGTCTTCCGGGTGGTCGATATCGCCGTCAAAGCCACCGAAGCCCGCCCCGGCGCGCAGATCGTCGAGCGCGAATTTGGCATGTTCGAGGTGCACTCTCCCAACCAGGCGGCCGTTCTGGAAGCCGGAGCGGTGGTACTCAACCGGCTCGGTCTGCGCATCGAAGACCGCATCAAGCCGCAGGTGGTCTCCGAGCAGGTCATCACTCGCGTGGATGCCTACCAGGCGCAGCTAATCAACCGCTTCCGCCGCGGCAGCATGTTGGTGCCCGGCGAAACCCTGCTGGTGCTCGAATGCGCCCCGGCAGCCTACATCAACTACGCCTGTAACGAAGCCGAGAAAAAAGCCAGCATCAAGATCAACCATGTCACTTCGGTCGGGCGTTTTGGGCGCATGTGGTTGAGCGGCAGCGAAGCGGAAATCCTCACCGCCCGCGACGCCGCGGTCAAAGCGCTGGAAGAGTTGGAAGGAAAACCGGGAGGCTGATATGGCGAAAAAATTCGTCACCGAACGCGATATCCAGCGGCTGGTCGAAAGCGGGGAAACTGCCTTGACCATTGACGCCGATACAGTGCTGACCAGCCAGGCGTACGATCACGCCAAACGGCTGGGATTTAAAGTGATCTTTCCGCAGGGCAAAGAATTCCCACCTTCTCAGCCGGTGCGCCCGTACCTCTCCAAGGTGCAAAAAACGTTGCGCCAGGACACCGCTGCGGTAGACGCTTCGCCCGCGGCGCCCGCCGGTGCAGCGCAGGACGACCTGCACGCGCGCATCCGCGCCGCGGTGGTTGCCCGCTTGGGCGACTCGATCGACCCACAATTAGTAGATACGATCATTCAACGGGTGCTGCTCAGCACCGGATTGAAATAGTTTATGCTGCTGGGCATCGTCAAAGGCAGCGCGGTTTGCACCATGAAATACCCCGGCACCCAGGGGTTGAAGTTGTTGATCGTCCAGCCGGTCAACAAACACCTGCAGCCCCTGGGCGGGTTGCAGGTAGCCGCCGACATCGTCCACGCCGGCGAGGGTGATTTGTGCGTCATGGTGCGCGCCCGCGAAGCCTCACTGGCGCTGCCGGATGTCAAGTTCGTGCCGGTTGACCTGACCCTGGTCGGCGTGGTGGATGAACTCGATGTCCGCCCGGACAGCAGCTTCGACCTGATCTTGCGCCGCGGCTGGAATCCGTACAGTTAAGGAGCTGCCATGATTCTGGCAAAAGTAGTGGGCACCGTGGTTACCACTATCAGCCATGCGGATTACAAAAACCGCCGCCTGTTGGTTGTCCAACCGCTTGGGTTGGAGCAGGAAGCCCCGGACGTTGATTTCATCGCCCTCGACAATACCCAGGCGGGCATCGGGGATACCGTGCTGGTTAACCGGGAGGGCAGCGGTGCCCGCCTGGTGCTGGCAAACCCCAATGCCTGCGTGATTTCGGTAATTGTCGGCATCGTCGATTCAGTTTATCTCGAAGAATAAACCGCCCATTTCAAGCGCACACTGCTGCCGGTTGCGCCTTGCAGCCGCCCACCAACCGCTGGTGAACCAGCCCGGCATGGGCAGTTTTCAGTATCCGTATCCCCGCGTCCGCCAGGCGCTGGAGCAGCGCTGGCTCGGCGCGCGCGGAACGCTCGAACACGTACATCAATTCCTGCGCGTCGTCGTCGGCTGCCAGCCGGTTGATCGACAGAGCGCCGCAACCTGTGCACTGGTGAATCAACATCAACTCACCCGGCAGGCTGCCACCATAGCGTTTGCGCTGCTGCTTGATGGTCAGCCCGACCGGCTGCATCAGCGCCTTGCACGCCGAGAGACGGTCGCCCGCGGCGCACAAATCGACGTGACGCGAGCACAGGCAGTACGGGCAGTGGTTGCGGTTGGCAACACCCGAAAACGCCGGGTGAACCGTGACCAGGTAACCGCATTGCTTGCAGACAAAGTCCGCCTGTTTGGGGTAGAAGCGGGTCTTCATGGCTCATTCCTCAGGCGCAGGTAACTACGGTAGCGGCGCGGATGGATGCTGCCATCCATCACCGCGCGGCGCACGGCGCAGCCGGGTTCCTCGTCGTGCGAACAATCCAGTCCGAATTTGCAGCGTCCCAGATAAGGGCGCATTTCGGGAAAGCACTGCCCCAGTTCGTCCGGGTGGATATCCCACAAACCAAATTCGCGCATGCCGGGGGTATCGACGATTGCCCCGCCGAAATGAAGCGAGACCATTTCGAGATGGGTGGTGGTATGGCGTCCTTTGCCGTTGTAAGCGCTGACCTCCGCCGTGCGCAGCCCCAAACCGGGCTGCAGCCCGTTGAGCAGGCTGGATTTACCCACCCCGGATTTTCCGATCAGCACGGATACCCGTTCGCGCAGCGCGGCGCACAGTTCATCCATACCGCTGCTGTGCACAACGCTGGTCTGCACCACCGCATAGCCAATCCGCTCGTAATCCGCCAAGATTTGCAGCGTTTCCGCGCGGGTTTCGGGGCTTAATTCGGGCAGCAGATCCAGTTTGGTCATGCAGACTAGCGCGGGCAAATCCGACGCCTCGGCAGCCACCAGGTAACGGTCGAGCAGGTTCCAGCGCGGGGCAGGCTGGTCGATGGAAAAAACCGCCACCAGCTGGTCGACATTCGCCACGATCACCTGCTCACTGGGGTGTTTGTCCGGCATGGGCAGCGCGCCGCGCCTGCCAAAACTGCTGCGCCGCGGCAGCACCTCCAGAATCATGCCTTGTCCGGCGGGAAGCGGCTTGATGCGCACCTGGTCGCCAACTGCCGCCAGCAGCGGCGCGGCATGGCACGCAGAGCGCATCGGTTTCCTGCCATTCGCAGCGGCAAGCGCGGGCGAGAGGGTACAGGTCAACACCTGTTCGCCTGCGCGCACCTGGTAGGCTGCGGTCATTTTCTTGATCACGACGCCAATGATTGCATCGTTTTTGATGTGTTGAGACATGGTTACACTTCCTCGTACAAAAAACGCCAGCCCGGTAAACCCGTGGCTGGCGTGTATTTTCCCGTTCCGTCTGCCTGTCAATCAGGCAAAACCCATCCAGCGCTGCGCCGCGTCAAAACGCCAGACGCGCGTGGTACAGAAATAAAAAAGCCACGGGATGAACGCACCCGTGGCTCGAGAGGTCTAATTCAATCCGAATTAACCGGCCCTCCGATAAGGCAGGCGCGCCCATACGGCTATATGGCGGACAAGCACCGATGCAGTATTAACCATAAAACGCGCGTCTCCTTTCGCAGAGTTAGTTTAACGAAATTTAATATATCACCCGCTGGCAGCGGTGTCAAGGTTTTAAAACGGCGTTGCCCTGGTAAAAACACGCCAGTTCGTGCCCGGCATCCGGGTAAATGCGCACGGCGCGTCCCTCCGGGAAGATGCGGAAATGGGGCTGAAACGCTTCCAGCACCAATCCAGAATCCAGCTGCACACGATAGACATTCAGTACGCCCTTGAAATGGCGCGCCAGGATGCGCCCGTTGGCGCGTCCGTCTGGGTCGAAGCCGATGTCATCCGCACGCACTGCCAGTTCCACCGCGCAGCCTTCCGGCAGCGGCAGGCTCTGTTCGACCAGCCCTATCTCGGTCTGGATGCCGCCCGGCGTGACGATGCCCGGCAAAAAGTTGGCATTGCCCATAAACTCCGCCACGAAGCGGTTAGCAGGGTGGGCAAAAATGGTTTCGGGATGCGCCGCCTGTTGCAGCCGACCGGCGTTCATCACCGCCAGCCGGTCACCCATGAACAGCGCTTCCTCCTGGTCGTGAGTGACAAACACCGCCGTCAGACCAATGTGCTTAAGCAGCCGGCGCACGTCCTCGCGCAGTTGCAGGCGCAGGTCGGCATCCAGGCTGGAAAAGGGCTCGTCCAACAGTAGCAACTGCGGCTGCGGCGCCAGCGCGCGCGCCAGCGCCACCCGCTGGCGTTCCCCGCCGGACAATTCGTGCGGGTAGCGCGCCTGCATTCCCTCCAGCCCGACCATTGCCAATAGTTCAGCCGCCCGGTTTGTCTTCTCCCGGCGGGGGGTATTCTTCAAGCCAAAAGTGACATTTTGCCCAACGGTGAGGTGGGGAAAGAGGGCGTAGTCCTGGAATACCACCCCAATATTGCGTTTTTCCGGCGGGACGAACAACCCGGCGTGATTGAGAACCCGCCCGTTCATAGAGACCGTGCCCTCATCCGGGTGCTCAAAACCCGCAATCATGCGCAGCGTGGTAGTTTTGCCGCAGCCGCTGGGTCCAACCACCGATAGAATTTCCCCGGGGTTAATTTCCAAAGAGAGGTTGCGTACAGCGGTCTGTCCATTGTAAGTCTTGCTTAAATCACGACATTCGATCCTGGCAGCACTCATCCGGTTTCTTTGTTTCCTTGAAGGTTGTGGGATGTTGAATTGAGAAAAGCGAGCGAGAGGGACGAAAGCAGTATCAACACCAGTGCAGGAGCAGCCGCGCGGGCAAAGTAGGCTTCCGAGACTGCCGACCAGATCTGCGTCGCCAGCGTGCGAAAACCGGTCGGCGCGAGGATCAATGTGGCGGGCAATTCTTTCATTACGGTCAGGAAGATCAACGCGGCAGCCGAGGCAATTCCCGGCGCAACCAGCGGCAGGGTCACCCTTTGGAAGACGCTCAGCGGGCGCGATCCGAGGCTGTACGCGGCTTCTTCCAGGTTGCGGTGCACCAGGCGCAGCGACACCTGAATGCTGCCCACCGCCTGCGGCAGGTAAAGAATCAGGTAGGCAAACACCAGCATCGCCAGCGTCTGGTACAGCCCGGGGGTATAGTTGGCGCCGAAGAAGACCAGCGCCAGCGCGGCGACAATACCCGGCAGGGCAAAGCCCAGGTAACTCCAGCGCTCCACCAACCGCGAAAGCCAGCCCGGTTTACGCGCCGCCAGAATCGCCGCCGGCAGCGCTGCCAGAACCGTGGCTGCAACCGCCAGCGCCGAAGCCCCCAACGAGTTGAACAACGGGCGGGTCAGGCTGGTAAGCTGCTCGCCAGCAGCCAGCCCGCGCCCCAGCCAGTACAGCAACACCCCCGCCGGCAACAGCAGCGCCAGTACCAGCACCAGGATGACGAAGAACAACGCCGGATAGCGCCAGCCGCCCAGCTGCGCAGGCGGAGCAGGGCGCAGCGATTGCGAAACTGCCGCGCGCGGCTGGCGGTTGAGGCGCGCTTCGCCTACCAGCAGCAGGACAGTCATGCCGACCAACACCAGCGCCAGCAACGCCGCCGCCGAGCGGTCGAAGGAGGACTGGTATTGCAGGTAGATGGCGCGGGTGAAGGTGTTGTAGCGCAGGATCGACACCGCGCCGAAATCGCGCAGCACATACAGGCTGACCAGCAAACTTGCCGATGCCAGCGCCGGGAGCATTCGCGGAAAATTGACCCGCCAGAAGGTCTGCCATGGCGAACAGCCCAGGCTGCGCGCGGCTTCCTCGACCGAGCGGTCGTTGCGCAGCAAAACGGCGCGCACCGCCAGGTAGATGTATGGGTAGGTCATCAGCATCAGCACGATCAGCGCCCCCCAAAAGCCGTAGATCGAGGGCAGCCGCTCCACGTTGAACCAACCTTCGAGCGTATTTTGCAGCAGTCCACGCGGCGAAAAAACCGAGACAAACAAATACGCGCCGACGTAACTGGGAATGACCAGCGGCAGCGGCAGCAGGGCAGCCCACAGCCTGCGCCCAGGCAGGTTGGTGCGCGATACCAGCCACGCCAGTGGCAGCGCCAGCGCCGCGGCGCTCAAGGTCACCGCCAGCGCCAGACCCAGGCTGCGGACGATGATTTCGAGGGTTTGAACCCGCAGCAGCCAGTTCCAGGCTGCCGGGCTGGCGCCCAATCCGCGCACCAGCAGGTATGCCAGCGGCAGGGTCAAGCCGGCTGCCACCAACAGCGCGGGCAAAAACAGCCAATTGATGCGCGCCGGAGGGGCAGCCGGCAGGCGCTTTGCGCGCTGCCCGATTACCAAACCGAGCTTTCCATCCACGCTCAGGGCAATACTCCGGTGTCGCGCAGCAGATTCAGGGTACCTTCCAGGTCAGCCAGCTGATCCAGGGAGATGTTCGAGGCGGTTAATTCTGACAGCGGGGCAAGGTCACGTTCGGTCTGCACACCCTCCACCAGGGGGTATTCGTAGGTCTGGCCGGCAAAATACTGCTGGGCAACCGGCGATAACAGGAATTCAATGAATTTCAAGGCGTTTTCCTGGTTCTTGCCGCTCGCCAGCCGGCCAATGCCGGAGACCATCACCAGAGAATCCGGACCGCCGTTGTTGAGAAACACATTGCGGGCTGGGAAATCTTCTCCTTCCTCTTTGAGGAAACGATAGAGGTAATAATGGTTGACCAGCCCGACTTCGATCTCCCCCGCCCCAACGGCGGTGACGGTTGGCATGTTGCCGTCAAAGACTACCGGCTGGTTGGCTTGCATGTCCAGCAGCCACTGGCGGGTCTTTTCCTCGCCCCATTCCTGGCGCATGGCGGTGACCATTGCCTGGAAGGAGGCATTGGTCGGCGCCCAGCCAACTTTACCTTTCCAGCGCGGGTCGGTAAAGCCGGTCAGGTCGGCAGGTAATTCCTGCGGGTCGACCAGCGCGGTGTTGTACACCACCACCCGCGCGCGCCCCGAAATGCCAATCCACAGCGACTCGACGGAGCGGAATCGCTCGGCTACTTTACCGGTCACCTCCTGCGGCAGCTCAGCAAACATGCCCGCCGCCGCGATAGCCCCCAGTCCGCCTGGGTCTTGCGCGTAGAACACGTCCGCCGGTGAGTTTTCCCCTTCTTCCAGTAACGTAGCCGCCAGTTCCGACGTATTGGCGTAACGCACTTCCACCTGAATGCCGGTTGCCGCGGCAAACTGGTCGATGATCGGCGCAACCAGGCTCTCGCTGCGCCCGGAATAGACCACCAGTTTACCGGGGTCGTCTGCCTGCGAGGCAGCCGGTTGCGCGGCGCAGCCAGACAAAAAGACTGTCAGAATTGGCAGGATAAACCAGCGAATTCGTAACGACATCACTATTCTCCTTGATTTGGGGTAATTCAATTGGAACGAGGTATATATACCAAAAAGGGTGTATTTTGTCAATATACAAGAATTAATTCATAGAAATTGAGTTAATAATCCGGTACAATTGCCCCATCCTGTTTCGAGGAGGCAGCCTTACTTGCGCAACGATAGCGTATTGCTCTTTACCCGCGACGGTTTGGGGGACGCCCCACAACCGCTTCAACACGCTCTGGCAGTCAAGTACCTGACTCTGACGCTTGAATCGGGCGCGCTGCCGGCGAAAATCCTGTTTTACACCGGCGGGGTCAAACTGGCATGCCAAGGCTCACCGGTGATCGATCTGCTGCAAACCTTCGAACGGCACAAGGTCGAGCTGGTGCTGTGCAGCACCTGCCTGGATTTCTTCGGTTTGAAGGATCAGGTGCGCGTTGGCGTAGTTGGCGGAATGGGCGACATCCTCGAAGCGCTGCAAAAGTCAGCCAAGGTGATCTCTTTGTAAACGATCGGCAGCAACTCGGGAACCCGCCTGCCCGGTTGAACGTCTTATCTATGAACCCGTCCACCTGGCGTGGACTATATAGGCTATGGAGGATCAGGATCATGAAAAAAACATTCCTTCTCTCGCTTTTCTTGGCGGGCATCGTGGTGTTCTCCGCCTGCGCGCCGCTCGATCCGGTCAGTCCATACGAAACACCTTCCGGGAGCGAATCGCAACCTCAAGAAGTGCGCGAAACGCCCGCACCTCCCAAAGAAATCCAGCCATCACTTCCCGGCGGTGAGGTTGCACCACTGGAGGAATCTGAAATGTTCTTCGAAACCATTCGCGCCGGCATAGCCGGTCAGCTCGGCGTTGATGCCGATCAAATCCGCCTGGTCTCGATGACCACCGTCGAATGGCCCGACGGCTGCCTGGGTCTGGCTGCCCCCGACCAGATGTGCATCCAGGTCATTACTCCCGGTTACAGCCTGATGATCGAATCCGGTAATCGAACCTTTGAAGTGCGCACCAACCTGGACGGCAGCCAGGTGAGGATCAACACTGGCACGATTGCCCAACCCCCGGTGGCTGAACAACCCGAAATTCCGGCGGAATGCTTCAAGAATGTCGATTCCAACGTCTACGTCGACCTGGTCAATGCGTTCTGCTTCAACTATCCCGCGGACATGCTCCAGGATGAGCGCGGTCTGGCGGCTATCTATGCGCAACCCATCAATCCGGCAAATCCAGAGGAAGCCACCGTCCGGCTGGACATTTTCGCCGCGCCTGCCATCCCGGATGCGGCGCTCGACTCCTTGGTCGGCGACTTCCAGAAGCAGTTCGAAGGTCCCGACTCGCCGGTCAAGATCACACGCAGCGCGGTCGAACTGGGCGGGCAACCCGCGCTGATGCTCGAACCGGTTCCGGGCAGATTGAGCAGCCGCATGGTCTTTGCCTTGCACAACGGCATCTTCTACCAGTTGATCTTCTTCCCGCTGGATGTGCCGCAGGTCAAAGCCGATTTCGACCGCCTGTATGACGCCGTCATCTCCTCCTTCACCTTCCTCCCCTGAAAGCCGGTGAAGGCAGCCTCCCGCCGAAGGATGTGCGGGAGGTTTGTTTTATGATTCGAATTGCGCATCCAACAGCGGCAACAAACGCCGCTCAGGCAGCCAGATGCGGGATGATCTTTCGCAGCTTCGCCAGACTAACCCCGTCCAGGTCGGGCAGGCAATAGTCGGCAGCCCCAACCCGCTGCTCCGGACCCAAGCCCAGCGTGCGCATCCCGGCGGCTTTGCCTGCCTCGACTCCCGCCTCGGCATCTTCGACAACCAGACAGGCTTCTGCCGCCACCCCCAAGCGTTGAGCCGCCTGCAGGAACAGGTCGGGGGCGGGTTTGCTGCGCGCCGGGGTGTTGCCGTCCACCACCACATCCAGCCAGCCGCCAATTTGCAGCCGATTGAGCACCAGCGGGGTGTTTTTGCTGGAAGATACAATGGCGGTTTTGTAGCCCGCCTGGCGCAGTTCTTTGAGCAGGTCGAGCGCCCCGGGCAGCAGGTTGTCCGGCGTCATTCGCGCGATGTAGTCCAGGTAATAGCGGTTCTTGCGCTCCATCCACGCTTCTATTTCCACTGGGCTGGCAGCGCGCCCCTGCAGGATCAATTCCAGCGATTCACGCCGCGAAACGCCGCGCAGCGACTCGTTCTTGTGGCGGTCGAACGGCAGACCCAACTCGTCCGCCAGGCGCTTCCAGGCAAGGTAGTGGTACTCCGAGGTATCGGTCAGCACACCATCCAGATCGAATAAAATCGCGCGGATCATGCCTTTTCTCGCTCCATGTGCGGGTTTGCCACTTCGATCATCAGCGGTTGACCACGGTATTTCAGGCGGAACGCCAGCCGTTTCCAGCGCGCGGGCAGGCAGGGGCGGGTTTTCCAGCCCGACTCACCCAATTCCAACCCGCCAAAGCCAAAGACCAGCGCCTGCCAGATGCCCCCCGCCGAAGCCGCGTGAATCCCGTCGCCGGCGTTGCCGCGCACGTCTTCCAGGTCGGCGCACGCCGCGCGCATGAAGTGTTCATAGGCTTCCTCCGGGCGGTCCATCCGGCATGCCAGAATCGCCTGGATCGCCGGTCCCAGCGACGAGCCATAGGTGTGGTCGGTGCGCGGGGTGTAATAATCATAATTTTCGCGCAGGCTGTGCTCGTCGAACAGTTCGGGCAGCAGGTAGGCAAGCATCAGCACATCCGGCTGTTTGAGGATATTGGCTTCATTGGCGCCTTCGATTCCCAGCAGCGACTGGATCGAGCGGGTGCGCGGCTCCAGCACTTGCAGGTCAACCGCTTTGCGTCGGAAATAACCTTCGAATTGCTCGATCAGACCGCCGGTTTCATCCTGCGCCCAATAGATCTGGCTGGCAACGCTTTTCCACTGCGCTGTTTCGGCATCGTCCACACCCAACCGCCGGCGCAGTTCGGCTGCCTGTTGGGGAGCGCGGCTTTCCAGCCAGGTCAACACGCGCAGCGCAGTCAGCAGCTGCCAGCGGGCAAAGGCATTGGTGTAGGCGTTGTTGTCCACGTGGTCGTGGTATTCGTCCGGACCAATCACGTCGGTAAATTCATACCCACCGCGCTGCGCATTCCACTCCGCCCGGCTTGCCCAAAAGCGGGCAACCTCGAAGAAAATTTCCGCCCCGCGCCGGGTCATAAATTCGTCATCGCCGGTGGCGTTCCAGTACTGCCAGATGGCAAAACACACGTCCGCCGAAATGTGAATTTGAATATCGCCGGTCCAGATGCGGATCAATTGTGTCCGGTCGTGCGGGTGCGGCACCCAGGTGGGGGTGACTTCCTCGCCGGTTGCGGCGCTCTCCCAGGCGTATTGCGCGCCCTTAAATCCGCCGGAGGCGGCTTTTTTGCGCGCACCGTCCAGCGTGTGGTAGCGATAGGATAGCAGGTTGCGCGCGATTTCGGGGCGGGTATAGGTAAAGAACGGCAGCATGAAGATTTCGGTGTCCCAAAAGACGTGCCCGCGGTAGCCATGACCGGAGAGCGCCTTGGCGCCGATGCTGACCCGCTCATCGTGGCGCGGCGCGGCAGTCAACAAATTGAACAGGTTGAAGCGCACCGCCAGATGGGCGCGGTCATCGCCGTCGATGAACACATCGCAGGCTTCCCATTCCTGCTGCCAGGCGCGGGCATGACTTTCCCACAAGCCGCTCCAGGCATCGCTGCTCAAGGTTTGCAGCGCGCGGCGGGCAGCCCCGGCGGGGTCGTTGGTTTCGCGCGAGGTGTACATAGCGGTAATTTTTTCGATCCGGGCGCTCTCACCGGCATTGAGGCTTGCGGTAGCCGCCAGGGTCGGCGCGTTAAAGACATCCCAGGCAGCCCGTTCGAGGCTACTTCCACTCACCGTCAGCCGGAAGGCTGCCCCCAGTTCGATCTCCGTGGCGCGGGTGCGCAGATGCAGCCAGGCGCAATCGGTTTCCAAGCCCTGTCCCAGCCATTCCCAGTGTTTGTATTTGAGATTGTCGCTTTCACCGCTGATACCGGCGCGGACTTCCAGCGTCCCGCCCTCACTCAGCGCGGTCACCTGCACCCGCTGGCAGAACAGGTGCGGCTGCGCCAGGCTGGCAAAACGCTCAAAGACCAGTTCCCAGCACCTGCCTTGCGGACTGTGCCACACCACCCGCCGGCGGAGCAGCCCGTTGCGCAGGTCAAGCTGGCGGTTGTATTCCAGCAGCTCGCCGCTGTCCATGCGGAAAGGCTCGCCCGCCAGCCACAGATTCAGATCCAGCCAGTCCGGGGCATTGACCAGTTCGGTGAACACGATGGAAACGTCATCGAAAACACCATGGATGAAGGTGGTGCGTTCCTCGCCGCGGTAGCGTTCCTCGAACGTACCGCGCGTGCCAAGGTAACCGTTGCCAATCGTGAAGATGGTTTCTGCGTGGTTGAGTGCATTGCTCTCGAAACGGTCTTGCGAGACAAACCAGTTGCGGTCATTAAGCATGGGTAAACCTCATCAATGTAAGGGATAAGTGAAACCCTCCAA
>JBBIQB010000078.1:12722-12972 GCA_037442545.1 Bellilinea sp.
TTTCAGCCTTCTTTCAAACCCGTTCCGGCAATGCTCTGGGTGAAATAACGCTGGAAGATAAAGAAGATGATCAGAATGGGCAGCGTGTTGAACAGCGAACCTGCCAGCACTTTCGAGATCAGGGTGTAATACTCCCCCCGGAACCAGTTCAACCCAATTGGCAGGGTGAAGTTTTCCGGCGTGCGCAGGATGGTCAGCGGCCACATGAAGTTGTTCCACTCCCCCTGAAAGGTAAGCAGTGCCAGGGTGA
>JBBIQB010000078.1:12982-14998 GCA_037442545.1 Bellilinea sp.
CAGTTGGGTGGTACTGATTGGCAACACAATGCGAAAAAAGATGCCGAAGCGGCTCAGACCATCGATCATCGCGGCTTCTTCCAGTTCTTTGGGAATGCTCTTGTAGAACTGGGTCATCATGAAGATGCCAAATGCCGCCACAATTCCCGGCAGGATCACCCCGCCCAGGTTATCCATCAAGCCAAAACCGGTCGGGATGGTGGTATCGCCAATTTGAATCCCGCCGCGAATGATACCCGGACCGACCACCAGGAAATTGGGGATCAGCGTGACCTGACCGGGGATCATCATCGAGATCAGCAGCGCGGTGAACAGGAATTTCTTGAACGGAAATTCCATGCGCGCAAAGGCATAGCCCGCCATGGCACAGAACAGCACGCGCAGCACGGTCACCACCACCGAGACGATGGTACTGTTCAACAACCAGCGCGGGAAGAGCGGTAGCGCGCCGATCACATCGCGGAAGTTTTCCAGGCTAAACGGCAGCGGCAGAAACAGCGGTGGATCGAAAACATTGGCGACCGGCTTGAGGCTGAAGATCAACGTGAAGTACAGCGGCGCCAGACACAACAGCGCCCAGAAAATCAAAATGGCGTAAAAGATCGGGTTTTTGATGCGCTCGATGAACTGCGCAATCCGGTCACCAAGACCCGGCTGCCGCGAAACCGATTGAGATTGGGTGGTCATCATTCACCTCCGCTCACGTTGAACCAACATTGCCGCTGCCTTCAATGATCCGCCGCTGAACCAGGGTGAAGACCAGGATGATCAGCGCGAGGATGAAGGATAAAGATGCTGCCTGTCCCATCTTGACTGTGGTGTCGCGGAACGCCCACTTATAGATCAGGTACGCCACCGTGGTGGTCGAGTCGAGCGGACCGCCAGAGGTCATCACGTAAATCTGGTCGAAGACCTGGAAACAGCCGATCAACCCCACCGTGACGACGAAAAAGACCACCGGGCGCAGCATGGGAATGGTGATGTAGCGCAGCGTCTGGAATTTGTTCGCCCCGTCAATCGAGGCTGCCTCGTAGATCGAGGTGGGAATATCCTGCAAGCCAGCCAGAAAAATCAACATCAGGGTGCCGCTGGTGGTAAACACGTTGAGGATCATGATGGTGTAGAAGGCATAGCGCGGATCGTTCAACCAGTTAATGTCTAAGTTGAGCAGCTGGTTGACCACCCCCAGCGGGCTGAACAACCAGACGAATATCAACGAAATGACCACCGACGACGTGACCGAGGGCAGGTAATAAATCGTACGGAAGATGCGCCGGAAGCGCAGTTTTTGATCCATGGCAAACGCCAGAATCAGGCTGAGCGCAGTTTGCACCGGGACAACAATCAGGGTGTACTTGACCGTGTTGGGCAAGGCTTTCTTGATGAACAGATCGTCGCAAACCGGCAGCGGCGCGTCCGCAGGGCGCGGCAGCAAAGATTCGATGCACAGCACCCGCCGGTAGCCTTCCAATCCCCACCATTCGGGTGGACGCAGCAAATTGTAGCGGGTAAAGGACAGGTAAAAGGCGTAACCGATCGAAAAGACGACAAAGGTGAAAAAGATGAACAAGTACGGCAGCAAAAAGACGTAGGCAGTCAGGGCTTCACTGCGCTTTCGACGCGCGCTCGCATCGGTCTTTTTGCGGAAGAAACCCGCCGGACGCGTGGACAGTTGCTGATCCATGATGGATTCCTCCTGGAAGGGTTGGGTCAGCCGGTTGCCCGGCTGACCCACGGAAAAACCAGTTTATTGGGTTTCAGCAATCTTCTGGCGGATAACCGTTGCGGCTTGTTGCAACGAGTCAGCCACAGGCTGGTTTTCCAGGTAAATCCGTTCCAGGGCTTTGCCCATCTGCTCGTTCACATCCGAGCCAACCAATCCCCACACAAACGGGTGGGCGCCTTCCAACGCGCCGCGGAAGATGGCGCTGGAAGCCGGGTTGGTTTTTAGATATTCGCTTGCCTGCATGGACACACGGCTGGGCAGCGCAAAACCGCTTTCGAGCACTTTGGTCA
>JBBIQB010000079.1:0-10673 GCA_037442545.1 Bellilinea sp.
GAGCCGAGCTGGTCGGTCAGGAAATAGCTGGTGGAGGCGCTGCGCTGCTGCGCAATCCGCTCCACTCCATAATAATACAGAGTATCGCCGCCAGCAAGCACCTGCGCCAGGTCACTTGCCGTATCCAGGCTGAAGGTGGTGGTGACGCCGTTGACGCCGGACTGGTAGCGGTTGCCCAGCCCGTCGTAGGCGAAGGTGTAATTTGTACCGGCGCTGTTCAACCCGCTCAGGCGGTTGGCGTGGTCGTACGTGTAGGAATAGTGCCCGTCGGAAAGCAGGTTGCCGTTGTCGTCCCAGGCGTAGGCAAGCCCGCCGGCGCTCAACAGGCGGCCGGCGGCGTCGTAGGCGTAGGCGGTGGTCACCCCGTTCACCGTCTGGCTCAGGCGGTTGCCGGCCGGATCATACCTGTAGGCGAAGCTCTCCCCGCTGCTGTAGCCGGCGCCGGTCAGCCGGTCGAGCGCGTCGTAGGCATAGGTAATCTGGACGATCTCCGGCTGGGCTTGCTGGTTGTGAAGCGCCGGCGGCGCGGGGATTCATCCCCGGCTCATGCGTCCGCGTCCAGCGCGCGCCGGGCGAGCAGTCCCGCCGCCGCGACCAGCGCGGCAGTCAGTGCCAGCAGAATGTACATATCCACAGCAATATCCGCCCAGGTGGCGTTATTGATGGTCAGCTCCAGGATCGGGTGCAGCATGTAATACGTCGGGAAAAGCTGCGCGATCCATTGCGGCAGTTCCGGGAACATGTACACTATCGCCGGGGCGTACAGGATGATCCCCAGGCTCTTGATGATCGTAAACAGGGTATTGATGTCCTTGACCAGTACGCCCAGGAGGATGCCAAACGCCGCGGCAAACACCCCGCTTACGGTTAGCACGGCGATCAGCGCGGCGGGCTGGGCGCCGAAGGCGTTGTTGATGAACAAGATCACCAGCCCGACGAACAGCGCCAGCAGCACGCCGGTCAGGGCTTTGGCAGCCAGCACGTCGCCCAGCGTGGCGGGCGTGGTCAGCAGGGCGCGGTAGGTGCGGCGCACCTTTTCCTCCACCAGCGAAGTAGCCGGCACCATCGTCCCGCCCACCAGGATGGTGACAATGACCACGAACGGGAACAGGCGCACGTCCCAAGGGATATTGGCTGCATCGCCTAGCGTCACCAGGCGGGTGCTGACCGGGATCTCGCGCCCGGCGACAGTCAGAATCTGGCGCACCAGCGAAACCGCCAGCACGGTGCGGTGCTTGAGCAGGCTCTCCCCCCAGACGAACAGGTCGATGCGCGTGCTGGCAGATGCCTGCAAACTGGCGTCGAACCCGGCGGGCAGCACCACGCCCATGTCCAGCACGCCGCGCTCGACGTCGCTGCGTAGCGCGTCCACTGCCGGGTATATCCGCATGGTCAGGTAATCCAGCTGGCTCATCCGGGCGGTCAGCTGCGATGTGCCCAGGTCAACAATCCCCAGGCGCGGCTTGCCGGAAAACAGCGTCCCGACCAGCAGCGAAATTACCAGACTGATCACCACCGGCATCACCACCGCCATGACGAAGATAAAATTCTTCGAGCCATAGGCAAATTCTTTGCGCACCAGGGTGAAGACGCGCTTTGGGTTCATGTGAATTTCCTTTTCAAGACCAGAACGCCCGCCAGAAGCAGCACGGCATCCCAGACGAGCAGCCAGACCAGGTTGGCGGAAACCTGCTGCCAGCCGGCGCCAAAGTTGACCACCTGGTGGACGGTATCCGCCAGGTAATAGGAAGGGATCAGTTTCACCCAGCCGGTGAGCGTACCAGGGAAGAGCACCCCGAACGCGGGAATGCCCAGCAGGATCATGATCAGCACGCCCCATGCCATGACCGAGAGCATATCCTTGCCGGCGGCGCCGATCAAAAAGCCGATGCCGGTCACCAGCAGCGCGCCCAGCAGCAGGGTGGTGAGCAGCAGCAGCGGCGCGGCGCTCATCGCACCGGTGAGGGTCATCAGCAGCGTCACCTGCGCCAGCACCATCCCAACACTAAGCACGCCCTTGGCAACGAACAACTCCGCCGCGCCCAGCGGGGAAACCAGCAGAGCACGCAGGGTGCCGGCGTGAATCTCCTCCGCCAGCAGGCTTGCCAGTCCCAGGGTTTCGAACATCAGCAACACTATGGCGAACAGCGGCAGCATGCGGTCGCGCGGCGGGATCTGCATTCCAGCCATGTCGCGCCCCAGGGTGACCTGGTTTGCCTCGATGTTCAAGGGTTGACCGGTCATCACCAGCGAAAGCGCCTCGACTGCCACCTGCAGCGCTTCGCGCGTGTCGCGGTCGGCGTCGGAGGGGAGGTAGATGTCGATGGCCGGGCGGACACCGGCTTGCAAGTCGGCGAGCAGGTTTTCCGGGAAGGCGAACCCCGCGACGACCGTCTTATCCTCGACGGCGCGCTGCAACTCCTCCAGACTGTCAAAGCGGCTGAAGTTGAGTCCGTCCTCGCCCAGCTGCGCGACTGCCCCGGCGGCGCTGACGGGTGCATACAGTCCAATCTCGATCACCTCGTCCACCTGGTTTGGCATCAGGTAATAGATGCCTGTGTAGGCAACCAGCGCCAGCAGGGTGATGAAGGCGTAAAAGCGGTTGCGGAAGAAGAGAGTCAGGTCCTTGCGGATCAGCGGGGGAATGGTCTGCCAGTTCATTTAAACCAATCCTCGCCCGGTAATCTTAATGAAAATATCCTCCAGGCTGGCTTCTTCGCTGTGAAGCGTGACCACCGTTTCGGCGTTGAACAATTGCTGCAGGTCGGCGGCGGTCTGGCTGGTATCAAGCACGATCTCGCGGTTTTCCAGCCGTCCGTCAGCGCCGATCACCTGGGCTTTGACCATGCGCTTGCCGTACAGCTGTTTGAGGTTGTGTGGCGTATCCAGCGCGGCGATTTTGCCCTGGTTGATGAACGCCACCCGGTGGCTCAGTTTGTCGGCTTCGAGCATGTCGTGGGTGGTCAAAAAGACGGTTACGCCTTTCTCCACTTCGGCAAGGATCAGGTTGCGGATCGATTCCGCCGAGACCGGGTCGAGTCCTTCGGTCGGCTCGTCGAGGAAGAGGATGCGCGGCTGGTTGACCAGCGCGCGGGCGACCATCAGGCGCTGCTTCATACCCTTGGAATAGCCCTCCACGCGGTCCTTGCCGCGCTCGCCCAACCCAACCCGTTCGAGCAGCGCGCGCGCGTCGAACTTCTTCACCCCGAACAGGTCGGCAAACAACGTGAGGTTTTCCACGCCGGTCATCGCCTCGTACAGATTGGCAATTTCGAAACACACCCCAATTTGAGCCTGGATTTGCTCGGTCTGGCGGGTGATGTCCATGCCCAGCAGAGTGGCTTCGCCCTGCTGGGGGCGCATTTGCCCGGTCAGCAGTTTGACCGTAGTGGTCTTGCCCGCGCCGTTGGGACCGAGAAAGCCGAGGATTTCACCCTCGCCAACCTCGAAGTGGATGTGATCGACGGCAAGCAGGTTGCCGTAGCGGTAGGTCAGGTTTTCGGCGCGAATGGCAGGTGCGGGCATGGGGGATTCCTCCGGTGTTGTCGGTCTGGGTGGGAATGTAGATTCATTATAACTTGAATATGGCGGGCGGGTAAATGATAGGCTCGATGGATCATTGGCCCTGGTTGGCAATTGCCTGCACGTGATCCCTCCCGATAATGAGACCGGTTATTTGATAATGAAAGGATGATACTTAAGTAACTTCGTTGCGGGGCGCCACTTGCACCGCACTGCGTTTGGTGCAGTGCAGGTGGGCGGATCTCCCGCTGTGCGCGTTGAGCCGGCAAAAAGCGGCGTTTTGTGTTACCATTTAACCCGCCTGCCATGCCCACCCTGAACGACATCCTCCACAAACTACCGCCCGGGACGCGCGACATCTTTCGCATCGTCTGGGAGTCGCTCTCGCCGGCCGATCGCAGCACGCTGCAAGCCTTGCTCGGCGGTCTGCCGCCGGATGCCAATTTACTGCGCCTGCTAATGCGCCTGTCCGCCAACCAGTTCCGGGCAGCCTTCGGGCAGAAGAGCCGGGTGTCCATTCTTGGACCGGCAAACGTGGGCAAGTCCACCCTGTACAACCAGTTCATCCAGCACAAGGGCGACCGCGCCGAGGTCTCCCCGCTGCCCGGCACCACCCGCGCCAACCAGTCCGCCGATACCGGCTTGTTCAGCGTGGTGGATACGCCCGGCGCGGACGCGGTCGGCGAGGTGGGCGAGCGCGAACGGCAGGAAGCCCTTAACGCGGCGGAAGCCGCCGACTTCCTCATCATCGTTTTCGACGCCATTCAGGGTATCAAACAGACCGAGCTCGACCTGTACCAGCGCCTGACCGCGTTGGACAAACCCTACATCGTCGTGCTGAACAAGATCGATCTGGTGCGCAAGCAGTCCGCCGCGGTCACCGCGCGCGCCGCGCTCAACCTGGGCTTGAACGCGGAACAGGTGCTGCCGGTGGCGGCAAAAAGCGGCGAGGGCATTCCGCAAATCCTGGCGGCGATTGCCGCGCTGCAGCCGGAGATCACCGCGGCGCTGGGGCGCGGGCTGCCGCAGTACCGCTGGCAGTTAGCCTGGCGTTCGATCGTCAGTGCCGCTTCGGTGGCAGCCGTAATCGCGCTCACCCCGCTGCCGCTGATCGACTTTGCCCCGCTGGTCATCACCCAGTCGGTGATGGTGCTGGGCATCGCCCGTCTGTACCAGTACCGCATCACCCTGGAACGCGCCCGCGAGCTGGCGGCAACCTTTGGGCTGGGGTTGCTGGCGCGCACGCTGTTCGCCGAATTGAGCAAGCTGGGCGGGCTGCCCGGCTGGCTGCTGGCGGCGGCAATCGCCGCCTCGACCACCGTGGCAATGGGCTACGCGGCGGTCATCTGGTTCGAGCGCGGCGAAAAACTCTCCGCCGGCGCGCTGCAAAACCTGACCCAATCGCTGACCGCGCTGTTCCTGGAAGCGCTCAAAGGGCTGGGAAGCCGCAAGCCCGCCCGCACCAGCCTGCAGCAGCGTATCCATGATGTACTGTCCAAATCCCCGCTGGGCAAGGATCGCAGCCTGCTCGATGACCATGTTCAGGATCAATCTTCAACAACTGACCAATAGCCGGTTTGCCGTCTGGCTGGCGCTGGGGCTGAGCAAACATACCCCGTGCGGACTGGGTTACCGCATCGCCGACCTGGCAGCTGCGCTGACCGCCTCGCGCCGCAGCAGCGCATTGGTGCGCGCGCTGCGCGCCAACCAGTGGGTTATCTCCGCCGGTGCGCTGACCGGGGCAGCCCTGCAGCGCCGGGTGGGCGAGATTTTGCGCCTGCACCTGCGCGGACTGTACGACTTCTATCACAATCTTGACCGCCCGCAGGAAGTGCTGCGGCGGGTGGATTTTCACCCCTACTTTGCCGGTGTGTTCGAGAAAGCCAAATCGGGCAGTCACCCGGCATTGTTCCTTTCGCCGCATACCAGCAATTTCGACCTGGCTGGGCGCGCGCTTGCCCTGCGCGGACTGGATTTTCAGGTGCTGTCCTTTCCGCAGCCGCCCTCCGGCTACCAGTTGCAAAACCGCCTTCGCACCCAGGTGGGCATCGAGGTGACCCCCATGTCGGTCAGCGCGGTGCAGAAAGCCCGCCTGCGCCTGCGCGCCGGGGGGGTGGTGTTGACCGGGCTGGACCGCCCGCTGGCGGATGCGCGCCTGCGCCCGCATTTCTTCGGACGCCCGGCGCCGCTGCCGGTGGCGTACGTCCACCTGGCAGTGCAAACCGGCGCGACCATGTACGTGGTCGCCTGCGTCAGCCCCAAGCCGGCGTACTACCAGTTGGTGTGCAGCCCGCCCATTCAGCCCCAGCCCTGCCCCGACCGCGACCAGGAACTGTTGCGCAACGCCGAGGCGATGCTTGCCGAAGCCGAAAAGATCATCGCCGCCTACCCGCAGCAATGGGCAATGTTCTACCCGGTGTGGCCCGAGGCGCTCGACGAAGTGGGGAGTGAGGGATAAAAAGGCGTGCGGGGCGTATGTTCTACTTTCCTCTCCTGAGAATTTAATCGTCGAACCGAAGGCTTTCCAGGACTGGCAAGCGCCCAAGCGAATGTGCTCGAACATCACCTCCTTTCACAAGTGCCATAGCGCGTGGGTCGACCGGCTGTCCGCCCGGATCGCGCGGGGGTTTGCAGTCGAAGGGCGCACAACGTTCCTGGCGGTTCAATCAGGAAATTGGGCTGTAGAAGAGCAATGCCGGTGAATTGGGTTGCAGGAAGGGGATTTTTTACAAGTAAAGCGGGCATCTGAAATGCCCGGTCTTGCCGTGTTAAAAACATTTTTAATGGTTAATCCTATTTTACACGATTTGCGCGCTTTTTATCCCGCCAATCGGGGCAATTCGGCGTAATGCCCTGAATGGCTGCGAACCCTGAGACAGTTGAAGGGTATCAGCGGCTTCGACAGGCACCTCGACAAGCTCAATGCACGCTCAGCCGGCGGGCGCTCTTTAAGCCAATCCGGCGCGGATTGACTCGCAGCCGCGAAGGTTGTATGATCAAGCTGCAGGGGTTCGGTTTTACAACGGGAGGGAACGATGAACAGGTGGAGCGTCTTGTTGGGTTTTTTGGTGGGGCTGGCGTTGCTCGCCAGCCTGGCGGGCTGCAATCGACCCGGCGGTAACGGCGAATCCGGGGACGCGCAGCCACCGCCCGCGCCGCCGGACGGCGGCGCGGCGGCGCCACAGGGCATGCAGCTGGCGGAGTGCCCGCCGCCGCCCAACCTGCTGTGGCTCAAGTTTTCGGCGGACATCACCTTCACTGGCGGGGCAATGAACCTGCAGCACAGCCTGGGCGACGGCGTGCTGACCTTGGAAGTTACCAGCGGCGCGCCCGATTTCACCATCCAATCCCAGGGGACGGTCAGCCTGCCGGTGAGCATTTCCGGCAGCCTGGACGAATGCACCCTGCAAGGCGAAAGCAGCACAATTGCCAGCGCCTCCGGTTTCTGCCGCGGCGGGGTGGTCTATCTCACCATTCAGGAAAACTGGCAGGCGGGCAGCGGCACGCTGATCTGCCCGGAGCAGGACGCGGCGCCCTTCCCGATTCCCGCCGTGGCGGTGATGACCCACTCCGGAGCGGACGGGCGCGGCGAGGCGTTCTACTTGGACACCGGTTTCTCCGAGCACAGCACCGGCTTCATGCTCGAAAAACCCTTTGCCGGACAGGGCGGCAGCGGCACGCACACCTGGACGCTGTTGATGGACGCCATCCCGCTGCTACCGCTGGTCACGCCTTAAGCCGGGGCGGGGAATCAAAAAGCGCCCGGTTGAGGGTTCAACCAGGCGCTGCATTGATTGCAACGCGGGTTACAGGTTGCGCTTCTCGCGGTCGTAGTTCTGACCGAGGAAAGCCGGCACGCGCGCCTTGCGGAAGGTCAGCACCATAATCAGGATGGTGGCTAAGTAGGGCACCATCAGCAGGTACTGGTACGGCACCGCCAGCCCGATCACCTGGGCGCGGAAAGCGAGCACTTCCACGCTGGCGAAGAACAGCGAACCGCCCAGAATGGTCAGCGGGCTCCAGCCGCCAAAGAAGGTCAGGGCAATCGACAGCCAGCCGCGCCCGCGCGTCATCGCCTCGGTGAAGGTACCAGTGTACACCATGGGCAGGTAGGCGCCTGCCAGCCCGATCAGCGCGCCGCCAATGGTGGCGGTGATGTAACGCGCCTGCACCGTGTTGACCCCCAGGCTGTCGGCAGCCATTGGGTTTTCGCCGACCGCGCGCACTTCCAGCCCTTTCTGCGTGCGGTAAAGAAAGTACCACAGCGCCAGCGAGAGCAGGATGGCAAAGTACACCAGCCCGTTTTGCTGGAACAGGACGGGACCCAGCAGCGGAATCTGGCTGAGCAGCGGGATGGGAATTTCCGGCAGGGTGGGGATCAGCGGCGGCGAAAGGGTAATGCCGATGATCAGTTTGGGCAGCAGCGTGGAAAGTCCGACACCGATGAAGAACAACGACAAGCCGCTGACGAACTGGTTCATTTTGAGCGTGGTGGTGAAGTAGGCCAGCAAAAACCCAAACAGCGCGCCGGCTGCCATGGCCGCCAGCATTCCAGCCAGGTTGTTACCCACCTGGTAACTGATCAGGAAGCCGAGCGACGCACCCAGCAGCATGATGCCTTCCTGGGCAACGTTGAAGATACCGGTGCGCCCGCCCAGCATCGTTCCCTGGCTCGCCAGGACGAACGGCACCATCGAGAGCAGCACCAATCGCAAGAAGGTGACGAGAGTTTCCATGTGGGTTTACCTCCTGCGCACCACATCCGAAAGCAGGACGAACAGCAGCACCAGCGCCTCGACGATGAACACCATTTCGACCGGGATCATCAGCGTGCGCTGCATGGCACTCGCGCCTACTTCCAGTACAGCGATAAAGAATGCAACAAAGGGAACCGCCAGGTTGTTACCCCGGGCGATCAAGCCGATAATCAGCCCCAGCACCAGGAAGTTGGACTGCATACCCTCGATCAGGCGGCGATGCACGCCGGCGACCTCGATCGAGCCTGCCAGCCCCGCCAGCGCGCCCGCCAATACCAGCGAGAAGACGAACATGCGCTTGACCGGGATGCCGAACACCTGCGCCGCGCGCGGGTTGGCGCCAGTAGCGACCAGTTCGTACCCGCCGGTGGTGCGGCTGGTGTAGATATAAATCCCTGCCGCAACCAGCAGCGCCAGCAGGATGCCCGAATGCAGGGGTGGATTGCTGATCAGCATGGGCAGCCAGCCGCCTTGCCCAATTTGGATGGTGGTGGGGTGCCCGGCGGTCGGGTCACGCCAAACACCAGTGGCGACCAGGTCGATCACCGCGAAGGAAACGAAGTTGAGCAGCACGGTGGTCAGGATTTCATTCAGCCCAAAGCGGTACAGCAGCCAGGCGGGCACTAGCCCCCACAGCGCCCCAGCCAGCACGCCCGCCAGGATGACCAGCGGCAACAGCAGCGGGAACGGCAGGTCGGCGAACACGATTCCGGTAGCCGAGGCGGCTACCGCGCCGACGATCATCTGCCCCTCGCCGCCAATGTTGAACTTGCCGGCGGTCAGCGGCACGGTGAATGCCAGCGCTTGCAGGGTGAGCGGAATGAATTTGAGCAGCGTTTGAACGAAGCCGTTGGTCGTGCGGAACGATGTGGTCAAAATCGTCGTGTACGCCTTGCCAACGTCGAAGCCCATGGCTGCGATGAAGATGCCCACCGCGGCAAATGCCGCCGCGACGGCGATCAGGTACGGGATAATGGTACGTCCAAGTGTCTTCATGCCAACCTCGCTCAGGCAGCCTGTTCTATTGTGCGGATGCCGCTCATCAGCCGTCCGATGGAGTACTTGTCGAACTGGCTGCGGTGCAGAATGCCGAGAATTTCACCGCGATAAAGCACCGCAATGCGGTCGCACAGCAGCATCAACTCGTCCAGGTCTTCCGAGATCAACAGGGTGGACTGATTTTGCTGTTTGCGTTGCAGCATTTTCTGATAGACGAAGTCCATCGAGGGAATATCCAGCCCGCGCGTGGGGTTGTGCGCCACCAGCAGGGCGGATTTCATCGAGAACGCCCGCGCAATCATCACGCGCTGGATGTTGCCGCCCGACAGGTTGCCGCCCGGGTCTTCCGGTCCGCCGGTTTTGATGTTGAATTCGCGGATCTGCTCGCGGGTGTGCTGGTGGACGGTTTTCCAGTTGATGAAGCGCCCGTCGCTGTACGGCTGCTGGCGGTGCACGCCCAGAATCAGGTTTTGGGCCACGTTGGCTTTGGGCAGAAAACCATCGTGCAGGCGGTCTTCCGGGATGTACGCCAGCCCGCTGCGCAGCAGTTCGCCCGTTGGCGTGGAGGTGACATCCCGGCCATTCAGTTCAATTTTGCCGCTGCTTGCTGAGACGACGCCCATCACGCACTCTGCCAACTCGCGCTGGCCGTTGCCCGCCACGCCGGCGATACCGAAGATCTCGCCTGGGAAAATATCCAGGTGGATGTCTTTCAGGCGCGGCACGCCGTCTTTTTGAACCAGGTTGACGTTTTCCAGGCGCAGCAAGGGCTGCCCGCTGCGTTCGATTTCCGGGCTGGTTTGCGCGTCGCGGGCAAAGTACACGCTGTTCTCGATATTCATCTGCTCGCCGACCATGGCGCGCACAAAGACCTCCTCGGAGGCGTTGCTGCGCTCCAGGGTGGTGATGTTGCGTCCCTCGCGCAGCACGGTGATCTGGTCGCACACGCTGAGCACCTCGCGCAGTTTGTGGGTGATGAAGACGATGCTCAAGCCGTCGTTGACCATCACGCGCAGCGATTCGAACAGCGCATCCACTTCCTGCGGGGTCAGGTTGGTGGTCGGCTCATCCAGGATGAGCACCTTGACGCCGCGGTAGAGCGCCTTGAGGATTTCCACTTTCTGGCGGATGCCAATGGGCAGGGTGGCAATCACCGCGTTCAAATCCACCGGCAGGCTGAAGCGCTGGCACAATTCTTCCACAATTTTGGCTTCGGGCTGCAATTGGAGGGTGAAGCGGTTGCTGATTCCGGTGCCCAGGACGATATTTTCGAGCACGGTGTAGTTGGGTATTTGCAAAAAGTGCTGGTGCACCATGCCGATGCCGAGCTGCAGCGCATCGCGCGGGGAGTGGATTTCCACCCTGCCGCCGTTCATCAGGATATCGCCCTGATCT
>JBBIQB010000079.1:10683-14956 GCA_037442545.1 Bellilinea sp.
ACGATACAGCCCATAGAGGATGTTCATCAAGGTGGTTTTGCCGGCGCCGTTGCCGCCCAGCAAGCCGTGAATTTCTCCCGGCAGCAGGGTAAAGGAAACGTCGTCCAGCGCGACCAGCTTGTCGAACGTCTTGCGGATATTTTTTAATTCCAGAATGGGTTGCTTTTCCATGAGAATCGGTTACCTTTCGCCTGAAAACGCAGGGACAATTGACTGCCGGAGGGTTCTCCGCAGGCGATGATAACAGGGGCTCTGGTGCGCATAATGGCTGCCCAGAACCCCTGTCTGGAATGACTACAATTCAGGCGCGTCCGCGATGGACGATTCCTTACTTGACTTCACTGGTATCCTTGACCACTTCGATCTTGCCGGAGCGCAGGTCTTCCAGCAGCGTGTCCATCGAAGCCTGGACTTCGGGGGAGACGTTGCGCAGCGGGGTCTGCAGCGAAACGCCCGTGTCAAAACCGAGCGGATAGTGACCACCGGTTTCGCCAGCCTGGATCTTGGCGTAGATGTCCTTGAGCGGTCCGGCAAAGTCGTACAGCAGCGAGGTCATGTAGTTGTCGGGGGCGTAGGTGGACTTGTCGGTGTACTTGGCAGTGACCAGCACTTTGGTGGGAGAGGCTTTAACCGCCTCGAACAAGCCAAACATGCCCAGGTTGAGCGAACCCATAATCACATCGCAGCCTTCGGCGATGAGCGCATCGGCAACCTGGCGGGCTTTGGTCGGGTCGTTGAAATCGCCCGCCCAAACAGCTTTGACTTCCACATCCAGCCCCAGGTCTTTAATCGCCTGTTGGACGGCGTGCACTTCGGCATAGGAGAACGGCAGCGCCAGCCCGCCCAGGTAACCGATCTTGCCGGTCTGGGTTTGCTTGGCAGCCAGCGCGCCCACGCCGTAGAAGCCGACATGGAAGTTGCGGTCGATCAACCACAGGTTGGCGGGTGAATTTTCCACTGGGGCGTCGCCTTCACCGATGAAGATCACATCCGGGAACTGGCGCGCCAGTTCGATCGTTTGGGTGAGGAACTGTCCACCGTGCGTCCAGATGATGTTGTAACCGCCGTCGATATATTCGCGCATCACGCGGTCAACGTCGGGAACGGGCACGCTTTCCGAGTAGGCGGTCTCGATGCCGGTGGCTTTTTGCAGTTCCGAGATGCCGACGTACGCCAGGGTATTGTAGTCGGCGTCGGTGATCACGCCCGGGAAGATGGCGGCAAGTTTGTAGACCTTGCCGGTGGCTTCCGGGGCGGGTGTGGCTGAGGGCGCGCACTGCGCCGCAATTAAAGCGAAGAGAATCAGAACAATAAATAGCTCAAAGCGGATCTTGCGCATTTTTTTATTCTCCTTAAGTATTAAAAATGAGGTTGGGGAACAGCAGGGTGAAGGCTGAAGCACTTTTTATTTTACCCAATCCTAAAAGGCTGTCAATTACAAATGGCTATCCTTGAAGATACATTTATCCTGAAATTTTGCGCCAGGGCGTATGCCGCCGCACCTTGTTGCGCACCCGTGCGCATGCTTCGGCACGCTCACCACGCGCGCGAGCTCAGCCTGCGTAGGGGTGCAGCCAACGCTGCATGATGGTGAACCCCGCCTCCGGCATAATCTGCACGATGCGGAAGCCCTCCCGTTCGTACAGCGCTTTGGCGCGCGGGTTGGAGTCATGCACGCCCAGCTGGATCACATCCATCCTGCCGGCATACTCCTCCACCAGGTGAGCCAGTACCTGCGTGCCGATCCCCTGTCCCTGCCAGGCGCGTGCCACCACAATCCCGTGCAGGTGCAGCATCCGCCCGCACTCTTCGATCCAGTAGCAGCCAACCTTCTCATCGCCGCAGTACACACACAACACCCGTCCGCTGCCGTGCACCCGGCTGGCAAACTCCGCCCACGACCAACCCATCATGTCCAGCGTCGGGTGCAGGTAGCCGGCAGCATCCGCCTGGAGCAGCTCGAGGAACTCGTCGATCTGCTCGTCGCGCGCCGGCTGATAGTGCAGTCTGGCGTTCATGGGTTCTCCCCTCCTTTCCGAAAGACCCCGCCTTCGAAACGTCCGAGTTTGCCCCCAAACCATCAAATTGCGAGGCGCATCCCTCACGCTCTCTTTTTATACCATCAAAGCATGTCCTTTTTCAACCCATCCCCGTCGCTCGCCTGATTTTGGCAGGTTGTTTTATAATCCTATACAGACTCTCTGGTATCGATGACCGGTCTGAATGCGCCAGCGCATACCTGCCGATTTAAAGGAGCCTGCATGTTCAGTAAAACCCTGTTCCCATCCGTGTTCGCCTATCACTTCGACCTGACTCGCCGGCTGATGGATGCCGCCGGTGGTTTGAGCGAAGCAGACTACCACCAGCCGCGCGGCTACGGGCACGGCTCGATCCACCAGCTGTTCTTTCACCTGCTGCGCACCGCCGCCGCCTGGCGGTTGGGGCTGCAAAGCGGCAAACAGACCGCCCCGTTCCAGCCGCAGGATTACCCCAGCCTGGCAGCGCTGCGCGGCGGGCTCGAGCGCGAACAGGCGGACTGGCAGGCACTGTTGGCAAGCCTCACCCCAGAGCAGATCGAGGGCAGCCTGACGATGACCGACTGGCGCGGACAGGAACACACCTTCGCGGTGTGGAAGGTGCTCCAGCACCTGATCCTGCACGGCATGCAGCACCATTCCGAACTGGCGCAAGCGCTGACCGAAAAAGGGCGTTCGCCGGGTAACATCGATTACATCTTCTACCCTGAATGATCCGCCTGCGCCGCGCCGAGCGTGCGGACGATACCGCCATCCGCCGCCTGGTGTACGCCGAGCGGCTCAACCCGCTTGGGCTGGACTGGCGGCGCTTTTGGCTGGCGCTGGACGAGCGCGGCGAAGTCGTCGCCTGCGGGCAGATCAAACCCCACCGCGGCGGGGCGCGCGAACTGGCATCGATTGTCGTCGCGCCCGGCTGGCGCGGGCGCGGGGTTGCCCAAGCGCTGATCGACCGCCTGCTGGCGCACAGCGTGCCGCCGATCTACCTGACCTGCCGCGCTTCGCTGGAAGCCTTCTACGCCCTTTTTGGCTTTGTCACCCTGCGCGATCCAGCCGCCATGCCGCCGTACTTCCGGCGCGTGTTCCAAATTGCAGCCGGGCTGAAATGGCTTTTTCCACGCTGGGAAGGGTTGTTGGTGATGAATTGGTCGCCGCATGACCGTAACTTTTTTGGGTCTAATGCGACTAAACAGATAGCAAATCACCCAAAACCTGTTCAAGGAGAATGAAATGAACACCCTGCGTGTAAAGCCTCTCAGAAAGTTGATTATTTTGGCAGCCCTGGCTCTGATCGTGATGGCTGGCTGCGCTCCACTGGTGGCGGATGCCTCCGCCACGCTCTCCGCCGCGGCGCCGGCGCAAGCCAGCGACGACGCCAGCGGCGTGCGCCTGGCTCGCCTCGAGCTCAAAGGCAACGTGGAGCAAATTTCCAGCGACTCGCTGGTCGTGGACGGGCAGTTCTTCCGCATCGATAACCAGTCGGTGGTCGTTTCGGCGCTCAAAGCCGGCGACCGTGTGCAGGTCAAAGCCGTGCTGCTGCCCGACGACTCACGCTACGCCCAATCGGTCAAGCTGCACCTCTCGGACGACGATTCCAGCAGCTTCAATTTCTATGGTACCGTCCAGTCGATCAGCGCCGACTTGTGGCTGGTCTCGTCCACCCCGGTTAGCGTCAGCGCCAGCACGATGATCTCCGCCAATATTCAGGTCGGCAGCTTTGTCGAGGTGGAAGGGCGCATTGTCAACGGCAACCTGGTGGCTGACAAGATCAAATGGGAAGACGATCCCAAAATGACCAAAACCCCCGGTGTGGACGATGATGACGAAAATGAGTTCTTCGGCGTGATCGAGAGCATCTCCAACGGCGTGTACATGGTCAGCGGCAAGACGGTGCGAACCAACGCCTCGACCGAGATCAAAGGCAACCTGGCGGTTGGGATGAAGGTCAAAGTGCACGCCAGCCTGCAGCCGGACGGCTCCTACCTGGCGCGCGAGATTGAACCTGCCCTGCCCGGTGACGATGATGACTCGCGCCAGACCAAAACCCCCGGTGCAGTCAACGGTGAAGTGGAATTTATCGGCACTATCGACGGTATCCAAAACGGTGTGATCCTCATCGGCGGCAAGTCGGTGCAAACCAACGCCTCAACCGAGATCAAGGGCGCGCTGGCAGTGGGTGTGATGGTCAAGGTGCACGCCGCGCTGCAGCCGGATGGCTCCTACCTGGCGCGCGAGATTGA
>JBBIQB010000080.1:0-14798 GCA_037442545.1 Bellilinea sp.
GGGTGGACAGACCTCTGGTGTGCCAGTTGTCGTGCCAACGGCATCGCTGGGTAGCTATGTCTGGCAGGGATAACCGCTGAAAGCATCTAAGCGGGAAGCTCGCCTCAAGATTAGATCCCTGTTTTCCCGCTAAGGGAGTAAGGTCGCAGGTAGACTACCTGCTTGATAGGCGGCGTGTGTAAGCGCAGCAATGCGTTGAGCTAAGCCGTACTAATGACCGAGGGCTTTGCACGTGGTGCGGAGAACTCAGCACTCATTTCTGAAATTGCCAACCTACATACTATTCTGGTGAAACTTAACTTCGTAAAAAAAGTCTCTTGGTGATTGGAGCGACAGTGGTACACCCGGCTACATCCCGAACCCGGTCGTTAAGGCTGTCAGCGCCGATGGTACTTGGAGGGCGACCTCCTGGGAGAGTAGGTCATTGCCAAGAGGCTTTTTGCTTTTAAAACCACCCCCACAGGTTGTGTTATACTTCCCTGCGGTGCTCATTCCCGCATGTGGAGATCGTGAATGGATGATGTAATCGAAATTGACCTTCGCAAGGTGATCCTGACCCTTTGGGAGAAGAAATTTTGGATTCTTGGCTTTTCCCTGCTGGTCGGCGCGGCGGTGTTCCTCTATTTCTTTCTCCAACCGCGCAATTACGAAGCAACCGCGGTCATTGCGCTGACCAAACCGCGTTACCTGCCCAATTTTGACCCGCGTTACCAGACCGTGCCATCCACCGCGGTCAACAATAAAGTAGTCATGGATATCGCCAAGAGCGACGATATCACCATTTTCGTCTTCGATTCCTGGAACGACCCCAATAAGGAACAGGATCAGCGCCGTGCGTTCCGCGAGAACAGCCTGCTGGTCAAGGCGGGCAGCGACCCGACGGTCATTTCGCTGACCGTGCGGCTCGAATCCGCCCAGGAGGCAGCCCGCCTGGCAAACCTGTGGGCGGATCGGGTGGTCGAGCGCATCAACACGCTCTATTCCGGGCAGGACCAGGCGCAGTTGACTTTCTTCGAGGTGCAAATTGCCGTCGCCGAGCAGAGCCTGCGCACGGCGGAGAACAAACTGGCGGAGTTCGAGGGACGCAACCCCGCCCGCTCGCTGCAAGCCCAGCTGGACGCCTTGCTCATCCGGCAGCAGGATCTGCTGCGCCGCCAGCAGTTGATAAGTGCGCTGCAGCGCGACGCCCGCGCCCTGTTAAGCGAGGTCGCCAACCTGCCGGGCACGTCTGCCCTGCCGGACGAGGTGCGCACCCGCCTGTTGGTGCTGCAGATGCGCCAGTATTCGGATACAGCCCTGTTCCAGACCGAGACGACCCAATCCATCCCCGCCCAGTTGCAGCTGCAACTCTCGCTGGCAACGCCGGAGCAGGCGCTCACGGCGGCCATTTTCCGCCAGTCGGTCGAGCAGTGGCTGGCATCCCTGGAAGAGCAGGCGCTCGAAGTGGGAGCACTGCTGGAAGAATACCCGGCTGTGATCACCCCGCTGCAACAACAAATCGAACAGTTTACAGAAGAAAAACACCGCCTGACGCTCGAGCGCGAGGTGGCTGCCGATACCTACAGCACGCTCAACCGCAAGTACCAGGAGGTGCGCATCACCATCCAGGACAGCGCCGGGGACGCCAAGATTGGCTCGCGCGCGCTGCCGCCCATCCTTCCGGCGGGGCGCGGCACGCTGACTTATACCCTGGCGGCGCTGGTTGGCGCGGCGGCGCTGGCAGTCGTGTTCGTGTTGACGCGGGATTGGTGGCTGCAAGCCAACGGGACCGCGGCGAAATCCTGACCCGGCATTCGTGGGGGTGATTTTTGGCGCTTTCGGTCGGTTTGTCGGTTTTTCGCTTTCGCTGGCTGGCGCTGGCGCTGGTCGCAGCCGGACTGGCGGCGGCGCTCGGTTGGCGTACGCTGCAGGCAGGCGCATTGACCCTGCAAGCCGCCGCTGTGCTGCAGCCGTACATTCAGCAGCAGGGTGAACAATCCGACGGCATCACCTGCCTGGGGCAGGCGCTCGACGATGCGGCGGGGCGCGCCGCGGTGCAGCGCGCGGCTGGGCTGTTGGAGCGCGCCGTGCAGCTGGCGCCGGACAGGGCGTATGCTTATTTCCTGCTCGGGCGGGCACACTGCCTGCTGGGCGACTACGCCGCCGCAGCACGCGCATTGCCGTTGTTTACCGAGCAGCGCTCCACCAACCCGCAAGCCGACCTGGAACGGGGCTTTGCGCTGGAACAATTGTGCCCGCCAGCCGGTGAATGCCCGGCGTACAGCGCCGTGGAAGCCTGGCAGCGGGCGGATGTGCGCCCGGAACACTTTGTTGGGCGCGGCGAGGCGGCGCGCCAGGCGGAGCAGTACCCCCAGGCAATCGAATGGTACCAGCGCGCGCAGCAGATGGGCGCCGACTTGCGCAGCGCCATTCTCTACGTCCGCTACCTGCAGGCGCTCGCCGGGGGGCAGGACGAGGCTGCCTACACCGCGCTGCGGGATGCCGTCGATATCGATTCGGGTTGGGCGGATGCCGGCATTCGTTTCCTGGGATGGTACCGGTATGGGCAATGGCTATCGGAAAAATTTGGTGATTATCCGGCAACTGTGGAAGTCATGCAGCGTGCAATTTCAATTTTCCCTGAAAAATCACCATTAAAATATGTCCTCTCGGATGCCTATCGCTATATCGGGTTTGCTCAACTTTTCCAGGGAAATACCCAGGATGCCGTAAATAATTTTCGTACAGCTGTCAATATCGATCCCACCAATGGCTGGGCACGCATTGGTTTGGGAAAAGCGCTCTATCGGATGGATCCTGAAAAAATAGCCGAAGTGGAAACCAATTTTTCGGCAGCCATCGAATGGCGCTGGGAAAACAAATCGATCTGGCAAGACATCCTAATTTTTTGGGTCGAAAACAATCACCCCGATCAAGCCGCCCGTGTTTGTGCACAAGCGGATCAAAAGGGTATGGTGGTGGACAGCTGCACCGGCATTGGTCAATGACCCTGCTGGATAAGCAGATATTTCTTAAATGAAAAGACTAATCAGAGTTATTTCCCTTATCAACAACAAACAGGTGACGCCGCGAATCGGTTATTGCCTTTTCAAGTTCTGGCTCAAAAAAGGGATTCATTGGGCGTACTGGAAAACCCACGATCATTACCGGTCCAGCTTTACGACTATACAGCCATTGGTTATTGGCGCTGGCAACTTCGAATTCAGGCACGCACTTAAGGACTTGTTGGAGACAAATACCAGCCTTTTTCGCGAATTGTCCCGCGATTATCTCGAACACCGTTTTGATCTTTTAGGCTCCGGCTGGGTTGTTGTCGCGAATGGGATGCAGTGCCGTGGTTTGGAACAATACCACTATTCAATGGGTCGAATTGTTGAACCCGACCTGAATGGCGACTGGTTGATGGAACGGATCAACCCGGCGAATGGGGACGAAAGCCGCCGCATTTGGCGCATGATTGGCGACAGGGAATATACCCCAATAGATTGGCAGTTGGATTTCAAGTCGGGTTATCGCTGGGATGAACGTACCTGGTACGCCGATATCGAATACGGGCACATGCCGGGTGTGGACATCAAGGTGCCCTGGGAACTGGCGCGCATGCAACACCTGCCCCACCTGGCTTGGGCGTATCAACTGGCTGTGCGCGGCAGTACCGGTTTCGAACCGCCTGAGCGCTACGCGCGGGAATTTCGGAGCCAAATTCTGGACTTTATTGCCAACAACCCCCCACGTTGGGGAGTCAATTGGGCTTGCAGCATGGATATTGCCATCCGGGTGAGCAACTGGCTGATTGCCCTGGATTTGTTTCGGGGATTTGGCGCCGAATTCGACGCCGATTTTTTGAGGATTTTTTCGCGCAGCGTTTACGAACACGGATTCCACATTATCACTAATTTGGAGTGGTCGCCGTTGTTTCGTAACAACCATTACCTGGCAAATATTGTTGGACTGGCGTTTGTGGCTGCCTGGCTGCCTTCCAGCCCGGACGTGAATCGCTGGCTGGCATTTGCAGTGCGCGAGTTGATTGGCGAGGTCGAGTTTCAATTTCATGCCGACGGCGGCAATTTTGAGGCTTCAACCAATTACCATCGTCTGTCGGCGGAAATGGTCTTCTATGCGGCTGCGCTCATCCTCGGTTTACCACCCGAAAAACAGGCGCTCCTGCGCTCTGCCCGACCAGCGATTCCCTTCTACGCAGGGCTGATCTCCAACCGCGAAAGCCCGTTTCCAGGATGGTTTTTTGCCCGCCTGGAAAAGATGGCTGAATTTACGATGGATACCACCCGACCGGATGGATTGTCGCCTCAAATTGGCGACAATGACAGCGGCCGGTTTTTAAAATTATTCCCGTGTTATAAAAAAATGAGCGTGGCAGAGGCAAAAGCGGTTTATTTGAATCTATCCTCATACCAAGAGATGAGTGAGGAAAAAGCCTGTTGGCTGGAAGAATTTTTGGATCACCGTCACTTGGTGGCGGCTGCCCGGGGTTTCTTTGACCGCGATGATTTTGCCCGCTTTACTGGCAGCAAGGGTGAAAAGGAAGCCGCATTCATCCGCGCTTTGAGCGGGCAGGCAGTCATCCTCGCAAAGCCGGTGCTTCGCAACGCTGCTCAACCCGAACTGGGCGATTTCCAGCAATGGCGGCGTGTGCAGGAGGATCGCAGCCATTTCCTGCCTGCCGCGGTGATAACCCGCTTTATTGCCCGGACGGATTCGCTAAAATCAGGAATCACATGGCACGCCTTCGAAGATTTTGGTTTATACGTTGTGCGCTCCGAGCGGCTGTACCTCGCGATTCGCTGCGGCTCGATCGGGCACGGCGGGCATGCCCACAACGACCAATTGGCGGTTGAATTGATGATCGAATCCGAAAATATCCAGCGGGATCCGGGAACGTATGTGTATACCGCCCTGCCCCAAGCCCGCAATCGCTACCGCTCGGTTAAAGGCCATTTCGCGCCTCACTTTGGTGAACAGGAACCCGCGGATTTGTCGCTGGGGCTTTTCAATCTGGGCGGCTCTGCGGGCTGCCAGGTGCTCTATTTCGGAGCAGCCGGCTTTCTTGGGCGTCACCTTGGATTCGGCTTCCCGGTGTACCGCCACATCGAAATCCAGGACCAGGCGGTGGTCGTATCGGATTATTCCCCCAGCCACACCCTGAGCGATAGTTCGCCGGAAGCGCTCCCCTTTTCACCGGCTTACGGGGTCTTGCGAAATCCATCGCTACCCGACAGGAGCGGGTAAAGTGTCCATCCGCAATCAAATCGTCCGCGGCGGTACGTTCCTTGTCTTCCGGCAGGGCATGGGCACGCTGCTCAGCGCGGTGAGCGTCATCTTCATTACCCGCATCATTGGTCCGTCCAATTACGGTTTATTTGCCTCCGCGCTGGTGATTGAAAATGTGCTTTACATCATCTCCCAATTGGGGGTGGGGGTGTTCCTGATTCGAACCGAAACCGAAACACGAGAGAATTATCACCAGGCATTCAGCCTGCTGTTGATTCTGGCGCTGTTGGGTTTGCTGGCGGCGTTTGGGTTGTTGCCGTTGCTAAATTTCTGGCTAAGGATGGATCGTTTCATGGATATTGCCCGGGTTCTGTTTCTGGGCATTCCGCTGCGCCTGCTATCGCTGGTTCCGCTGGCATACCTGGAAAAGTCGCTGGCATACAAAAAAGTCGCCAGCGTGGAGTTGGGCGGCCAGGTCACTTATGTGGCGGTAGCCATCCCTCTGGCGCTGGCCAACTTTGGCGCCTGGGCGCCGGTATTCGGCTGGATTTCCCAGAGTGCGCTTGCCTGTCTTCTCCTGTACGGTTTGAGCGGCTACAAACCAGTCTTGCTGTGGAAGACCGAGATCGTGCGCTCCATGCTGCGCTACAGTCTGGGTTATTCCACATCATCGTGGCTCTGGCAGCTGCGCAACCTGATCAACCCGCTGGTGGTGGGACGTTTTGTTGGCGCTGAGGGCGTGGGGCTGGTCGCCCTGGCGATTCGCCTGGTGGAAGTGTTGAGTTTTGCCAAACAAGCCACCTACCGCCTGTCGATTGCGGCGTTAGCCAAACTACAGAATGACCGTTCCCGGTTGATTAAGGCGCTCGAAGAAGGCATGCAGCTGCAGGTGTTGCTGGTCAGCCCATTGCTGCTGGGGATGGCCGTGCTTGGACCCTACGCCCTGCCACGCTTGCTTGGCGTGGAGTGGACGGATGTCATGCAGGTCTTCCCGTTTATTGCATTCAGTTATACCGTGAATGCTTTGTTCAATTTGTACGCCTCTGCACTGTATGTCTTACGGTACAATTGGGAAGTTACCCTTTTTCACCTGATTCATATTGTTCTGTTCTTTGCCGCTGCGCTGCTGCTCATCCCGCGCCTGGGAATCATTGGCTACGGCTGGGCGGAGCTGATCGCGTTCGGCTCGTATATCGTCCTGCACAACCGGCTGGTCGTGAAGGTCGGGAAGCCGGGCATACTGATCGCGCTGCTATGGGGACTGGCGTTTGGACTGGCGTATTTCTGGAACGGGTTGGGTTGGGCGGCAGTCATCCCGTTGGGGATGGTCTTCTTGCTCCCGCCTACCTGGCGGATTCTGCGCCAACACTGGCATACCCTGATCAAGGCAGGTTTATGGAAGCCCCGCTCGTAAGCGTTGTGATCGACAACTACAATTACGCGAACTTTCTCGAAGACTCGATCGAGAGCGTGCTGCGGCAGTCGTATGCCCGCTTCGAAGTGATTGTTGTCGACGACGGCTCCACGGATGATTCACGTCAAATCATGGATCAGTATGCCCGGGATGCCCGCGTCAAGGTGATCCTTAAGGAAAATGGTGGGCAGGCTTCGGCGTTTAATGCCGGTTTTCTTGCCTCGACCGGGAAGCTGGTCTGCTTCCTGGACAGTGACGACCTCTTTGCCCCAGCCAAGCTGGCGCGGGTCGTCGAGCTGTTTGACCGCTATTCGCAAGCTGGCTGGCTGACTCACCCGCTGGAGTGGCGGTTCCCGGATGGTAGCCGACGCCCGAATTTCCAGTTCAGGCAGGCGGTTGAATGCCGCGACCTGCGCCCGGATTTCCGCCGCGGGTCGATTAAGACTCCGCTATCAGCAACTTCCGCGCTGTGCTTTCGCCGCGGGCTGCTCGAGCGCATCTTCCCGCTGCCGGAAGACATCCGCATCACCGTGGATAATTTGATCAAATACAGCGCGTGCGGGCTGCAGCCGGTTATTTTGCTCAACGAATGCCAGGCGGTGCAGCGCATTCACTCGTCCAATGCGTATACCCTCAGCCCGGCGCGGGAAATCCTGGCGGTGGAAATCCATTTCGCCATCTGTAAATATCTCAAGCGCGGGCTTCCCGGGGCAGGCGCGCTCGCTTTCCGCCTGGCAGGCAATTACCTTGGTCAGGTGCTGCAACTTTCGGGCTGGAAAAAGGCGATCCAATATGCCATGCAGGTCAGCCGCGACCTGGGCTTGCCCACCCGGGCGGGAGCGGCTATGCTGCTCGGGATATTGAAACGCAAAGTGAGCCCAAAAAGCGCAGGTTGAAAGAATTTTTATATGAATATTGCTGTTCATGGATGGAGAATCACTATAAAACACATGCCGTTGCTCCGGAGGGCTGAATATGTGCTCCATTTCCTGCTGATGATTTTGCTGATGGGCGCGTTTTATCCATTGTGGCGCCAGAAGCAGGGTTTTCAACTGGATGCAGTCGATGGCGATCCCTTGCTGCGATCCATTTACCTTCTCGGTTACCTTCTGGTTTTATTGTACGTATTGTTTACTCCCCGAAAAGTAATTAAGATTGCACTTCGGGCGCCGTTGATCTGGTTGTTGGTCTTTTTAAGTCTCGTTTCAATGCTCTGGTCGGATTTCCCTAACCTTACACTGCGTCGTTCCTTTGCCATTATTCTCACCAGCTTATACGGCTTAGCCCTGGCAGTTCGTTTCAAATTTCGGCAGGTACTCTTGTTGTTGGGGTGGGCATTGGGGGTCGTGCTGGTTTTCAGCCTGCTTCTGATTGTGTTCGCCCCGGATTGGGGAACCATGATTTACGCGGGTGAGGTAACCTGGCGGGGGGTGTTCGAACATAAAAACAGGCTTGGAAGTATCGCCGTCCTGGCGCTGCTGGTGTTTTTTACCTTGTGGTTGAAAAAGACCGGCGGTAATCGTGCTTTTTGGATGGCGGGATTTCTTCTGGCAGGGCTATTGTTGGTGGGTTCCCGGTCCTCCACAGCGCTTGTGCTAGCTGCTTTTCTCGCCATCGGTGCTGCCATATTGGGTTTCTTAAAAAAATTCCACCGCGATTGGCAATTGACGTTTCCGGTTTTACTCTTATGCGGCGCTCTGGCAGTCTTATTCATTGTTCTTTATTATGAAGAAATCCTTGTATCTATCGGAAGAGAGACCACCCTGACTGGACGTGTTCCGCTATGGAACGTCTTAATCAATATTGGTATGTCGCGGCCTTGGCTGGGTTTTGGGTATCGCACCTTTTGGCTTGGCTGGGAAGGTCCCTCGGCAGAGGTGTGGAAAGTGATCACCTGGCTGCCCAATCAGGGTCATAACGGATATATCGACATCTGGCTGGAACTGGGTTTTATTGGGTTGCTGGTTGCGGTAATAGTTCTTTTTTGGTTGTTCGTTAGATCGTTTCAATATTATACAAAAGCTGCTTTTGAGGCATCGTTTTGGGTGCTGTTGACTGGCTTTTTTATCCTACAAAACTTCTCGGAAAGTCCGTTGCTGAGGCAACACGACCTTTTTTGGGTATTAATCGTTTATTCGTCAATTTCGATAACTATGATTTCAAATTCCGAAAGGGAACCCGGTTGATGCTGCGCGTGTGTCACCTGGCTTCCGGGCTGCTGGAATGGGGTGGGATTGCCCGGATGCTGCTCGATTTTTTCTCCCAACCTAACAACGACCGTTTCCGTCATTATTTGATCACTACTTCGAGCAGTGACGATTTTGTGCATTGGGTTAAATCCCAGCACATCCGGTGGTTTCAGTCCAACCGGGGAAAATACAACCCAGCCCGGTTGTGGGATATTCCCGCTTATCTCACTGATAAAGACGTTCAGGTGCTTCATTCGTACAATGCCCACGGCAATGCCTGGGCGTTAGTGGCGTCCATTGCCATGAAAAACCCGCCGCGCCTGGTCGCCAGCGAACACGGCGCCGCCTGGTTCATCCGGCCGCCGCTGCGCTGGCTCGACCGCTGGGCAAAACGGCGCTCCCGCCTGGTGATCGTCAATTCACGCGCCGCGGCAACGCTGCTGGAGCAGGCATACGCGCTTCCGGCGAGCAAAATCCGCCTGGTGTACAACGGCGTGCGCGCCCCGCAGCGCCTGCCCGCGGCGGAAGCCCGCCGGCGGCTGGGACTCCCCCTGGATGCCGAAGTGGTCGGCAGCGTCGGGCGGCTGGATACCCCCAAAGACTACTGGACCTTGATCGATGCCGCCCGGCTGGTCATCCCTCGCAGAAAGAATGCGCATTTTAGCGTCATCGGCGAGGGTCCCCAGGAGGCTTTTCTAAAGCACCAGGCGCAGCAGGCTGGCATCGCCGAGCGCTTTCACTGGGCGGGCAGCCGCGACGACGCCCGCGACCTAATCGCCGGGTTCGATTTGTTCGTCAGTACTTCCTTCCGCGAACCCTTCGGCAACGTCCTCGTCGAGGCAGCCCTGCAGGAAAAGGCGGTGATTGCCACCGCGGTGGATGGCATCCCCGAAGCGGTACAGGACGGCGTAGCGGGAATTTTGCTGGCGCCAACGTTACCGGTGCGACCCATTCGCGCGAAGCGCGCTTCACCAATGCCGGCGCAAGTGGTGCGGGAGGGTAGATTGCAACCGCCCCGTTCGCTCGATCCGCAATTGTTGGCGGATACGATCATCGGTCTGCTGGATGACCCGGAAAAACGAGCCTGGATGGGCGCGCAAAGCTGCCAGCGCGCCGAACGGCTGTTCAACATCCGGCGCTATGTCGCCGATCTGGAGAAAATCTACCTTGAAGCATCGGAATGATCGGTTGACCTGGAAAGGGATATGAACGCAGTCGACATGACCAAACCCGGAAAAATCATTTACCTGTCCGGCGCGCCGCGGGTGTCCACCCGCCCGGACGCGGCTGCATCCGGTCCGCGCGCCCACATCCTGGGCGTCATGCAGGGATTCAAGTTGCTGGGCTGGGAGGTGGACGCCTTTATCGCCGGCGACCACGTGCCCGAGCGCTGGGTGGTGGGCGAGAGCAGTGAACTGACCATGCGAGCCAGCCCGGTCAACCGGCTGGGCGCGGACGCTGTCCGCCTGGGGTTGGGCATGTACAACCGCTGGCGGGTGGCGCGCCGGTTTTCGAGCGCCGATTTCAGTTACGAGCGCTACGGTGTGTTCCAGGCGCTGGGCAGCGGGCTGCAACGCAAGGGCATCCCGTGGATCGTCGAGTGCAATGGCTTGATGTATGTCGAGGCGGTTGAGGATCGTTCGGTGGTTGTCCTGCAGGACCTTGCCCGGCGCTGGGAGCGCTGGGTCTACCAGCGCTGCGACGTTCTGGTCAGCATCAGCCACACCCTGACCGACCTGGTAGTGGCGAAACTGGGCATCCCGCGGGAGAAGATCATCACCATGCCGGTGGCGGCGGATGTCGAGCGCTTCGAACCGGCCGGTGTGACCTCCCGCCGGTTCGATACCGCGCCGACCATCGGCTTTGTGGGTACTTTCATTGCGTGGCAGGCGCTGGATATGCTCATCGAAGCGGTCGCGGAACTGCGCGCGGAAGGGATGGTCTATCACCTGGTTCTGGTCGGCGATGGGGCATTCCGCGCCGCCTGGCAGGCGCAGGTGGAGCGGCTGGGGCTGGGCGAGCAGGTGCGTTTTACCGGGCGCGTCCCGTACACCGAGGTGCCGGCATACATCAAGGGCTTCGACCTGGCGTACTCCGGTCAAATTGCCCTGCAGGCGGGCAGTATGTACGGGTCGCCATCCAAAATTTATGAATACATGGCGATGGAAAAAGCGGTCATCGCCTCGGATTCGTTCGAGGATGCCGGGGTATTGATCCGTGAAGGGGAAACCGGTTTTTTGTTCAAGAGCGAGGATAAGGAGAGCCTCAAGCACACCTTGCGCAAAGCGTACCACTGTCAGCCGCAATGGCAAACCATGGGTCAGCGCGCCCGCCAGGAAGTGTTGACCCGTCACAGTTGGACAACCCGGGTGAGCCGGATGATCATAGACAGCCAGACCGTATTGGAACGGAAAGAGAAGCGATGAGCCAGCCAGCCCGCAAAGTTGCCTACCTGTCCGGCGCGCCGCGCGTATCCACGCGGGTTAATGCCGACGCCAGCGGACCGCGCAGCCACATTCTCGGCGTGATGCGCGCCTTCGAGAGCGAAGGCTGGCAGGTGACTCCCTATATCGTCGGCGACCGTCTGCCCGACCGGTGGAGCGGCGCCGATTTGCGCCGCCAGATGAGCCGCAACCCGTTCAACCGGGCTGCCGCCGACCTGCTGCGGGTGGCTTTGGCGGGCTACCACGCCCGCAAGGCAGCCGCGGAGGTCGGGCGGGTGGATTGGGCTTACGAGCGCATGGGCTTGTTTCAGTCGCTGGGCCGCGCTTTTCAGGCAAAAGGCGTCCCGTGGATTTTGGAAACCAATGCCCCATTGTTCCGTGAGGCGCGCCTCGACCGCGGCGCGCTGCATTTCCACCGCCTGGCAAAGCAGGTGGAGATGCAGGCGTACCGGCAGTGCGATGTGCTGGTGTGCGTATCCAACACGCTCAAAGAGATTCTGATTGCCGACGCAGGTATATCCCCGCACAAAGTGGTCGTGCTGCCCAACGGGGTGGATACAGCGCTGTTCGACCCGCACAAAACAAGTCCGCGGCGGATTGCCCAATGCCCGGCATTGGGATTCGTCGGCACGCTCTACCCGTGGCAGGCGCTGGATGTGCTCATTGAAAGCCTGGCGGAGCTGCGCGCCGAGGCGGTGCACTACTGCCTGGTGGTGGTCGGCGATGGACCGGGAAAAACCGCCTGGCAAACCCTTGCCAGTCAGCGCGGGATGGCGGATCAGGTGCATTTTATTGGTCACGTATCGCACGAGCATGTCGCCGGGTACATTGCCGGGTTTGACCTGGGTTACTCTGCGCCGCACGTACCCAGCGCCGGGGCAATGTATTTTTCACCGCTCAAGCTGTACGAATACCAGGCGATGGGCAAGCCGGTGGTGGCAGCCGCCTACGAAGACGCCCGCCGGGTGGTGCGCGACGGCGAAAGCGGCTACTTGTTCGAGCCGGGCAATCGCACGGCGCTCAAGGAAACCCTGCGGCGCGCCTACCGCGAGACTCACCTGTGGGAAGGTTTCGGGCGCAAGGCGCGCGAAGGCATTCTGAACTGGCACACCTGGCAGTCGCGCATCCGCCGGTTGATCCCCGAAGTGGAGCGCATCCTCGCCGCCCGCCAGGGGGTGGCTGCATGACGCGTTTAACCCGCCTGAAGCGTTCCATCCGCCGCGCGTCGCTGCGCTGGCTCAGCCCGTACCAGTACGAATGGCTCAGCTACGTGTTGAAGTTCAAACGCATTCCCAACCTGCGCCAGCCGGTTACATACACCGAAAAAATTTGCCACCGCAAGGTCTTCGACCACAACCCGCTCTTTCCGCAACTGGCGGATAAATACGCCGTGCGCGACTTCGTCCGCCAGCAGGCAGGCGCGCACGTGCTGAAGGAAGTCTATTTCGTTGGCGATGACCCGGCGCAGATTCCGTTCGACAGCCTGCCGGCGCGTTTCGTGCTCAAAGCCACCCACGGCAGCGGCGCTGATTTCGTCCGCTTTGTGGAGGACAAACACCGTCTGGGCGCGGAGGATCTGGCGCGCGAGGCGCGCGCCTTGCTGCAGCGCGAGTTCGGCTACTTGAGCAACGAATGGTGGTACACCCGCATTCCGCCGCGTGTACTGATCGAAGAACGCCTGGACGATGCGCGCAACGGCATCCCGCTGGATTATAAATTCCTGGTTTTTCACGGTATAACCCGGCTGATCCAGGTGGATACCGGGCGTTACCGCAACCACACCCGCGTGTATTACGACCGCGACTGGAATCCGCAGCACCTGGCGCTGGAGGGCATTCCGGCGGGCAGCCCGACTGAACCTCCGCCCAACCTGGACGAAATGATTGCAATTGCCGAACGCCTGGGCGGGTTTACGGATTATGTGCGCGTGGATTTGTACCGCCTGGAAGACAACCGCGTGGTGTTTGGCGAATTGACCCTCTCGCCGGAAGCCGGGAATGGGGTGCTCCGCCCGCGCCAGTGGGACTGGACGCTGGGGGCGCTGTGGTGAACGCGGAACAGTCGCCACTGCCGCCCGTCGCCAGCCCGGCAGCCTGCAGCCTGTTGGGGGTTCAGGTGCACTTGTTGACCATCCCGCTGTTGAATGCCAGCATAGCGCAGGCGGTGGCAGCCGGGCAGACGAAAATCATCGGCCATCACAACCTGCACAGCCTGTACCTGTACCAGCGGGATGAAAAAATGCGCCGTTTTTACCGCCAGGCAGACCTGATCCACATCGACGGCATGCCGCTGGTGTTCTGGGGACGTTTGCTGGGCTGCCCGCTGCGCGCCCAACACCGGGTGACGTACATGGATTGGGTCTGGCCGCTGATGGCGGAAGCCGCCAGGCGGGGCTGGCGGGTGTTCTACCTGGGCGGCAAACCCGGCGTGGCAGAGCAGGCGGCGCAAATCTTGCGCGCGCGCTATCCCGGGTTGCAGATCGAGACCCGGCACGGTTACTTTGGGCAGGCGGAGAATGAAGCCGTCCTGGCGCAGATTGCCGCCTTCGACCCGCACGTGCTGATGGTCGGCATGGGCATGCCGTGCCAGGAGCACTGGGTTGTGGACAACCGGGCGGGCATCCGCGCCAACGCGGTGCTGCTGTCCGGGGCTTGTTTCGATTACGTTGCCGGGGCAGTGCCCATCCCGCCGCGCTGGATGGGGCGGCTGGGGCTGGAGTGGTTGTTCCGCCTGGCAAGCGAGCCGGGGCGGCTGGCAAAGCGTTATCTGGTTGAGCCGTGGAGCCTGATCCCGTTGGTGATTCGAGATATATATAATATAATTTTACGCAGAGTTCATAAATAAAAGCGGGCAAATTTTTGATGAATATCACCAAATTTATTGCAAAAAAAATCTCAAATTACCATAATCCCAATTCGATCGGTTCCCAACTGAGAAAGCGAAGAAGCAAGATATTAAAAACAATGATCGACAAAGTGTACACCGTAAAAGGATATGTAAACATATTGGATGTGGGTGGCACAAGAAATTATTGGAATATTATCCCAATTGATTGGCTTAGGTCACGAAATATAAGAATTACCTTACTTAATATGCAGCCTTTGAATGAAACGTTGGAAGATGATCTCTTTGTTGAAGTAATCGGAGATGGCCGGTTTGTTCAATTTCCGGACAAATCCTTTGATATATGCCATTCCAATAGTGTTATTGAACATGTTGGTGGTTTTGAGCAGATGAAATCCTTTGCGAGTGAAATCCTTCGTGTAGGGCAGAAATATTTTATCCAGACGCCCAGTTTCTGGTTTCCAATTGAACCTCATGCGATGTTTCCATTTTTTCATTGGTTACCTGTAACCATTCGAAAAAAAATTGTCAAGAGATATGCGATTGGCCATTGGCGAAAAGCTATAAGTGACGAAGAAGCACATATAATCGTCAGTAGTGCTCAACTATTAAAAAAATCACAACTAATTAACGTGAGTTCGGGTTAGGCGGGCAGGGACAAGGAACTGTTCAAGCCCA